>NZ_JAOZPV010000009.1:21750-27088 GCF_029932565.1 Hydrogenimonas sp.
AAGTGAAAAGTGAAAAATATTGGATGCGGCTTTGCCGCCTCCATCGGGAGAAGTAGCGTGTTCAACTACACATCGGTCAGCGACGCCTGTATCAAGTGCGGGAAGTGTATTCCGGTTTGTACCATCCATAACGTCCATGCTGACGAAGTGACAAGTCCACGTGGTTTCATCGATCTGCTGGGAGCGCATGAGCGGGGCGAGCTGGAGCTCGACAGAACGGCGAAGGATATTTTCGAAAGCTGTTTTCTCTGCACAAACTGTGTTGACGTCTGTCCCAACGATCTGCCGACCGATATGGTCATCGAAGAGGTGCGCAGAGAGATTGCGGACAAGTACGGCATCGCCTGGTTCAAACGCCTCTTCTTCTTCCTGCTGCGTCATCGAAAGATCATGGATGTCGCCAGCAAACTCGGCTATGTGTTCAAATCGTGTGCCGTGCAGAGCAACGACAAGTACGGCGGTCTGACCCCCCGTTTCAATCTGCCGATCATCAAGAAGGACCGGCTGCTGCCTAGCATGGCGAGTACGAGCGTCCTGAACTCTTACAAAGAGAACCTCGACCATGGCGGCAAAGGGCGTGTGGCCATCTTTATAGGCTGTCTGGCCAATTACAACTACACCGGTATCGGCCATGGCCTCGTGAAGATACTCAAAGCGCTTGAAATCGATGTCTTTTTCGCCAAGGAGCAGAAGTGCTGTGCGGCACCGGCCTATTTTACAGGCGATTTTCGAACTGTCGAAGTGTTGACAAAACAGAATATCGAATATTTTGAACGATTTATCGACGATGTCGATGCAATCATCGTACCCGAGGCGACCTGTTCGGCGATGATCAAGCACGACTGGGCCCTCTTTTTCCGAAATCGTGGTGAAGAGGAGTGGGCGGTTCGGGCCGAAAAGCTGAACGAAAAGATTTTCATGGCGACAGAGTGGCTTGCCAACCATACGAAGCTATCTGAGCTGTTGCAGGAACGCGGGATAAGGAGCGACATGCTTGTCACCTATCACGATCCCTGCCATGCCAGAAAAGTCCAGGGTATCTACAGGGAACCGCGCAATCTGATTCAGCAAAACTACCGGTTCGCCGAAATGAGCGATCCGAACCGTTGCTGCGGTTTCGGCGGTGTGACGATTCAGACCGAAAAGTTCCATCTTGCCGAAGCAGCCGGCAAACCGAAAGCGGCAATGATCGACGCCACAGGTGCCGACGTGGTCGCGGCTGAATGCAGTGCCTGCCGCATGCAGCTGAGCAATGCCCTCTATCAGGCCGACAGCAAAGCGGTCTTTAAAAATCCGATTGAGCTGATCGCCGAAGCATTAGAGGAGTCTCATGCGTAACGTATTATTTTCGATAGTGACGACCCTTGTACTCTTTTTTGTGGAAGGATGCGCCGTGGGTAATATACAGCAAAACCATGTACCCTGCGAAGAACAACTCTACGATACGACATGGCGTCTCGAGATGTACGATAACGAAACGATCACACTGAAATATCCCGCGACGATCCGTTTTGAAAAGAGCGGAAGGATCTCGGGTTTCAGCGGATGCAATCAATACTTCGGAAAGAGCGAATTGACATCGACAACGATCTCGTTTGGTCCGATCGGTTCGACGCGGAAATATTGCATGGGGCCGCAGGGTGATCTGGAGCGAAAGCTTTTCACGATGTTTCATGGGACTAAATGGTGGAATTTCGATGAAGAAGGTCACCTGCAGATTTTCGACGACGAGCATCGCCTGATTTTCTCGAAAGAGCAGTGATCCGTGGAGTTCTGGCAGCATATCTATGGACAGTTCGATCCCATCGCCTTCACGATCGGGCCCCTCAAAGTCCATTGGTACGGCATCATGTACGTCTTGGCGCTCGTTACGGCGCTATACGCTGCCAAATGGTATGTCAAACGGGATCGCTACCCGATCGACGACAAAACGCTGGAGAGTTTTTTTATTTACGTCGAGATCGGCGTGATCGTCGGTGCGAGGCTCGGCTATATTCTCTTTTACGACCCGCATACACTCTATTACCTGACCCATCCATGGCAGATATTCAACCCCTTTCAGGGAGGCACTTTTACCGGCATCAGCGGTATGAGTTACCATGGTGCTGTCATCGGTTTTTTGCTGGCGACATGGCTCTTCATCCGTAAAACGAACACCTCATTCTGGATGTGGATGGACCTCGTGGCGATCAGCGTGCCGATCGGATACGTTTTCGGACGTATCGGCAATTTTCTCAATCAGGAACTGGTCGGCCGCGTTACGGAGGTTCCATGGGGCATCTATGTCAATCATACGCTTCGGCATCCTTCGCAATTGTACGAAGCCGTGCTCGAGGGGATCGTTGTCGGATCGATCCTCTTTTTGTATCGAAAACGGCAGAGATTCGAAGGAGAGCTGATCGCTCTCTATGCCATATTTTACGGCTTTGCACGCTTCATCGCCGAATTCTGGCGTCAGCCGGATATCCAGATCGGGTTTGTCTGCTGCGGCTGGATGACGATGGGGCAGCTTCTGTCGCTTGCCATGATCATAATCGGCATCGCCGGTTATGGTGTGCTCGCGAAACGGGCTACGGCTGTTTCGTCAAAACCTCGATAATCTTTTCGAGATCCTCTTTCGGGGCATATCCGGGTATGATTTTTGCCGCGCTGCCGTTCTGATCGAAGATGATTGAGAAAGGCAGACCTCCTTCCCAAGTCGCACGATGGGCAATATACTGGACAAAATCGGGGTTGTCGGAGTATTCGTATATCGGATAGTTGAAATGCAGTTTTTTATCGAGCATATGGCGTTCGCCCGGCGTCATCGGTTGCTGGGCATGGATGGCTATGACCTGAAACTTCTCTTTGAACTCTTTTTGAATATCGACCAGGTGGGGAATCTCTTTCATGCACCATTTGCAGTGTTTGCCGAAAAAGTTGAGCAGTACCACTTTCCCTTTGTACTCGTTGATCGATATGCCGTTGGGCTCCTCTTTGATATGCAGGGTCGGCTCCCCCTCTGCTTTCAGTTCGAATGTCAGCATGTTCACGCTGGGTCTCTCTTCGGCCGAAAGCGGCAGAAAAAAGAGTGCAGAAAACGTGAGTATCCAGAGTAGAAGTTTTTTCATGTCAATTCCTTTAGTGTTGTTTTTGATTGGTTTTGAAACTGTTCGTAGAGTTTCAGAATGGCGATGAAAACGGTCGTGATCGCAGGACCGATGATCATGCCCCAGAAACCGTATGTCGTCAATCCGGCGATAATCGAGAAAAAGACCAGAATCTCATTGATCGCGTTGGTCTCTTTGAGCATTTTGTGGTCGATCTCCTTGATGATGATCGGTTTGATGAAGGTGTCGGCGACAATCGAAATGACGACAATCGAATAGAGCGCCATTATGATGGCCTGCGTTCCCCCCTGGGTGACCCACAGATAGATGGATGTGGGGACCCACATCAGTGCGCCGCCGACGACGGGCACGAGCGAGGCGAATCCGTAAAGGATCCCCAGCAATATGGCATCGAGCCCGAAATAGAGAACAATGATGGCGAAAAGTGTGCCTTCGAAAATGGCTGTGGCCAGAATGGAGAAAAAGACAACACCCATTGAGTTGTGCAGCTCATTGAAAAGCAGCTGTGTCTGCGCTGTATCGAGAGGAAGCAGACGTTTGACGGCATGACCGATCTGTTCACCATACAAAAAGGCGAAAAAATAGAAGATGAGTATCAATACCATATCTTTGAAAAAGACGGCACTGTGGGCCGCCATGGAGCCCAGGAAGGCGATCGTGTTTTTGATGTATTTGCTGATGTTCTCTTCGCTGAATATGTTGGTGATCGCACTGTTGACGGAGTCGAGATCGATGCCGAATCGTGAGAGCAGCTCGGTCGGCAGCGAAATCGACTGAAGATAGTTGGCCGTCTTGACGACCAGTTCGTGAATGGCAATAGGATCGATATGGGTCACCATAATCGCGATGGCATTGATCATATAGACGAGAGGAGCGAAAAACATGATACCCAGCAGGAGAGTCATGACGGCACTGACCTGCCACCGTTTGGAAAAGTGGTTCCAGAATGGTTTGGAGATACCGAGAGTCGCGAACATCAGAAGGATTGCGATGGCGATATTCTGCATGAATGGATGGAACACCTGATAGACAAAATAGCACGAGATCAATAGAAGCAGAATGATGAAATACTGGGGTTTCACAATAATCCACCCTGCAGATTTGGTGAAAGTTTGAAATGCTCGTAGGTTTTCGGTGTCGCGATGCGTCCTCTTGCCGTGCGCTCGATGTAGCCGTTGGCCAGGAGATAGGGTTCGATGACATCCTCGATCGTTCCCTCGTCTTCGCTGAGGGCTGCACCGATCGTGCTGAGTCCCAGGGGTTTGCCGCGCGCTTCGATCAGAAGGCGCAGAAGTTTGATATCGAGTTCGTCGAATCCCTCTTCATTGACACCGAGCTGATCAAGTGCGAATTTTGTCCGTTCGAGGTGGATAACCGTTTCGTTCTCCACTTCGGCGAAATCGCGCACACGCCGCAATAGGCGCAATGCGATGCGCGGTGTGCCGCGGCTGCGCCTGGCGATCTCCAAAGCGGCATCACTGTCGCACGGCTTGTCCAGTTTCTCCGCAGCCTGCCGGACGATTTTAGCGAGCTCCCTGCTTTCGTAGAACTGCATCCGAAAATGCATGCCGAACCGTTCCCGCAGAGGATTGGAGATCATGCCCGCACGGGTCGTGGCACCGATGAGCGTGAAACGGGGAAGATCGAGTTTGATCGTCTGGGCCGCCGGGCCGCTGCCGATGATGATATCGAGGCGGTAATCCTCCATTGCAGGGTAGAGAATCTCTTCGATCGCCGGCGAAAGCCTGTGGACTTCGTCGATGAAAAGAATATCACCCTCTTCGAGATTGGTGAGAATCGCTGCGAGGTCCCCGCTCTTTTCTATCATCGGTGCGGCGGTCACTTTGATCTGGCTCTCCATTTCCGAGGCGATAAGGTAGGCCAGCGTTGTTTTTCCGAGACCGGGAGGGCCGAAAAAGAGGACGTGATCGAGGGCTTCGGTACGTTTTTTACTCGCTTCGATAAAGACCTGCAGATTCTTTTTGATCTTCTCCTGCCCGATATATTCGTCCCATCTGGAAGGCCGCAGGGAGGCTTCATAACTGTTTTCGTAATCGAATTTTTCGATCTCGACCATCCGTTCCATCTATCTTGCCTCCGGCAAACACACCACACCGGCGAAACCGCCGTGGCTACGCTGACGCTGAGTCCGCTTTGGCAGCGGGGCCGCCGTGCTGGCACGGCTTACTTCGCGGCAGCGGGCCTCTGCTGATGGAACAGTGAACAGT
>NZ_JAOZPV010000009.1:27188-32981 GCF_029932565.1 Hydrogenimonas sp.
GAACAGTGAACAGTATAGGATGCCAGCTACTATTGAAAATCAAAGGGAGCGAAGCGACTTCCTTCAACTCTTCATTTTTCATTCTTAACTCTTCATTCATTTGTAGCAGTGCTCCTCCGCTGGAAAAATGCCGTTTCTCACCTCTTCGGCGTACTTTCCGACTGCTTCTCTCACCGCTTCTGCCCCATTCATATAGCGTTTGACGAATTTGGGTTTGAAGGCTTCGAAAAAGCCCAGCATGTCGGACCATACGAGTACCTGTCCGTCGGTATCCTTTCCGGCACCGATGCCGATGACCGGAATCGAGACTGCCTTGGTCACCGCACGCCCCAGATCAGGCGTTACACCCTCGACAACCAGTGCAAACGCGCCGGCGGCTTCGATCGCTTTGGCATCCTTGATGACTTTCGCGAAACTCGTTTCGTCACGTCCCTGGACGATATAGCCCCCTTCGGAGCGAACCGATTGGGGCATGAGCCCCACATGGCCCATGACGGCAATTGCGTTGCTGCACAGATGTTCCACAAGTTCCGCCCGTTCGAGGCCTCCCTCTATTTTAACGGCATCGGCATGGGTCTGCTGAAAAACTCTGACGGCATTGGCAAGAGCTTCCTCTTTGGTATTGGTGGTGCCGAAAGGCATGTCGCAGATGACGAAACTTTCCGGTGCGCCGTTGCAGACGGCGCGGGTATGGTAGATCATCTGATCGAGTGTTGCCGACAGGGTGTCGGGTTCACCGAGAAAACTCATGTTGAGGCTGTCCCCTACGAGCAGTAGATCCGCCGCATCGGCAAACAGTGATGCGAAAAGTGCATCGTAGGCAGTGATCATAACCAGTTTACGGTCACGTTTTGCCGTTTTCAGTGATGTGATCGTCTCTTTTTTCCCCATTTCCTATCCATCCTGACAGGCTCAGCCGTCTTCGTTGAAAGTAGGTGATTCTATCCAAAAAAAGGTAAAAGTGGTATAATTGCAATCAAACGGGAGGTGTCTATGGGCATCCGGACTCGGTTGGAACAGCAGTTCGATTATGATATTGTCGATGAATTTCTTGATCATTTCGATATTATGACCGAGGTTATGGAACCGACTATTATCGCCCTTGAAAAAGAGCCGCTGCGCGATGAAAAAATCAATGAACTTTTCCGTCTTTTCCATAATATCAAATCGGCCTCTTCGTTTCTTCGACTGGAGCGTATTCAGCTTGTCGCCGAACTGGCCGAGGAGATGATGGAGAGGCTTCGCAGCAACAGTTCGAACGTCGATGCCGAGATTATAGACTGGCTTTTGGTGGTAAGCGATCAGTTGCGCGACTGGTATCTGCAGATCAGCAATGACGGGGAACTCGAAGACACCAGTCCGAAGATATTGAAAATACCGGAGTAACGACCTTTGAAAAAACTTGTAGCCTATATTACGACCGGATATCCGGAGAAACAGTTTACCGTCGATTTGGCACTTTCGCTGGCCGAGGCGGGTGTCGATTCGCTGGAGCTCGGCATACCCTTTTCCGATCCCGTTGCCGACGGGCCCGTCATCGAAGCGGCCAATCTCTTCGCCCTGCGCAATGGCTTCAAAATGGCCGATCTGCTGGAGGTGAGTGAAACCATCGCACCGGAAATCGATACATTGTGGATGGGATATTTCAATCCCTTCTATCATAGAGGTATCGACTTTTTCCTGGACCGAGCGGTGGAATATGGTGTAAGTGGGTTCATCATTCCCGACCTTCCCCATGAGGAGGGTGCGACCTACCGATCAAAATTCGATAAAAAGGGTGTGGCGCTTATCGAGTTCGTGGCACCGACCGATTCGCGGGCGCGAATTGCCGAACTTGTCAGAGATGCCAGAAAGTTCATCTACATGGTCGCCTATGCCGGCATTACCGGTGCAGAGAAAAGTGAATCGCTGGAACCGATTATCGCCGCCGTTCGTGAACATACCGATACGCCACTCTATATCGGTTTTGGCGTGAACGAAAAGACGGCGAAAGAGAAAGCGAAGGGTGTCGACGGTGTCATCGTCGGCAGTGCTTTTGTCAGAATTTTGCTTAAAGAAAACTTGACAAACACACAAAAGATTGATAAGATAACCGCACTTGCCCGTCAGATCAAGGAGTTGATCAACGAGTAAAGGCAAGAATACGTTGTTTGCCCTGCGCTTTTATTTTGAAGAAGCGCGGTTTGGCTGCGCGTGAGCCCGCTGCTGAAGCGAACTCAGCGTTAGCGTAGGCATAAAGAGCTTTGCTCTGTTGCCGTGTTTTTCAAAATGGGGTTGACTTGGCTTCGACAGGAGCAGGCGATTCCTGGCTGCATGTCGGGTTGAACATCCCGTAATCACTGTTCACATTGCAATAAACGCAAACAACACAAATTACCGCCCTGCTTACGCATACGCTGCGTAAGTTTAACTAACCTTTAGGGCTGCTCTCACTGCTGACGCCATATAGGCAGATTTTGGGAGTATCACACGCTTATGGCTATATCTGCAGGGTGTCTCGCCTGCAGACGAACTTTCGAGGCTCGCACAGCGTAGCTTTGGACATTGCGCGAAGCTGTGTCAAACATAGCAATGTCGTCTAAACATGTAGACGCCAGGAGTTGCTTGTTTCTGGACAGGGGTTCGATTCCCCTCAACTCCACCAAGTGACTTCAAACTCTTCTATAACAGATTCTCCATTCCATGACGCGATAGACATGTTGTATAGAGAGATTTTCTGGACTCTGTTGTTTACCATCTTTTTCCCTCTATTTTTCTCTTAAGCCGATGCCGGACCAGATTTTTGATTTTGAGCATGTATATTATGAATAGATTTTTCTTTGCAGAAATTGGTGCGCCACAATAGGCTCTGTGGAACTACCTGTAGATAAAATGAGAGTATGGCCGATTTTATCAAGGAAAAAAGAGGTCGATATAAGACAGATAGATCGAATATCAAGATGGTGAAACGGAAAAAGAGATGGGTTCTAAACAACTACTCTCACATTCCCGCGATTCAGAAAAAGGAAAACAGATGAAAATTATCCGACTGAGTATGGCAGCTTTGATGATCGGTACTCTATTGACGGATGTCATGGCCGATGATGGCGATGTGCCGAAGAGATCGTTGAAAGCGAATCGCGTCTTGGTTTACAATGTCGTGCCGTCGGAAGTCGATACGCTGAAAGATATGCTGATGGAAGGGGAGTTTTACGGACGCTTGCGTCTCAATACTTTTTATTGGGATTGGTCGGAAGAGCCGATAGCCATCATCAACGGTACGGAAGAAAAGTTGAGAAAAGATAATTGGTCAGCCGGACTGGGAGCCAGTTTGATGTACAAATCGGCATACTATCATGGCATTGGCTTCACTCTTGATGGATATACCAGTCAAAATCCGTGGCACATGGATGCCGAGGATGTTGTGTATATAAAAGCAGGCAAAGATGTATTGAGCCGCTACGATGTATGGAATTCGGATGATTGGCATATGAATGTGCTTGCCCAACTCTTTCTGGAGTACAAATTCGCCAAGTCGAACTTCAGATTCGGGCGGCAGAAATTCGAAAGTTTTCTGACGAAGAGCAACGATACGAAAATGATTCCCAACACGTTCGAGGGGTATACGCTGACATCGGACTATGTCCACAAAACCGCAATCAAACTGGCTTATTTGACGAAACAGAAGCTTCGTGACCATACCCGGTTTCATGATCTCATCACTTTCAAAAATTCGGATGGCGAAAGGTGGGGCAACAACGACGATGCCGGAGTCCATAGGGGTTTGTCATATCAGAACTTTGAAAATGCCGGAGAGGAGACGGATCACGATCTGATTGTTGCCGAGATTTGGAACCAGTCGATCGACAACCTGAAAGTCATGGTCAATTATACCGGTGTGCCGGATGTTCTTTACGATCTGACCGGTGAAGCACATTACACATTCAAAGCGGGTGATTTCAACATCATACCCGGCATCCGCTATATGTATCAGTTCGATAACGGAGGGGGAGATATCGGAGGAGCGAGTTTGACAGGAGTTTTGGCCAATTACAGTGGTGGTGACGACTTTGGATACGATGACCCGGAATCACTGAAGAGTTGGCTTTTTGCCGCGCGCGTCGATCTGAAAAGCGACGCACCGTGGAAAGTACGTCTGGGTTATTCCAAAATTGCCGATAAAGCCGATATCGTAGCACCGTGGCGGGGATTCCCTACCGGAGGATTTACCCGCGCGATGGGGCAGTACAATTGGATGGCCAATACGACAACCTTTATGCTGCGCGGCGATTACGACTTTGGAAAAGCCGGAATCGTTTCGGGCTTGACGGCGATGTTCCGATTGGCATACGAGGATTATGACGATGGCAAGAGAGGACGTTTGCAATCGGGACAAACCATCAATCTTCAACCGACGGATCGAACAGTCCTGCATTTGGACGCCATACAAAAGATCGCAGCACTACCCGGTTTGGAAGCACGGGTGCGAATGGCCTTTGTCATGGCGGATGACGATAAAGTTGTCACCGATTCAGGTACAAGTACGACGGACCCATCCTACAATGAATACCGTTTCGAACTCAATTATCTCTTCTGACGAATCTGGCGCAAAGATCCATGCCGTGTCGCGGCTGTTCAGCAGTTGTCTTTGATCGAAGTTGAAATGAAAGGGGTAGGGTGATCTCCGGTTTTCTTTCACCTTTTGCCGTTCAGGATCTCTATTCGCGTCAACAAGCCCCATTTTGCAACCCCAATTTGTCTGTTGAAGATTTTCCAGGGTTTGAGCTTGGGTGGCCCGGGATCGAAAGGGTTTATATCCTACCTGTGATATCATTACTCCAAAAGGAGTGACATATGATTTCCGAAAGCACTTCCCCCATTGTAAAGCATCTCGTCAACCGTCTGCGTGACGCCCATACCGATGCGTTCATGTTCCGATGGCTCCTCAAAGAGATAACCAAACAGCTGCTGGCCGAGTCGTACGATTCACTGCCTCTGATGGAAAAGAAGGTTCCGACATGGCAGGGCAATTTTGTCGGTACCTTCATCGACGAAACACGGATCACCTGTATTTCGATACTCCGTGCCGCGTTGCCGATGCAGGAGGGTGTCATGGAGACGCTCGGCGATATCGAAGGCGGGTTTCTGGCGATGAAACGGGATGAAGAGACGCATGAAAGCAGGCTCTATTACGATCGTGTTCCCGATCTGTCCGGCAAAGTGGTCATCGTTGTCGACCCGATGGTGGCGACGGGAGGATCGCTGCACGATGCGCTGGAGCTTATACAAAGGCGCAAGCCCGCGAAGATCTTGACACTCAATGTAATCGGAGCGAAAGAGGGTGTCGAAAAGGCGTCGGCCGCGTTTCCGGATGTCGACATCCATATTGCCCAGATCGACCCGATTCTCAATAAAGATGCCTACATCGTTCCGGGACTCGGTGATGCGGGGGATCGGGCGTTCAATACGCCGGAATAGAAAAAAGTGGGGAGTGAGACGCTTCGCTTAGTGGGAAGTAAGAAGTGGGAAGTATTATCGAGAATGGTCGCTACGCGACTTTTATTTTTAACGATCTCCACGTGAAGCACCGTTCATGCAAAAACACGACCCACTTCCCACTTCCCACTTCCCACTCCTCACTCCTCACTGTCCACTTAAACCGGCAGGTATACTTTGTCGATCATCTCCTGATACTCCGCTGCCACATCGCTGTCGATCGTGATGCCGCCGCCGCTTTTATAGACCAAACCTTCAGATGTCTGCTCAATGAAGCGGATCATCACGGCACTCTCCACACTTTTCCCGTCGAAAATG
>NZ_JAOZPV010000009.1:33081-34941 GCF_029932565.1 Hydrogenimonas sp.
CTGCTCAATGAAGCGGATCATCACGGCACTCTCCACACTTTTCCCGTCGAAAATGCCGAAAACCCCCGTAAAGAATCCGCGTTCGTGCGACTCGATTCTGTCGATGATTTCACACGTCTTCTTTTTGGGTGTGCCGGTAATGGAGCCTGCCGGCAGCATTTTGTCGAGTATCTCTCCAAGCCGCTCTGGCCAGTCCGGTTCCAGTTTCGCCTCGATATGGGAACTTACCTGCAGCAGCGTTTTGTCGGAGGTTTCCAGCCTGTCGATGTAACGGAACCGTTTGACGCGCACGTCGTGTGCGACGATACCAAGATCGTTGCGTAGCAGATCGACGACCATCACATGTTCGGCCATCTCTTTTTCGTTCGCCAATATCCTGGCTTCGGCGTCCGGGATGGAGGCGTCGATGGTTCCTTTCATCGGATAGGTCGAGATCATACCATCCTGCGTAATTTTGATGAAAGGTTCGGGGGAGAAGCAGACGAATTTCCCGGGCCAAAGCAATTTGTATGGGGCATTGGCCATATCGAAAATCTCTTCGAGTGTATAGGGCAGGTCGATGGGAGTGGAGAAGGTGAGGTTGAGCAGGTAGGTGTTGCCGGCGCGAATCTCTTCGATCACA
Organism: Hydrogenimonas sp.; assembly: GCF_029932565.1. Lineage (GTDB taxonomy): Bacteria > Campylobacterota > Campylobacteria > Campylobacterales > Hydrogenimonadaceae > Hydrogenimonas. The sequence goes on from NZ_JAOZPV010000009.1 coordinate 33,704, forward strand.
CGGTCGAAAGCCTTTTTGTATTGTTCAAAAAGCACGGGGTGTTTTTTAAAGTGGGTAGTGGGTAGTGAGTAGTGGGTAGTCTCCAATCTCCAATCCCCAATCCCCAATCCCCGAATCGCCACGCGCAGCGGGGCGAGCTTCTCCAGCGGACGCACGACGACTTCGCGTTTGTCATAAGAGATGATGAAGAGAAAAGGGGTGCCGGCGGCGGCCAGGCGGGAGATTTCAGCGAAATCTGCGTGCATCGGTATCGGTCAGTCGTTGGCGAGGATCAGCTTTTTCAGCGCTGCCATGCGTACGGCGACACCGTTTCTGACCTGTTCGAGCACTTTGCAGCGGGGATCGGCCAGCATGGCATCGTCGATGTCGATGTTGCGGTGAACCGGACCGGGGTGCAGAAGCAGGATATTTCGATCGCCGATACGCTCTTTGGTAATGCAGTAGTCGCTGGCATAATCCTTGAGGCTGCCGTAGATTGGATGAGCATGGCGCTCCGTCTGGGTGCGCAGGCTCATGACGATATCGATATCGTCGAGAACGTCCTCGAGCTTCGTCGTGTTTGGCAGATCGGTTTCCGGAATGAAGTGGGGTGGTGCGACAAGCGTGATGCTGAGGCCGAAACGCGGCAAAAGACGCATGTTGGAGTTGGCGACACGGGAGTTTTTGATGTCGCCGACAATGGCGATGCGCTTGCCTTCAATATCGCCGCCAAAGTGCTGCCGGATCGTGAAGAGATCGAGCAGTGCCTGGCTGGGATGGGCATGGGCACCGTCGCCGGCATTGAAGATAGCACAGTCGACATGACGGGAAATCTGATAGGGTGTGCCGCTCTGCGCGTGTCGGACGATAATGGCGTCGGGGCCCATCGCATTGAGGTTTGCGGCCGTGTCGTAGAGTGTTTCCCCTTTTTTCGTCGAGCTTCGTGCGACATCCAGATGGACGACGTCAGCCCCCAGTTTTTTCGCGGCAATCTCGAAACTGCTGCGTGTACGGGTGGAGTTTTCGAAAAAGAGGGTAATGATCAGACGGTTCTGCAGTAGTTTCGGCGGTGGCGTATGAAGGAAGCTTTCGGCATCTTTGAAAAGCGTTTCGATCTCTTTGAGCGAAAAGTCGTCGGTGGTGATGAGATGCCGCATGGAAACTCCTCATTTTTAGGAGTTATTATATCAAAATGTCAATCGTTTGAAAGGTGGAAAAAACAGAGAATCGATGGAAGCAAACCGCCCGAAGGCGGTTTG
>NZ_JAOZPV010000056.1:0-3048 GCF_029932565.1 Hydrogenimonas sp.
CACCCTCCCACTATCTAACAATCCCACACCCTCACAAAGCCGCACCGCGGCGATCCCACATTCCCACATTCCCACATTCCCACCAGCGCGAAGCGCGTCTTCACCCTCCCACCTTCCCACAAAGCCGCCAAGCGGCGATCCCACCTTCTCACCCTCCCACTATCTAGCATTCCAACATCCTCACTTAACTTTAACCTTCCACACGGTAAAATACCATCAAATTCTTCCGTCAAGGACTCCATTTTGAAAGATGTCAGTATCATAGTTCTCGACTTCGGTTCGCAGTATACGCAGCTCATTGCACGCCGCCTTCGCGAAGAGAAGGTCTACTGCGAAATTGTTCCCTATTTCACCAAGGTCGAAGAGATCAAAGCGAAAAATCCCAAAGGTATTATTCTGAGCGGCGGTCCCGCTTCCGTGTATGACAAAGATGCTTTCGAAGTGGACAAAGCAGTCTACGATCTGGGGCTTCCGATTCTCGGCATCTGTTACGGTATGCAGCGCATCGCTGTCGATTTCGGTGGCTCGGTGGTTCGGTCGACGCATCACGAGTACGGCAAAGCGGAGCTCCATTTTCATGAGGAACATGGGCATACGTCACCGCTTTTCGAAGGGTGCCATGACGCCACGATCGTCTGGATGAGCCACTCCGACCGGGTCGAAACGCTGCCGGACGGATTCAAACCGATCGCCTACAGCGACAACTCCCCCTATGCGGCGATAGCCGATGAAACGAGAAGAATCTATGCACTTCAGTTTCACCCGGAAGTTCACCACTCCGAAGAGGGGCATATCATGCTCCGCAATTTCGCCCGTACGATCTGCGGTGTCACCGAGAAGTGGGATATGGGCCATTTCCTCAAAGAGCAGATCGCCAAAATCCGGCAGCAGGTCGGAGAAGGCAAGGTGCTCTGCGCATTGAGCGGCGGCGTCGATTCGTCGGTTGTGGCGGCACTTCTCTACGAAGCGATTGGCGATCAGCTGATTCCGGTATTCGTCGACAACGGACTGCTTCGAAAAGGGGAGCGCGAACAGGTTGAAAGCGTCTTCAAAGTGCACCTGAAAGTCCCTCTGATCACTGTCGATGCAAGCGAGCATTTTCTCGTCAAGCTGGCAGGTGTGACCGACCCCGAGCAGAAGCGGAAAATCATTGGTCACACCTTCATTGAAGTCTTTGAACAGGAGGCGAAAAAGCATGAAGGGATCAAATTTCTGGCGCAGGGAACACTCTATCCGGACGTGATCGAATCGGTTTCGGTCAAGGGCCCCAGTGAAACGATCAAATCCCACCACAATGTCGGCGGCCTGCCGGATTGGATGGATTTCGAACTGATCGAACCGCTCCGCGAGCTCTTCAAGGACGAGGTAAGAAAACTCGGTCTCGAACTGGGTCTGCCCGAATCGCTTGTCTACCGACACCCGTTCCCGGGACCGGGACTGGCGATCCGTATCATGGGCGAGGTCAACATCTACGATCTCGACCTGCTAAGAGAAGCGGACGTGATTCTGCTCGAAGAGCTCAAAGCGAGTGGTTACTATACAAAAACATGGCAGGCATTTGCTGTGCTGCTCAACGTCAAAAGTGTCGGTGTCATGGGCGACAACCGCACCTACGACAACACCGTCTGTGTCCGTGTCGTCGAATCGGTCGACGGCATGACCGCAACCTTCGCCCATCTTCCGCACGATCTGCTCGAACGTATCAGCCGACGCATCATCAACGAAGTCGACGGCATCAACCGTGTCGTCTACGACATCAGCTCCAAACCGCCCGCTACGATCGAATGGGAATAACGCATACGTTGCACGAATGGATAATGGAAAATTGAGAATGGAGAATGAAGAGAAGCCGCAAGGCGGCCAATCGAAGGAGGCGCAAAGCACCGCTTCATCCCCCATCCCCCATATCCCATCCCCCATATCCCATCCCCCATCCCCCATCTATCTATTGTCCCCTACATCCAAACCCGGCGTCAGGCACCTTCCGATGATCCACTTCACCCTCATACCCCAAACCATCGACTTTTCCGGTTACGACGGGTTGATTCTTACCTCCAAACAGGGGGTTGTTTCGCTCGATGAGGTGTCACATGGCGAGTGGAAGCGGCTTCCCGCGGCGGCTATCGGAAAGATGACAGCGGAAGAGATCGAAAAACGTGGCGGAAAAGTGATCTATATTGCTTCCAAAGCGTATGGCGATGTGTTGGCCAGGGAGCTGGCAGAGAGGTTCCCCGGATTCCGATGGCTCTACGCCCGGCCGAAAGTGGTGGTCTCCAAAATCGCCAAAGATCTTCGCGAGGCAGGTATCGAAGTGGATGAAGCGGTCATCTACGAAACGTCATGTACCTGCTACGACGAGAGCCGAAAACCGGAAAAGGGAGCGGCTCTCATTTTCACGGCCCCCTCCATCGTCAAATGTTTTTTCGAAAACTTTTCCTGGGACGAAAGCTGGAGAGCTGTGGCCATCGGTAACAAAACGGCACAGGCGTTCCCGGATTACGTCAACCCCGACATTTCTCCCTCCACATCACTCGACGAGGCGATCAAATTTGCCCGTTTTTCAACCCCCGATTAAGCATTTTGGAGTATAATAATTTTATGTAGGCAACAGCGATGTTGTCTCACACCGACTGAGCGGTGCGCTACCCGCATATCGGGGGTCCAACACTTTGATATTGCGGGACCGGTAGGTGCGTGGTGCGTCGGTAACTTCGTTTGAGCCGGTGCTCCCGGCGAGAAGCTGCCGCCTAAAGCGTACCTCCCTCCTGCACCGTTGGTCTATTGATGGACCACACTCACGCGTGAACGCCCGCTCGGTCTTGTCGCGGTGGTTGGGGGTATTTTTTCTCCGTCTGCTGCATCATCGCATCACAATGACTGCGTTGTAGCTCCATCGACGTAGCTCACTGCGCCTCGTTGCTGTGCCGCGTACTCGCACTTTTCTGATGCCCCATCTATAGACAAGCGTAGTGACGGGCTTCGTATTTTTCTTTCAAATTTGATCAGTTCCCTTGACACCACCAAACGAAACATGCTTTCGTTTTATAC
>NZ_JAOZPV010000056.1:3148-8825 GCF_029932565.1 Hydrogenimonas sp.
GACCAACGACCAACGACCAACGACCAACGACCAACGACCAACGACCAACGACCAACGACCAAAACTTCCTTCTAAGCATACTTTTTCTATAATATCCCCATTCAATTTCCAAAATCAAAGGTTGGTTTGTCATGAGAGTGATGGTGGTTGGCAGTGGTGGACGTGAATATGCGATTGGGCGTGCCTTGCACAAGGATCCTGCGGTCGAAAAGATCTACTTCGCACCGGGCAACGGGGCGACGCCCCAGATGGGTGAAAATGTCGACATCCACGATTACGATGCATTGGCAGATTATGTGGAAAAAGAGAAGATAGACCTCACCATCGTCGGGCCGGAGGCGCCGCTCGTTGCCGGTATCGTCGATATTTTCAAAGCACGTGGTCTCAAAATTTTCGGTCCGGGCAAGGAAGCGGCACAGCTCGAGGGGAGTAAAATTTTCATGAAAAACTTCCTGGCCCGCCACAATATCCCGACGGCCCGTTACATCGAAACCGACAGTATCGAAGAGGCGTTCAAATTCATCGATTCGCTTCCGGTACCCGTAGTCGTGAAAGCGGACGGTCTCTGTGCGGGCAAGGGCGTCATCATCGCAGGAACGCATGACGAGGCGAAAAAAGCGGCATCCGAAATGCTCAGCGGCAAAGCCTTCGGCGATGCCGGTATGAAAATTGTCGTCGAGGAGTTCCTCGACGGGTACGAGCTCTCGCTTTTTGCCATTTGCGACGGAAAAGATTTCGTCATGCTTCCGGCAGCCCAGGATCACAAGCGGCTGCTCGACAACGACGAAGGGCCCAATACCGGCGGGATGGGTGCCTATGCGCCGACACCCCTGATCAACGACGAACTCTACCGGAAGATCGAAGAGCGTATCATCCGGCCGACGGTGGATGGCATGGCGAAAGAGGGGATGCCTTTCGAAGGTGTGCTGTTCGCGGGATTGATGGTCGTAAACGGTGAACCCTATACACTCGAATTCAACGTACGTTTCGGCGACCCGGAATGCGAAGTGCTGATGCCACTGCTGAAAACACCCGCCAGCGAACTGTTCGACAAGGCCGCATCCGGAAAACTGGATGAGCTCCATGTCGAATTTATCGACAAATATGCCGTGGGTGTCGTCATGGCCAGCAAAAACTATCCATACCGAAGCAGCGAACCGGCGGAGATCATCGTCGACAACATCGTTCATACGGAACTGGCACAGAAGGCCCATATCGACTATGCGGGTGTCTCCCTGGTCGATGGCAAACTGATGGCGACAGGCGGGCGTGTGCTCGTCTGTGTGGGACTCGGCGACTCGATCAAAGAGGCGCGGGACAACGCCTACATGCTCTGCGGACAGGTCCATTTCGCCGGCAAGCAGTGCCGCAGCGATATCGCATACCAGGCACTTCGTTCAACGGATGGATGAGAGCATAGAGAAGGCACTTCGGGAGTCGGGCCTCGAGCTCGCCCCGCTGGGTCGCAGAACCGTCGCCTATGCCATCGACGACATGCTGATCAGCATACTGTTCATCATTATGCTGTGGGAGCCCATTTCGATGGCGGGCAGTGCAGAAGAGATTGCCGAGATCATCAACAGTGTCTGGCTGATGATGGCGATGACGCAGATCCTCTACCATACCCTTTTCGTCTGGCAGTATGGCGCATCCCTCGGTAAAATCGCGATGAGGATGCAGGTTGTCGAGATCGCGACAATGCAGACTCCCCGCCTTTCGGTAGCATTCAACCGTGCTGTGTTCCGCATTATCAGCGGCATGATTTTCTACATCGGCTTCGTCTGGGCTTTTTTCGATCCTGCCCGTCAGACCTGGCACGACAAAACTGCATCCACCCTGGTTGTCAATGCGTAGTCTGCTCCTGTTTCTGCTCTCTTCGCTCATTCTCTATGCGGCTTCCGCGGAGACGCCGAGCGTGCAGCTGCTCGCCTCGAAAGTAGACCGCAACGACACGACCCTGGTGGCGGAAGGCGATGTCATCGTCTACTATAAAGACATGATTCTCCAGGCGGACAGGGCTGTCTACGACACGAACCGCTCCGTCATGGAACTCGATGGCAACGTCACCCTGATGAAAGGGATGAACTATGCGATGCTCAGCGACCATATCTATCTCGACTTCGAAAACGATCACGATATCTTTACCAACTATTTCCTGACAGGATTCGAAACGCAGCTCTGGGCGAGAGGTGAACATGCGGAGAAAGAGAAGGATCAGCTGGAACTTGAAAAGGCCTTCATCTCCAGCTGTGATGTCACCTGCCCGGACTGGCATATCGAATTCAGCTCCGTCGACTACAATACGACGACAAAGTGGATGAACATCTGGAACCCCCGTTTCTATGTCAAAGAGACCCCTCTTTTCTATCTGCCCTATATCGGTGTATCGACCGAACGGAAACGTAAAACCGGTCTGCTTCGTCCGGGTTTCGGTATCTCGGACCGAGACGGTTTCATCATTGCCCAGCCCCTCTTTATCGCACCCGATCCGCAATGGGACCTCGAAATCACACCCCAATACCGGACGGACAGAGGTGCCGGTGCCTATGCGACATTCCGTTTTGTCGATACTCCCTACTCCGAAGGAAGCATTAAAGTAGGGTATTTCAGGACGAAAAAAAGCTACATCGACAAATACGATCTTCAGAACAGCTCCCACTATGGTGGCGAACTCAAATATGAACGCCTTCGGCTCTTTACATCTCCCAGCAGTGATAATCGGGACGGTTTTTTTGCCGATATCACCTATCTCAACGACCCAGATTACATCAACCTGCAGGCATCGACGACCGCAGAGCTTACCGACAGTTCCCAGGTACAATCGCGCATTAATTATTATTACAACACCCCTTCCAATTATGTGGGACTCTACGGAAAATATTTTATCGACACCTCTCTCTCCGACCAGGAACAGAGGGAAACTTTCCAGAATATTCCGATCATCCAGCTGCACCACTATCAGAATACAGTGTTCGGTTGGAATGCGCTGCAGTACTCCGCCGACTACCGTTTCAACCACTTCTTCACCGAATCCGGCAGGCACATCCAGTTTCAGGAGGTCAATTTTCCGCTTACCTTCTACAGCTCCTTTTTCGACGACTATTTGAAATTCTCGATTTCCGAAAATCTCTACTACTCCTATTCATCCTATATGCATATGGACGATATTCTCGAAGCGAACAACGTCAACGACGACTACTATTCACTCTTCAGAAACTACCACACGATCGACCTCTACAGTGACCTGGCGCGCGGTTACGGCGACCAGTTTCACACGATGCAGCTTCGCGTCACCTACAACAAACCGAGTTTCAGCAGCGAAAAGGGCTCCACGATCGAAGAGATCTCTGTATTGCGTTCGCCCAGAGAGAACCTCGTCATGAGCGTGATCAACTATCTGTACGACGAAAAAGGAAGCGAATACCTCTACTACCGCATCGCCCAGCCGATTCTCTATGAACCGATCGAAGAGGGGGATCTGAGATACAACCGTTACGGTGACATCGAACAGGAGGTCCGTTTCAAGTTCTGGGATTATTATGAGATCTATACCGATCTCTTCTTCTCCTACTACCTGCACTCCGTCTCCTCCGCCACCTCCTATATCAAATACACCCATCCCGACTATGATATAATGATAGACCATTTCTATAAAGAGACATTGAACGAAGGAAGAACATCCGACTTTTTCTCTTTGCACGGGACATACCGAAGTGAAGAGGGGAATGACTGGTACGCAAATATCTCATACGACAATCTGAACAGCAAAATGAGTCGATGGGGGGTGGGCGTTCACCTTTTTAGAAACTGTTGGGATCTCGATGTCGGTATCCGGGATGAAATCAAGCCGATTTTAACATCTGCCGAGGAGGCCGATTCTATCCACAATATTACGTTCTATTTCAAAATCAATCTTGTGCCGTTCGGTGAATATCAGCACGCATTTGAGCAGGAATTATAGGAAAATCAATGAAAACGGAAGCGAAAGTCGGTCTATTTGTGACGATTGGGCTGATACTCCTCTTTCTGTTGAGTACCCAGGTCAACAAATTTCAGGGAGTCGGTAAAAAAGGGTATGAAGTCGAAGCGATCATCAACGACGCGAGCGGACTCGAACAACATGCCAAAGTCAAAATGAAAGGTGTCGAAGTCGGCTATGTCAAAGAGATATCGCTCTCAGACACCAAAGTCGTCGTAACCCTTTTCATCTACAAAAACGCCAGAATTCCCTCCGATTCCGAAGTGTTGCTGACACAGGAGTCGATGCTCGGCAGCAAATATATCAACATCATACCGGGGTCATCGCACGAGTATCTCGCCGAACACGGTGTCATCAAGCGCCAGAAACCGATGTCCTCGTTCGACGAGATGGGTACATCGGTCGCATCGGCAGCCGAAGAGCTGAAACAGTTCATCCATGAATTGCGCGAAACGCTCGACAGCGAGAGCCGATCGCAGCTCAAGCATACGTTCGCCAACCTGGAAGTTCTGACGCGTGACATGAAAGAGATCGTCTCGAAAAACCGGGCAAATATCGACAAGCTGGTCGTCAATATCAACAAAGCCGCGGAGAAGTTCGCCACGATGTCCGAGAAATTTTCCACCAGTGCCGACACGATCAACGCCGATCTGCCCGATCTGATGGCGAAACTCCAGGAGACGATCGATGCTTACAAAGGAGCAGGCGAAACGCTCGACAAACGTCTACCCACCCTTGCAGACAAATTCGAATCGCTCGAAGACCAGCTCGACGTCGTGATCAAGGAGAACCGCGAACCGCTCAACGATGCGCTCGTTTCGGTCAACCGTTTCTTCACCAGGGGTGAAAGCACGATGGTTAAACTCGACAACTATCTCGATGCGGTGACCCAGACACGTCTCGAGCTCGGGATGGACGGTTTCTATATGGCTGATGACCAAAATTTCAAAGGCGGCCTCCATATCGACTACATGCCCTACTATTCGCGCCACTACATGATCGACATTCTTTCATCGCCCGACTATTCGGAGCGAAACAGCGACGGATCGTTCGATGGCGACAAAGATCACGAGAAAGGGAAATGGTACGTCTCCGCGCAGATCGGCAAGCGCTACAGGGATTTCATGGTTCGCGGGGGATTTATCGAAAGCACGGCGGGTGCGGGGATCGATTATTACGCCTATCACGACAAGCTGAAACTCTCCCTCGACGCCTACGATTTCAATGCTGTCAACGACATCCGCGGAAGCAATGCCCACATGCGTGCGACGGTCCGCTACCGCTTCTACAGGTTCATCAATGCCTATATCGGTTACGACAACTTCCTCAACTCCGATGCGGACAATCTCTTTTTCGGACTGGGTATCCGTTTCGAGGATGACCGTATGAAATATCTGCTCGGTGCGGGAGCGGGTGCCGGTGCTGGCGCTGTCCGATGAGCAAGGCATACGACAAAATACACGAAGCACTGGAGATACTCGGACTTCCGACCCATGTCAGCCTGAAAGATATCACCAGCCGCTACCGCTATCTCGCTTCGGGCAAACATCCCGACATCGGTGGAGATGCGGATGAAATGGCGCGCATCAACGAGGCGTACAGGCTTTTGAAAAGCTACATCGAACACTACCGTTTCTCCTTCAGCGAAGAGGAAGTATCCAAACAGTTTCCGCAGGATACCCATGCGAAGCGGTTTAG
>NZ_JAOZPV010000056.1:8925-11774 GCF_029932565.1 Hydrogenimonas sp.
AATAGAGTAAAATAGAACGAAACTTGACAAGGAAAAAATGACATGGCGTGCAGATTTGAATTTGAAATGAACAACAGAACCGTTACCGTTGAAACGGGCAAGGTGGCCCGACAGGCGAACGGCGCGGTCGTATTGCGCAGCGGAAAAACCGTTATCCTGGCGACAGCGGTGATGGATGACAAACCGATCGAGGAACACTTTCTTCCTCTGACGGTCCAGTATATCGAGAAGAGCTATGCTGCCGGAAAGATCCCCGGTGGGTTCGTGAAACGGGAGACGAAACCGGGCGATTTCGAGACATTGACGTCTCGTCTCATCGACCGGTCGCTCCGACCGCTCTTTCCGAAAGGGTTTTTCAATCCCGTCCAGATCACCGTGATGCTGCTCAGTGTCGGCGAAGAGGCGGACCTGCAGTCGCTGGCGCTCGACGCCGCATCTGCCGCGCTCTTCATCTCCGATATCCCGGTAAGCCAGTGTGTGGCGGGTGTGCGTATCGGAAGGAAAGATGGTGAATTTGTGATCAACCCGACGCTGGATGCACTGGAAGAGGGGACCCTCGATCTCTTCGTATCGGGTACCAAAGAGGATCTTCTGATGATCGAAATGCGTGCCATCGGTACGGTCGATGTCGAGATCGAACCGACGGTTGCCGTCGACCCGATGATGGACCCGATGCTCGCCGACGAAATCATCCAGATTCCTCATGTCAACGAACTCAAAGAGGAGGAGCTGGTCGAAGCGATCGAGTTGGCGCAGAAGGCGATCACACTCGCTGCGTCCGAATATGAGAAAGTCTACGCCGAAGCGGCCAAACCGAAAAAAGATGTACCGCTCTTCGAAGAGAAAGCCGATCCGTCGATCGTCACCTATGTCAAAGAGTTCTATATGGATGAGATCAACCGTGCACTCGACGGCATGGCGAAAAGCGAACGCGGCACGGAGATCAAGGCGATTGTCGAACAGGTTCGGGGTGATGAGATCGCCAGAACCGAAGAGTGGACGGATGACCAGATCAAACGGGCGGTCGGCGAAGTGAAGCGCGAACGTGTCCGCGCGATGATTCTGGAAGAGGGCAGACGCGCCGACGGGCGGAGCCCGAAAGATGTCCGCCCCATCACGATCGAAACCAACCTTCTTCCCAGCGTGCACGGCTCCTGCCTCTTCACGCGGGGCGAGACGCAGGCACTGGTCACCTGTACGCTCGGAAACCGCCAGGATGCGCAGATGTTCGAGCGCATCACGGGCAAGAGTGCGAGTTACGAAGAGTTCATGGTGCACTACAACTTCCCGGGTTTCAGTGTCGGCGAAGCGTCACGCATCGGACCTCCCGGCCGACGCGAACTGGGCCACGGCAACCTTGCCAAACGCGCCCTCGAACCGACTCTCGACAAAACCGAACTCGATGCGATCATCCGGCTCGTTTCCGAAATTCTGGAGTCCAACGGATCCTCCTCCATGGCGACAGTCTGCGGTGGTTCTCTGGCACTCAAAGCGGCCGCCGTACCGGTCCTCAAACTGGTTGCCGGTGTTGCGATGGGGCTGGTGATGGAAGACGACAAATACGCCATCCTGACCGATATCATGGGTCTGGAAGACCACGATGGCGACATGGACTTCAAGGTTGCCGGAAGCGAAGACGGCATCACGGCACTGCAGATGGATATCAAGCTCGGCGGCATCAGCCTCGATCTTCTCAAAGAGGCGCTGGAGCAGGCGAAAGAGGCGCGCCTCCATATCCTCGGTATCATGGACGAAGCGGCCAAAGCGATCGAAGTGAACGAAGAGGTGCTTCCGAGTTCCGAAGTCTTCCATGTAAGCCCGCACAAGATTGTCGACATTATCGGCCAGGCCGGCAAAACGATCCGTGAAATCATCGAAAAATTCGAAGTGAACATCGACCTCGACAAAAAGCAGGGTGAAGTGAAAGTCACCGGCCCGAGCAAGGCGAAAGTCAAAGCGGCGTGCGATCACATCAAAGGCATCGTCGAAGGGGGCGGAGCCAAAAAAGAGATACCGCAGTTCGAGATCGACAAACCGATGATGGGCAAAGTCAAAAAACTGGTCGACTTCGGTGCATTCGTCGAACTGCCCGGCGGTGTCGACGGCCTTTTGCATATCTCGAAAATCTCCCGCGGCCGCATCGCCCATCCCAGCGATCTGTTGCACGAAGGACAGGAGATCGAGGTGGTCGTCAAATCGCAGAAAGGCCACAAGATTTCGCTGGAGCTGGCCAAGCCCCTCGATTAAACGTAGTTTTACGAAACAATGGTTATAATGCGCCTGCAAAGTGATAAGTAGGGATACGCAAGCCGAACGGACTTTGCAGCGCAGCCGGAGCGTCATATCCGGAGACAAAATTTTTATAGGAGCTTTTCGATGAAAAAGTTTTTTCTTCTTATGGTAGCATTCGCGGGTTTTGCGTTTGCAGGTGAAGGCGAATCTATGATTCAGGCATACAGCGTTATCGCGGCAGGTGTCGGTCTCGGTCTTGCAGCAGCGGGTGGCGCCCTCGGTATGGGTAACACGGCAGCGGCTACGATCGCAGGTACAGCACGCAACCCGGGTCTTGGCGGCAAGCTGATGACAACCATGTTCATCGCCCTCGCGATGATCGAAGCGCAGGTTATCTATACCCTGGTTATCGCTCTGATCGCTCTTTACGCAAACCCGTTCCTCGGATAATCGTAAAACTTTACACCATGGCTGCGTCGCTCTTGACGCAGCCATTTTTTTTTGCTAAAATTTCGGCCTCTTAACAACATTGCGCAGGTGGTGGAATCGGTAGACACGCTGTCTTGAGGGGGCAGTGCCATTACGGCGTGCGAGTTCAAGTCTCGCTCTGCGCACCA
>NZ_JAOZPV010000057.1:0-4568 GCF_029932565.1 Hydrogenimonas sp.
ATCCATCATCCATCATCCATCATCCATCATATCCCTTCGGGTTCATGCTCTGCCAGCGCCATGTGTCTTCGCACATTTTTTCCATGCCGTATTTCGCTTTCCACCCCAGCAGTCTCTTTGCTTTGGCAGGATCGGCATAGCAGGCAGCGATGTCGCCTGGCCGGCGGTCGACAATCTCGTAGGGGACCTTCCGGCCCGAAGCAGCCTCAAAGGTTTTGACCACATCCAGAACGCTGTAGCCATTGCCGGTTCCAAGATTTATCGCCTCGCACTGAGGTCTGTCGAGGGCTTTGAGTGCTGCCACATGTCCTTTGGCCAGGTCGACTACGTGAATGTAGTCACGTACGCCAGTACCGTCATGGGTAGAGTAGTCGCCTCCAAAAACGCTCAGCTGTTTACGTCGACCCACAGCAACCTGGGCGACAAAGGGCATGAGATTATTGGGAATACCTTGCGGGTCTTCGCCAATGAGTCCGCTCTCATGGGCTCCGACAGGATTGAAGTAGCGAAGGATACTGATATGCCACGCGTTGTCAGAGCGCCAGAGATCACGCAAAATCTCTTCGATGACCAGCTTCGTCTGACCGTATGGGTTGGTGGTACGCAGAGGGTGCTCTTCAGTCAGTGGCAAAAATTCCGGATCACCGTAGACGGTGGCGGAAGAGCTGAAGACGATGGTCTTGATATCGAGTCTCTGCATACTTTTCAACAGAGTCACCGTGCCACCCACATTGTTGTCGTAATACTCCAGCGGCTTTTCTACCGATTCGCCTACCGCTTTGAGGCCGGCGAAATGGATGACCGCATCACATCCCTGCATCGCTTTTTCCAGAGCTTCAGCGTCGCGAATATCGCCTTTGACGAATTGGACTGGCTTGCCCGTAATCTTTTCGACACGGCGTACCGCCTCTTCGCTGGCATTGGAGAGGTTGTCGTATACGACAACCTCATATCCTGCTTCCAGAAGTTCCACGCAGGTATGCGAGCCGATATATCCGGCTCCTCCGGTGACAAAGATTTTTTTCATTTTTTTCTTTCTTAATGTATCTCTAAAATAATTTTATCCAAAACTCGGTTAGCCTGTAATAATCCGATAATACTTTAGGTTATAATTTTGCAAAATTTTTTATTAGGGAATGGTTTGGCAAAAGTTCCATGCACACACTGTCATCTGGAGTTCGACGAGTCAGTAATGATTACCGAAAACGAAGAGGGTGAAACGCACTATTTTTGCTGTAAAGGTTGTCAGGGGATCTATCATCTGCTTCGTTCCGAAGGGCTCGATACGTTTTATGACAAATTGGGTAAAACCCGGCTTGAACCACCTAAAGAAATCAGCGACGATCTTCACAAGTTCGATCTGGAAGGGTTCAGAAAAAAATATATCATCGAACGCAGTGACGGGCTTTACGAGATATTTCTCATTATCGAGGGGATCCATTGTGCGGCGTGTGTATGGCTGAACGAAAAAGTGCTCCATCAGACGCCCGGTGTTATCGAAGCGACGATCAACTATACGACCAACAAGGCCCATGTGGTCTGGGACCCTGAAGAGATCAAGCTGTCGCAGATCATCGAAAAGATCCGGGCGATCGGTTACAACGCTTACCCTTACGATCCAAAACTGCAGGAAGAGCGTGCCAACAAAGCGCGGCGCGACTATTATTCCAGGCTGCTCGTGGCGATTTTTGCGACAATGAACATCATGTGGATTGCCGTGGCGCAGTATACGGGGATGTTTACCGGTATGAGGACGGATGTGAAACAGGTACTCAATGTCGCCGAATGGATTCTCGCGACGCCGACACTCTTTTACAGCGGCTGGGTTTTTTTCCGAGGTGCGTGGTTTGGTTTGAAAAACCGGTTCGTCAATATGGATCTTCTGGTGGCTGCCGGGGCGTCACTGGCGTATATCTATTCGCTCTGGGTGATGGTGACAGGGCAAGGTGAGGTCTATTTCGATTCGGTGACAATGATCATTACCTTTGTGCTCGCCGGAAAATATCTGGAAGTGCTCAGTAAGAAGCGGGCGGCCGACACGATGGATGCCCTTTCCAATGCGTTGCCGACGGAAGTGACGGTTGTTGAAAACGACGAGAAAGTGATGGTGCCGGTCGAAGAGGTAAAGCCGGGGGATATTATCGAAATCCGGCCGGGCGAAAAGGTGGCGATCGACGGTGTCGTCATTGCCGGTGAAGGGAGTTTCGACGAAAGTTCATTGACGGGCGAAAGCGAGCCGATCTACAAACGTCCCGGTGACGAGATCGTCAGTGGAAGCGTAGCGATCGACGGGGTGGTACGCTACGAAGCGACGAAAGATTATGGCTCCTCGATGCTGACGACACTGGTGGGACTGCTCGAGGAGTCACTGACCAAAAAGCCGAAGATCGAACGGCTGGCGAACGAGATATCGGGGTATTTCTCCGTTACGATCCTCTCTATCGCTCTTTTGACGTTCATCGGATGGTTCTGGATGACGGGCGAGTTCGAGAGGGCACTCGTGGTTTCGATCTCTGTCATCGTCATCGCATGTCCCTGTGCGCTGGGATTGGCGACGCCGGTGGCAACGCTGATCGGTATCAATCTCGCGGCTCGTCGAGGCGTACTCTTCAAAGAGGCTGCATTCATCGAGACGATGGCGAAGGCGGATGTACTGGTACTGGACAAGACGGGCACGATCACAGAAGGGAAACCGCATGTCGTCAGTTACATCGAATACGCCAACTACGACCCAACCTGGCTCTATGCGCTGGTCAAAAGTTCCATCCATCCTGTAAGCCAGGGTATCGTCCGCTATCTCAAAGAGCATCATGAACATCTCAAAGAGGTGCCTCTTGAACAGATCAAACAGATTCAGGCGCGGGGGATTTCGGCGCAGTATGAAAACCATACACTGCTGGGCGGCAATGCCCGGATGATGGAAGAGTTCGGGATCGACATCGAAAAGGAGAGTGAATATACGCTTTTCTATTTTGCCGTGGATGGACAGGCGGTGGCGCGTTTCGAACTGCGTGATCTGCCGAAGCAGGGGGCCGGGGAGGCGATCGAAGAGATCAAACGGCTCGGTATCGATATCGTGATGCTGACAGGAGACAATGAAAAAGCCGCAGCGCGCGTGGCTTCCGAAGTGGGAATCAGTCATTTCAAAGCCGGACTTTTTCCCGAGGATAAAGCGCATGAAATCGACGTCCTTCATGCCGAAGGGCATATCGTCGTTATGGCAGGTGACGGCATCAACGATGCACTGGCACTGAGCAAGAGCGATATCGCCATCGCGATGGGAAGCGGTTCGGATGTGGCATTGGATGTAAGCGATGTGGTACTGCTGGACGATCGGATCACATCGCTGCGAGACGCGTTTCTTATCAGCCGCCGGACATTCAAGTTCGTTAAACAGAATCTCGCCCTTTCGGTGGTCTATAATTCGATCACGATTCCCCTGGCAGTGACAGGGTATGTGATTCCGCTTGTAGCGGCGCTATCGATGAGTTTGAGTTCACTGATGGTTGTAGGCAACTCGATGCGTATCAAAAGTGCCTTTAAAAAGAAAAATTAAGTGGATGTGTAGAGTCTGCATGATAGCATAGATGAGATTTATTGGAAAAGGCGGAAAAAGTGGAATATGTTGATATGAGTTCGGACGAGTTTCTGGCGGAACTCGAAAAAACGAAAAAATTTACGGACAAGGTCTGCAAGCAGTTCGGTTGGGTCTACAATCCGATGGAAGAGGTGAACGAGGGTGTTCTGATGGGATTGGCGCGCAACAAGCTGCTGTATGGCAAACGCTGGTGTCCCTGCTATATGGTGATCGAAGACGAAGAGGGGAACCATGTCAGTGCGGACAACCGTCTCTGCCCCTGCAAACCTGCGATCGAACATGAGATACCGGAAGAGGGGAAATGCCACTGCGGCATATTCTGTATGCCCGAATATGCCGCGACGCATGAACATTGATTGCGAAGCGTAGCTTCGCAGGTGAGGACGCCGCGCTTTGCGCGCTTGGTGAGAAGTGAGAAGGTGAGGAGATATATATGGTTGTGCATATCGTGATGTTTCGGTTCAAAGAGGAGAACAAAGCGGAGAATATCGAAAGAGTGAAAGGGATGCTTGAGGCGTTGCCCGAAAAAATCGAGACGCTCCGATCGATGGAAGTCGGGGTCGATTTTCTCCATTCCGAGCGCTCGATGGATCTGGTGCTCACATCGACATTCGATAATCGTGAAGGTCTCGATGCGTATCGCGTGCATTCGGCACATGTCGAGGTCGTGAATCTCATCAAAGAGGTGACGGTGGAGAGTCGGGTGGTCGATTACGAAAAAGGTGCGTAAGTGAGCAGCGGCATTTTGGCGATGATGCTGGGGGTTTCGACGCTGCTTGGAGCGTTTGGACTTTTTGCATTGCTCTGGGGACATAAAACCGGCCAGTTCGAAGACAAGCACAAATTTCTCGATGGAGCGCTTTATGACGGGGAGGAAGAGCTCAAAGATGCCGTCATGATGGAAAAGAAGCGGAAAGAACGTGAGGAAAAGCGCAAAGACAAAAGGGTGATGCCTGATTAGTCTTGAGTA
>NZ_JAOZPV010000057.1:4668-6797 GCF_029932565.1 Hydrogenimonas sp.
TTGAGTAGAAAAAGGAAGAAATAACATGTATCCTGCGGGGATGCCGACAGGCGGAGATGCGATCAACACGGGGGCGTTGCCCGGCTTTTTGACGTGGGCGGCGCTGATTCTTCTGATAATGGGGCTGGTGTGGGTGATCGAAAAGCGGTAAAGGCACTGTTTCTGGATCGTGATGGTGTGATCAATATCGATCACGGATATGTGAGCCGGGTCGAGGATTTTGAATTTGTTGACGGAATTCTGGAGTTTATCAAAAAGGCTGAGGAAAAAGGGTATCTTCCCATAATTGTGACCAATCAGTCCGGCATAGGCAGAGGCTACTACGCTTCCGAAGATTTTGAAAGATTGACGGAGTGGATGATCGGGCAGATGCGGGAAGCGGGTATAAAAATCGGCCGTGACCAGGTCTTTTATTGCCCCCACGACCCTGATGCGGGTTGTGACTGCCGGAAGCCGATGCCTGGCATGTTTTTGGAAGCGGCCAAACGATTCGGGATAGATTTGGAGAATTCGGTGATGATCGGGGACAAACCAAGTGACATCGAAGCGGCGAGAGCGGCGGGAGTGGGGCATACATTTCTCGTCAAGAAAAATGTACCGATAAAAGGCATTGTTCTATGATCGATCAAATACGGAATGCATTGTATAATGGAAAAGTAGTATGGCAAAAACATGCACTGCAGCGTATGATGGAGCGCGGTATTGCACGAGATGAGGTCAAACAGGCGATTTTGACAGGAGTAGTGATTGAAAACTATTCGAATGATATGCCCTTTCCGAGTCTTTTGATTGCAATGGTCGATGGTGTGCCTCTGCATGTCGTGGTTGCTTATGATGAAATGAATCGAACGGTCTATATTATTACTGTGTATCGGCCGGATGAACGTTATTTCGAAGAAGATTTGATAACAAGGAGAAAATCATGAATCAAGCGATGAGATGTCCTATGTGTGGAGGGAATTGTCGTGATGGTGCGACGACTTTTACCGTTGATCTGGGCTTTGGCGTGGTCGTGATTCGGGAAGTACCTGCCACTGTGTGTGAACAATGCGGAGCCGATTGGATCGACGATACGGCATCTGAAGTGCTGGAGAGATTGGTGGCGGATGCCCGAGAGAAACATGCGATGATCGAAGTAGCGACGTATAAAGATTTGAAAGCGAGTTGATAATGGACTTCAATGGAAAAACGATACTTATTACGGGAGGGGCTGGTTTCATCGGCTCCAATCTGGCATTCTGGTTTCAGGAGAACTTTCCCGATGCCAAAGTGGTCGTATTCGATCTTTTCCGTACAGGCGAGACTTTCAGCAACGGCAACCTCAAAAGCTTTGGCCACTACAAAAATCTCAATGGGTTCCGGGGAGAGATTGTCGCGGGCGATATCAACAATCGTGAGGATCTTGAACGTCTTCTCGATTTTCGGTTCGACTTCATCTTCCACGAAGCGGCAATCAGCGACACGACGGTTAACGATCAGAAAATCATGATCGATACCAATCTCAATGCGTTCAAAGATCTGCTTGTGATGGCCAAGGAGATGGGTGCGGCGATGATCTATGCCAGTTCGGGCGCCACCTACGGCAACGCTCCGGCTCCGCAGACGGTGGGGCGTGAGGATCCGGCCAACATCTATGGCTTCAGCAAACTGGCAATGGACAACTTGGCCTATGATTGGATGAAAACAACCGATCTTCCTGTGGTCGGACTTCGCTATTTCAATGTTTATGGCCCACGCGAATTTTTCAAAAACAAAACGGCGTCGATGGTGCTGCAGTTCGGCCACCAGATCCTGGCCGGGAAAAATCCACGTCTCTTTGAGGGCAGTGACAAAATTTTGCGCGATTTTATCTATATTGACGATGTGATCCAGGCAAACATCAAGGCGTGCAATCCGAAAAAGAGCGGTGTCTACAATGTCGGTACCGGCAAAGCCCGCAGTTTCCAGGATATCGTCGACATCCTGCAGGAACAGCTAGGTACAAATCTGACCTGTGAGTATATTCCCAACCCGTTTGTAGGACAGTACCAGTTCTTTACTCAGGCTGACATCGAGCCGACGAAAGAGTTTCTGGGTTATGAGCCGGAAGTGACACTGGAAGAGGGGATAAAAAGATATCTGCCGGAGAT
>NZ_JAOZPV010000057.1:6897-11648 GCF_029932565.1 Hydrogenimonas sp.
AATGCGTAAATACCAAACCATGTCGCCCCGTCTTCTCGTCGTCGGCGACCTGATGATCGACCACTATCTTTGGGGCAAGACGGAGCGTATCTCTCCAGAAGCACCGGTACCGGTTATCGATGTGCAGAAAGAGACGGAGGTGCTTGGGGGTGCGGGGAATGTGGTGAACAACCTCGTGGCCCTGGGTGCCAAAGTGGAGGTGGCGTCGGTAATCGGTCCCGATGACAACGGTGCGCGTCTGCGAAAAATGCTTGAAGATCTGGAGGTAGGGACGAAAGCATTGGTTGCTGAGGAGGGGCGCAGTACGACACGAAAAAGCCGCGTTATCGCCTCCCATCAGCAGGTGGTGCGATTCGACAGCGAAACGCGTCAGGAGATTACCGCCCAAAGCGAAAAAGCACTTCTGAACAAGGTTGTTTCACTACTGGATGAAGGGGTGCAGACGGTATTGATTTCCGATTATGGCAAAGGGGTGCTGACCGACACGCTGACCCAGGGAGTCATCACCGAAGCGAAGCGAAGAGGAATCCGGGTGATGGTCGATCCCAAGGGACGCGACTATACCAAATACCGCGGTGCGACAGCGATTACACCCAACAAAAAAGAGGCTGCCGAAGCGACAGGTATCGCCATTGCCGACGAGGCGTCGCTGAAAGAGGCGGGTTTCAAACTCAAGAACGAGCTGGAACTGGAACGGGCTCTCATTACCCTCTCGGAAGAGGGGATGGCGATTTTCGGCGAGACGATGCGGGTGATTCCCACGGTGGCGCGGGAAGTCTACGATGTGACGGGTGCAGGTGATACGGTGATCGCGACTTTGGGATTCGTTCGCGCGTGTGGCGGAGAGATCGACGAAGCGGCGCGCATCGCCAATGCTGCTGCGGCCGTTGTCGTCGGCAAGCTGGGAAGTGCCACGGCGACGTGGGATGAGATTATCGCTTATGAAAACACCCTGCATGAATCGACGACAGAACACCGCATCAAAACCGGAGAAGCACTGGCCAAGAGTGTCGAACACCTGAAGAACGAAGGAAAAACGATTGTGTTCACCAATGGCTGTTTCGACATTCTTCATCTGGGACATGTAAAGTATCTGGAAAAAGCGAAAAGTTTCGGAGATGTGCTGATCGTGGGCGTGAACTCCGACGATTCGGTCAGACGTCTCAAGGGGCCCGAGCGTCCGGTCAATTCCGAATTTGACCGTGCCTATCTGCTGGCGGCCCTCGATGCGGTCGATTTCGTAACGATTTTCGAGGAAGATACACCCTACGAGCTGATCAAAATCGTACAGCCGGATGTACTGGTCAAAGGCGGAGACTACGAAGGCAAAGAGGTTGTGGGCAGTGACATCGCCAAAGAGGTGAAACTTGTCGATTTTGTCAAAGGCAAAAGTACAACCGGAATCATTGAAAATATAAGAAAGTAGAAAAGGAAATTTATGAAAAAAATGGTTATAGGAGCTCTTTGTGCGGCTCTTCCTCTTTTGGCGCAACACAGTGCAGAGATCAACATCAATACGGATGATATCGAAGTTGCCGGTGTGATGGAGCTATCGGAAGGATTCAGTTACGAGGGGTTGAGCAGCCGGAACTATCTCTTTGCCCGATACCTGTACAGCGGAGAGAGCAAAACACGTGACGACAATCTGGTCGAAGCAGGTTTTTTGGCGACGGGTAATCTTTCGGGTATGCCGGCGTTGACATTGGGGATTGGTATCAAAGGGGCTTTTTCGGAAGATTATGCTGCCATTCCCATCGGTTTGACACTCAGGTATGACATTCCCAGTGAGTGGCAGGTGGCTCTCGATGCCGACGTGTATGTAGCACCCTCTCCCCTGGTTTTTTCCGACGGTGACAGCTATTCGGCGTACCGTATCGGGGTGAGCTTTCGTCCGATTCCCAACGGGGCAATTTACGGGGGATACCGTAACATCGATCTGGACTATGACAAAGGGTCGGACGATTTCAACGACGGCTGGTATATCGGTGTACGTTTCTATTTTTAGGAGTTATGATGTTGAGTGTGATTGAAAAAGAGCTGGAAGCCCATCGTCGGGTGCTGGACGATACGATGGCCGGGTTGCAGCACTTCATCTATACGGCGGGAGTCATTGTGACCGAAGCGCTGGAAGTTGGAAACAAGGTGCTGCTTTGCGGTAACGGTGGAAGTGCGGCGGATGCCCAGCATATTGCGGCGGAATTGACCGGACGGTTCAAAATAGAACGGCAGCCCCTTCCTGCCATCGCTTTGACGACCGATACATCGGCGCTAACGGCTATTGCCAACGATTATGGGTACGATCAGGTATTTTCCAGGCAAGTTGAAGCCTTGGTACAGACGGGTGATGTGGTCATTGGAATTTCAACAAGCGGTAACAGTCCAAATGTCGTCTATGCGCTCAAAAAGGCGAAAGAGATGGGTTGCAAAACGATCGGTCTGAGCGGCAAAGGGGGTGGCGAGATGAACAATGTCTGCGATCTGAACATTATCGTACCCTCCGATGACACCGCACGGATTCAGGAGATGCATATTCTTATCGGACATATTCTGTGCCAGCTGGTGGATAACGAATATCGAGGGTGAGAGGAAAATCACCCTCCAGGTTCTTTTTATTTGCAGGGTGTAAGGGTCAGGTCGGAACGCATTTTTTCGAGGCTCTTTTCGCCGATTCCTTTGATTTTCGTGATTTCATCGATACTTTGAAAACAGTGCGTTTCCCGATAGGCCACAATCTGTTGGGCTTTCTTCTCGCCGATCCCCTTGACGCTCTGAAGCTCCTTTATCGAAGCGTGGTTGATGTCGACTGCCGCGAAGAGAGACAATCCCAGCAACGAACCCAAAAGCAGATATTTCATTTGCGATCCTTTTGATAAAAAATTAGTAAAAATCTATCAAAAAATTTCTATATTTATTATAAAACGTTTTATTTTGTTCTAAAAATTTTCAATTCATTTTACTCTGTTCCATTTGGTAGCAGTCGATTGGCTGCATTGATGACTTCCTCTGCCGAAATTTCTTTCATGCATGCATGTGTTTTGATGGGACAGGTTCGCTTCATACAGGGTGCGCATTCGAGCTCGTGGCGCACAATGATACTTTTGGGATTCATCCACTGGGATGTCTCCTTGTGTCTGGTGGGACCGAAGATGGCGACAGTGGGAACCTGGTAGGCCGCCGCGATGTGCATCGGACCGCTGTCGCCGGTTATGAAAAGGTCGAGCCCTGCAATGGTGCTGCAAAGCTCGGGGATCGTTGTCTTGCCTGCAAGGTTCGTAACGTTTTTTACCCCTTTCTCTTTTATCATTTTCTCTATATCGTTGGCGATATCGGTTTCTGCCGGTCCGCCGAAGATGACAATGTCGAATCGGTCGGCCAAAGCGGATGCCACTTCGGCGAACTTTTCGGGATACCACCGTTTTGCACTGCCGTAGGTGGCACCAGGGTTGATGCCCAGTGCCGGACGGCTGAAAGATTTTTTGGGCCAGTAAAGTCGGAGTGGGCCGGGGGTATCGTTTCGGCCTGTGACGGTATTGATGAAAGAGTGGTATTTTTCTACCTGATGCAACGAGTAAGTAGTGGGTAGTGGGTAGTAGGTAGTGTTTTTGTGGAACTGATAAATCTTTGTGGATCTGGTCAATTTTAGCAGCAATGTCGAGTAGAAATGGCTGCGAAAGCTGATGGCGATATCGTGTGGGCCGATGGTTTTGGCGAGCCGGTAGAGATTGAGAAGGCGGAAGCCCTTCTGTTTGGTGGTGTCGACAATGGTGTGATTTATACGTGGATGGGCTTTGAGTGCTTCAGTCGAAACGTAGGAACCCACCAATGTAATTTTGGCATCGGGATAGGCGGCAAAAAGATTTTCCAGTGCCGGTGTTGCCATGATGGCATCTCCCAGCCATGTGGGGAGTTCTATGAGAATTTTCATACTACTTTTTTCATTTTAGCTTATTTTTTATATTTTCTTTTGGTCTATGATATCTTCTTTGACGGGTTCCATTTTAGCTGCAGTATAAAAGAGTGCGAATGTGAAAGAAAAGAGAGCAGCTAGGGTAGTTCTTAAAGTCAAATCTGCAACCGATGCAAGTAAAAAAATACCCAATGTTCCAAAAAGCACGGATCTGTAAGTGTGATCGAAATATTTTTCTCGAAACAGACTTATTATAAACATCAAGAAAGGAATAAAACCCAACAATCCTGTTTGTAAAAGAATTTGCAAATATTGATCATGCAAATGACCAAATGTTTTTGTTACAGATTTTAAACGTGTGCTTTCACGGTGAAATACATCCATCTCATCCCCAATTCCTGTACCGGTAATGATATGGTCACCAATAACCGGTACGGAAGCGATTTTTAAAGCCAGTCTGTATCCTAATTCAACCTTGTAATTGCCATTTTGGATTTGGGGGATACTTGCAACGATTGCATTGACTCTCTTATTAAAAACCGGAGATACACTATATGCAATAGTAAGAAAAATCATAAAAGAAATGATAAATACTGAAATCTTTTTCCAATCAAACCCATATTGAGAAATAAAAAATACAAATATACCGGCAATGAAAACAATCTGACCGGTTCTTCCTGCATTGATAAAGAGAACAACAACTGTAAATAGGAAAAAAATCGATAAAATCAATTTTGGAGTTTTTGAGATTAATGGATCAGTTATATATTTCAGTAATAAAATGGATGTTACTGCGAGAAAAACCCCATAATGAACATGATTTATAAAAGGTGATGGATCGTGA
>NZ_JAOZPV010000058.1 GCF_029932565.1 Hydrogenimonas sp.
TAAAAACTAAAAACTAAAAATTGTTCGCGAAGCGATTCACGTCAACTTTTAGTTTTTCACTTTTAGTTTTTAGTTAAAAGGTTTGCAAATGGATATCAAAAAAATCTACATGGATGCGAACGCCCTGCTGCACGGGCATTTCAAGCTGAGTTCAGGCAACCACAGCGAATACTACCTCCAGTCGGCGAAAGTCCTGGAAGATCCCGGAACCGCCAAACTGCTGGCCGATGCACTGGCAAAACAGATTCGCGACTACGGACTGGAAATCGATACGGTCTGCTCGCCGGCCATCGGGGGGCTTATCGCGGGATTCGCCCTGGCCACGGCTCTGGACTGCCGCTATATCTTTACCGAGCGCGTCGATGGAAAAATGACGCTGCGCCGGGGGTTCGAAGTGAAAAAAGGCGAAAAGATCCTGATCTGCGAAGACATTATCACCACAGGCGGCTCCGCGATGGAAGCGGCGGCCGAAGTGGAGCGCCTGGGAGCGGATGTCGTCGGCTTTGCGGCACTGGCCAATCGGGGATTCTGCCGGCGTGTCGGGAGTGAACTCGAACGGAAACCAAATTGCAGACTGCCGGAAAACAGACCCTTTTTCGCGCTTGCAGACTTCGATTTTCCGATGTACTCTCCCGACGAATGTCCCCTCTGCAAGGCGGGCAGCGAAGCGGTCAAACCGGGAAGCCGCGGGAATTGAGTGCCGAGAAAGGGCGGGGATGAGTCGCTGGAGGAAAGTCAAGCAGGGGAAAGTCGAGGAGCAGGGAGCAGGAAACAGAAAACAGAACACGGAACACGGTGAAGGGAGAGGGAAGGAGCTTTCCCTCCGGTGCGCACCCGTGACGCTGCGGCTCAAGGCTTTCCTCACCGACACCTTCATGATCACGATGCCGATTCTCTATATCGTTATCTATCTCATCATGGGGGATCGGGAAGGGTTCCGGGAACATATGGGACAGGGATGGCTCATCATTCTCGTCGCTCACTTCATCGCGACGATGGCTTTCTGGGCACTCAAAGCCCAGACCCCCGGTATGAAAGCCTATGACCTCTATCTTGTCGATCCACAGACAGGCGAGAAACCCGGGCTTCTCAAACTCACGCTTCGCTACGTGATGCTGCAGACATCGATTCTCTCCTTTTTTGGAATGTTTCTGCCCTATCTTCTAAACTCCAAAGAGGGCCTTCACGACCTGATATCAGGTACCTGCATCATCCACAAACCCCGATAATGTTCTGGCGCCTTTCGGCATTCTACCTCTTCTATTTTGCTGCGGTCGGGGTTTACGTCATTTTCTTTCCCAAAGCACTGCAGATGGTGGGCTATTCGACCCTGCAGATCGGTATACTGCTCTCCGCCTCACCATTGATGCGCTTTTTTGCACCATTTCTTTTTCTTCGGCATCTGAAACTCGACGATCGAACATTTCTGGGCGCTCTGACACTCATGAGCCTTGCTGTTGTGCTCTTTTATCCCGCATTGCCCTATTTTTGGGCACTTTTGACAGTCAACCTCCTTTTTGGCGCCGCCATGAGCGTGACCCTTCCTTTTATCGAGACTCGGGCACTGGAAACTCTCGACCGTCGAACCTACGGACGTGCACGGCTCTTCGGGTCCATCGGTTTCATTGTTATCGCCCTGTGGCTGGGCAAGATGCTGCAGACACCCTACGATGCCATCTACTATCTTATCGGCACCATCCTTGTCACGGCGCTCTTCGGTACCGCCATCGTTTTTGCCGATCATGCCCATGCACATGCCGACGCTCCCTCAAAAGAGAAGGATTTCGATCTGCTCGCCCATTGGCCGCTATGGACCGCCTTTTTGTTGATGCAGGTGAGTTTCGGCGGGTTTTACAACTTCTTCACAATTTACGAAACTGCCCATGGTATCACGCTGGAGACCACCAGCTGGCTTTGGAGTTTCGGTGTTGTCTGTGAAATCGCGATGTTCTATTTCCAGGGTCCCCTCCTGCAGAAAAATCTGTTGACGATACTCAAAGTCACCATTTTCGTCACGGCAGTGCGCTGGCTGCTGCTATGGAAATTCCCCGACTCTCTTCCCATCACGTTCGCGGCACAGAGCCTCCACGCCCTCAGTTTCGCACTCTACCACACCACGGCCATTACTCTCCTGCATGCGCTCTACCGGCGCAAAGCACTGGCACAGCAGTTTTTTCTCGGTATCTCCTACGGCCTCGGCGGATTTGCCGGCGCAATTGTGGCCGGACGGATCTACGGTGACAACCTCTTTCTTATCGAAAGCTTCATCGCACTGGCCGGATTTTTCATCCTCTTTTTCGAAAACAATAAAATGTTCTCTGTTAAATAAATTTATGAAAAGAACGATATAATCGTACCAACCAAAACTAAAAATCATACAAATCACACTATTAGGCAGTCCAAAATGAAAAAGCATGTGTCGGTAACGATAGGTTTACTAATGAGCATAGGCGCCATCAGCGCTTCGGCCGATTCAATCGGCGGCGAAATTGCAGTGGGAGGATGGTACCACGATCCGGGTGGGTGGATCCTCTATCCCAATAATCTGGGGGACGAAAACAAGCTCGATGCAGATGACGAGCTAAACCTCGACTCCCAAACCGATATCTACCTCCGGGCCAAACTGGAGCATATGATTCCGCTGATCCCCAATATCAAAGTTGCGTATACCCGTATGGAAGCAGATGGTGACGGGCGTATCGAAAAGGATTTTACGTTCGGCGACATCACGATTACCCGGGGCAAGGACATCTCCTCGGATACAAAACTGGACAGCTACGACGGTACACTCTATTACGAACTGGTCGATACCGGTATCGATCTCGACCTCGGTTTGACCGTCCGCTATTTCGACGGATATGTCAAAGTAACCGACAAAAGTACAGGTCAGAGCGATACATCCGATATCGATTTCGTCGTTCCGATGCTCTATGGAAATTTCCGCTGGCCTATGCCATTTCTTGAAGGCCTCTCTCTCGGTGCCGAAGGGAACTGGATCACCTATGACGGAAGCACACTCTACGACATCCAGGCCGACGCCCGTTATACCCTCTCGATGGGGCTGGGTCTCGAGGTGGGCTACCGCTACGAAAACATCAAACTCGACGATGTCGAAGATACCGATACGGATATCGACATTCAGGGTATATTTTTCGGAGCTGTCTGGGATTTTTAGCGGTATTCCACGATCTCTCCGAGCGGCAGTCGCACTTTCGACGGCGGCTCGTTGACACGGTAGCCGAAAGCCAAAATCAGCGCGATCGACTCCCTGGCGACATCCATGTCGAGCAGCGCTTCGACCTTCTCTTTTTCAAACCCCTCGATCGCACAGCTGTCGATTCCCATTGCCATCGCTCCTGTCATCATATTGGCGGAAGCGATGTAGCACTGTTTTGTGCCCCAGCATGCCAGCCCCTCGTTACGAAACTTTTCGGTTGAAAATTGATCATACTTTTTGACATAGGCTTCGATCTTCTCTTCGGGCAGATCGCGTCGTGAAAGCATTTTTCTGGGATAATCGGAACCCGGAGCCAGCGAAGCAACGATGGTTTTGACGACGACCAGATCGCTGCACTCGGTGATCTGCGGCTGATCCCAGCAGAAAGGTCGTAGGGCCTCCTTCAACGACGGGTCACGAACGACAAGAAAACGCCACGGTTCCATTCCGAACGACGAGGGCGACAATCTGCCGATCTCCAGAATGGTTTCCAACTCCCGATCCGGAATCTTTTTCGTCGTATCGAACCGCTTGCAGGCATGGCGCTCCTGCATCGCCTGCATAAAAAACTCTATACGCTCCATTCCTACTCCTTGCTCCATATTTT
Source organism: Hydrogenimonas sp. (assembly GCF_029932565.1). GTDB lineage: Bacteria > Campylobacterota > Campylobacteria > Campylobacterales > Hydrogenimonadaceae > Hydrogenimonas. The sequence goes on from NZ_JAOZPV010000058.1 coordinate 3,825, forward strand.
TCGATTGAGGTTCAACTCCTCTACGATACCGAGAAGCAGGTTAAGGTTCTCTATATATTGCTTGAAAATATCGATACGCAGAAGCGATTTGAAGAGTGTCGGCTCGAACCAGTCGCCGCCGTTTGCGATCGCGATGAAAAGTTTATTGAGCTTGAAAGAGAGATAGACGGGAGCATTCGCTTTTCTCTTCAGCTCCACCAGTTTCTCCATGATGTTCGGCGTCAACAGATAGTGTGCTTCGACCGGATCGTCGGCGATTACTTTGAACTCCTTTTCGAACGCCGGTGAATCCATACGCACCAGCTTGCCGTTTGCCATCCCCTGCAGCCATCCACCGACAACACCCAGGTACTTCTCCGCGACATCCGGATAGACGAGTACCGTACGCTGAAAATGTTTGTGGAACTCCGTCATGATGAATGTGCCCGAAAAAATGGTAGTGCGATGTTTTCTGCCTTTCGAGTCGGTCGTCTCTTTCTCCACTTCAAGATCACTGAATTCGATCGGGGTGTCACCGATCCGGCCTTTGATCAGATCGTTACCGCTGTAGAAGTCGATATCGTTGCCGAAGAGTCCGCTCAATTCGAAAAGGGAGCGCGGAATCATACCGGTCGGAGTATAGAGCAGAGTCGAATCGATTTTGGTGACAAGTTTACGAAAAATATGGTTTTTGAATTTACGACGGTAATCACTCATCAGCCATCTGATGACAAATCCCCCAACGGCGAACGCTCCAAACGCGACAAATACCGGGAAATCGGCCGTACTGCTTCCGGATGTCCGGATAATGATCCAGAGGGCCGCCGCGCCTATGACAGCGGTGATTGCGATCACCTTTTTCGCAACGTTCTTTCTCTCCTCTTCCAGCTCCATCAGCTGCGGATAGAGCTCTTCGTAATAGAAATCGAGAAGTTCCGACGCCTTGAAATTCACTGTTTGAGAAGCTCTTTGATATCGATGTTTTTGCGTTCGACCTCGGGAATTTCAAACAGCTCTTTGGCTCCGAAATGGAACCAGCCGGCGATCAGCGAGGAGGGGAACATCTGACGGGCATTGTTGTAGTCGGTCACCGCCTGGTTGTAGGCGCGACGGGCTGCGGCAATCTGCTCTTCGATCTCGTTGAGCGAGCGCATCAGCTGCATGATCTGTTCGTTCGCTTTGAGCTCGGGGTAGTTCTCCACCGCCACCATCAGACCGTGCAGTGGCTGGGTGAGTTCATCGGCAATGGCAATCTTCTGCTCCGGTGTAAGATCGGGCTGCATCGCCTTGGCACGCAGCTCCGTCACCTTTTCGAGAAGTCCCTTTTCGTATGTCATCGACTCTTTCATCAATGTCACGAGATTGGGGATGAGGTTGTAGCGTTTTTTCAGCAACGCATCGATACTGGCAAAAATATTGTCACACTGGTTGCGTCGGGAGACGAGCGTGTTATAGATGAGTACACCGACGACGACAACGGCAACGATAGCAATCAAAAATTCCATGGTTGACCTTTTTGTTTTGTTTCATTCAAAAGAGAGGGGTATGCCCCAGGAGGAAATCGGCATTTTGGACAATTTTTTTACAAATATGAAGGAGAGGAAAGAGCCGGTTTCTCGGCTCTTTCAGAAAGCAGGCACTACGCTTTTTTCTGTTTTTCCATCCGTTTTCGGACATGGGGATCGAGATAGCGTTTGCGAACACGGATATTTTCCGGCGTTACTTCGACAAGCTCGTCGTCTTCGATCCACTCCATCGCACGCTCCAGCGTCATTTCGCGCGGCGGAACGAGGACAATCGCATCGTCGGCACCGGACGAACGGACGTTCGAGAGCTTCTTGCCCTTGATCGGGTTGACCTCCAGATCGTTGGGACGCGCGTGTTCGCCGATGATCATCCCGACATAGACCTCCGTCTGCGGCTTGATGAAAAGCACACCGCGGTCCTGCAGGTTGAAGAGTGAATAACCCAGTGCCTTGCCGTTCTCCATCGAGATCAGTGCCCCGTTGGCACGGTGTTCGACATTTCCGACGAACGGCCGGTAGGCGAGAAACGAGTGGTTCATGATACCCTCACCCTTCGTGTCGGTCAGAAACTGTGTCCGGAAGCCGATCAGACCGCGTGCCGGAATTTCGAATTCGATACGGGTCGTACCGTCGGGCATCGGGTTCATCGATGTCATCTCCGCCTTCCGACGACCAAGTTTTTCGATGACCGAACCGCTGAACTCTTCCGGCACGTCGATCACCAGATGCTCGTACGGCTCCATACGCACACCATTCTCCTCTTTGATGACCACCTCGGGACGGGAGATCAGAAACTCGAACCCTTCCCGGCGCATATTTTCGGCAAGAATCGAGATCTGCAGTTCGCCGCGGCCCGAAACTTTGAAACTCCCTTCACCCAGCTGCTCCAGACGCATCGCGATGTTGGTCTGCATCTCTTTTTCGAGGCGCTCTTTGAGTTTGTTGGCGGTGACGAATTTTCCTTCACGGCCCGCGAAGGGGCTGTCGTTGACGCTGAAGATAACCGAGAGGGTCGGCTCTTCGATATGAAGTGGATCGAGCGGCTGCGGATCGTTCGGATCGGTAATCGTATCTCCCACGTCGATCTCGTTGAAACCGGCGATCGCGACGATGTCGCCCGCTTCCGCTTCATCGATTTCGATACGCTCGAGGCCAATGAAACCGATGAGCCTGGAGATGCGCCCTTTTTTCTGCTCACCATCGGCCTTGGCCAGCAACACCTGCTCGCCCGCCTTCACCTTTCCGTTGAAAATGCGGGCGATACCGATCCGTCCGACGTAATTGTCGTAATCGAGGGTGAACACCTGTGTCTGAACCGTATTGTCCGCACTCCCTTCGGGTGCCGGAACATACTCGAGAATGGCATCGAAAAGGGGTGTGAGGTCGCTGTTCTCGTCATCCATGTTCCATTTGGCGTATCCGTCGCGTGCCGCCGCATAGAGCACCGGAAAATCGAGCTGCGTTTCGTCCGCTTCGAGTGCAACCAGGAGGTCGAACACCTCGTCGACGACACGCTCCGGCTCGGCGGCGGGCTTGTCGATTTTGTTGACGACGACGATCGGGCGAAGCCCGAGGCTGATCGCCTTTTTCAGAACGAATTTGGTCTGGGGCATGACCCCCTCCTGGGCGTCGACGAGCAGCAGCACGCCATCGACCATTTTGAGAACACGCTCGACTTCACCACCGAAATCGGCGTGACCCGGGGTGTCGATGATATTGATTTTGTAATCGTTGTAGCGGATTGCCGTATTTTTCGAAAGAATCGTGATGCCACGCTCCTTTTCGATATCGTTGCTGTCCATGACGCGCTCGGCCACCTCTTTGTGTGCATCGAACGTACCGGACTGCTGGAGGAGGCCGTCGACGAGTGTGGTTTTACCGTGGTCGACGTGCGCGATGACGGCAATGTTGCGGATATTTTGCATAGGTATGTAGTCCTGTAGAGAAGTAGTAATTTGTGCGCATTATATCCAAAAATCCTTTCATTTGTTACCAACCCGCCAATCACGGGTAAAGGAACGGCATTTGCTTGTTAACCATAAACCTTTCCGAAAGGATTCGTATGGCTTCACTGCAGCTGGGATCATTGCTTGCTCTGATCAAATGTGCCAAACATGAACAGTCCACCGTATCCGCTTCGAACGAAAATGGTGATCTTTTCAAAAAACTTTTCGAACTGCTGCAGGCCGAGGAGAACGATGCCGCATCGATAGAGACCATTTTGAAAACATTGGGCGAATCGGAAAGTCTGCCGGTCGATCTCCGTTTTGAAAAGAGTGAAAGAGCCGGAACCGACACCCTTTTTCCATCGCAAATACCCGCCGATCCGGAAGAGAATGGCGTACTGTTCCGTTCCCGGCTTTTGCAGAGACTTTTTTTCGATATCACCATGGAAAAAAATCCCCGGATGCAGTCCGGGAAAGAGAGTGAAAAGATCGAACATCGAGACACGCTTGCCCAATTCTTTACAAAAGTTGCAGAAAACGGGAAACCTGCGGCGACCCCGTCACCCACACCCGGTGCCAGCGATTTTCTGAGCGAGCGTCTCCACCTCTCCAATGCGGCGATGCAGCATGAAGCGAACATCCTTGAAACGGCCCACCGCTTCCGAAAAGCCACCAACATTCAGGAGCTGGTCGAGCTTGCCAACAAAACGGGGCTCAACCTCAAAGCCGTCGATTTTCACCGGGAAGAGCGCTCCGTATCGACAAATGCGGAAAAGGCAATCAGCCTTGTGGAAGCCTATCCGAAACAGTCGGCCCATATCTCCACACATCTTGCTCTGCTGCTTCGTGAAACAGACCGCTCTGTACACTTTCCGGAGAGACCATCGGATCTTAAAACGCTTCTTACACAGACCGTCGTAAAAAAGAGCGCGCGCGACCGTACGATTCCTTCCCATACAACAGCCAAAACCGACAATCCCCTTAAAGATATCATGCAGCTTCTTTCGGGACTGCAGCATCATACGTCAAAAAAGGAGACCTCAGCACCCTTGACGGAAATCGGTGAAGGAAACCAGCACAGGATTCGCTCTGCCGATGGAACGGCAGGAAGAATTCCGGTCCCGGAGGCGGCATCCGAGAGTATCGATATCGTCCATGCCGAACCAACCCCTTCCAATGAGAGACTGACGCAAAAAATCGTCGATGCGAAAGCAACACTGCGCCATTTCGCCCAGAGACTGCACGAACAGGTCGAAACCTACAAACCCCCATTCAGCCGAATGCAGCTCTCACTCGATCCCAAAGAGCTCGGCAGTGTCGAAGTGACGCTGATCAGCCGGGGCAGCAATCTGCATATCCAGGTCCACTCCAATCCGACGGCGATCGGCATCATGGCGACACAGGGACAGGAGTTGAAAAACCAACTCGTTTCGATGGGATTCACCGATGTGCAGATGCAATTCAATATGAACCAACAGCAGCAACGGCAGAAATACCACGATTCGAAAACAGGCGGCCGATACGTCGAGTTGGAAGAGATTCCCGATTTCTACGAATCACTCGACCTGATCATCCCGCAATATGTATAAGGAGAAGAGATGGATGTTACAAGCGCGACCCGACCGAACCCGACCGTAGGAGCCAACAAGGAAGATATTATCTTCAACCCGAAGGGAATCCTCGGCAAAGACGATTTCCTCCAGCTCCTCATTACCGAATTGCGCTATCAGGATCCGACCGATCCGATGGATACGGAAAAGATTTTGAGCCAGACCTCCCAGCTCGCCACGCTCGAAGCGCAAACCAACACCAACGAGACGATGAAAGAGATATCCGAAGCGTTCCGCAGCTCCTCGCAGTTCAACGCCATCGGAGCGATAGGAAAGATCGCCGATCTCGGCAACAGTGACGTCCGGCTCGACGAAAGCGGTGGTGTGACGTTCGATATCTACTTCCCCAAAGAGGTGATGGGCGGAACGTTGCAGATCACGGATGCATCCGGCAATGTCATAAAGAGCGTGACTCTGCCCTCTATGGGAGCAGGCGTCCATCCATTTGAATGGGACGGAACGGACGGATCGGGCAGTCGGGTCGATGCGGGAGTCTACCAGGTTCATGCCAACTATACGACCCCGTCGGGCGAACAGTTGGCCACACGTGTCGGCACCTATCCGATCGAATCGGTCCGATTCGAAGGATCGGATGCCCTCCTGAAACTGGGATCCCACTACATTCCGCTGGCACAGATCAAAGAGGTGTATGGAGGATAAGCGATGAATCGGTCATTTTACAACGGCATATCGGGCATCAAAACCCACCAGAGCGGTATCGATATCTGGGGCAACAACATCGCCAACGTCAACACCGTCGGCTACAAAGCGAACCTTCCGGAATTCGGCTCCATCTTTTCGCAGGCGCTCTACGACGGCAACAGCTCCCCGACCGACGACCAGATCGGTCTGGGATCCAAACTCGCCGCCACGGCGATCAGTATGAACCAGGGTACGCTCCAGCAGAGTGACAATGCGCTCGATCTCGCCATCCAGGGAGACGGCTGGTTTGGCGTCAGCGGCATCAACAACCAACAGTTTTTTACCCGCAGCGGGCAGTTTTCGACCAATGCCGAAGGGTATGTCATCAATGGCGACGGCTATTTCCTCCTGGGCACGAGCGCACACAATATCGGCATCATGTCCGATCCCGAAAATCCGCAGGAGACGATACCGTTTCTCTCCAACTCGGTCGAATCGGTCGATCTCACCACACCCGATGCCCAGGAAAGACTTCAACTCCCGGCACGCATGTACTACCCTCCGGAACCATCGACCTATGCGGAGTTCAAGGCCAATCTTCCCGTCGAATACACGCCCGGCCAGATCTACAACATTCGTGCCGGCCTTATCGCACCGGACGGTTCGCAGCACACATTGACCATCGCATTCTCCAAAAGCGCCACACAGCCGCCACTCGGAACCGCATGGACCTACCATGCCTATATCGACGACGTGGACAACCCTTCCTCAGTCGTAGACGGCGCGCTGGAGTTCGACGAACGGGGGGGACTGCGCACCTATCCGGCAACATTCACGATCAACAACCACGGCCAGGCGATCAGCGTAACCCTCGGGACCTCCCCCTATGACGGACTGGTCTCCATCGCAGGCGCAGAGATCGCGCCCAGCTCCATTTCCGACGGTTTTCAGGAAGGGTATCTCAACGGCTACCGGATCGACCAGGAAGCGAACATCGTCGCATCTTTCGACAATGGCAGGCTCAGCGCCATCGGAAAAGTGGCGGTCTTCCATTTTCAGAACGATCAGGGGCTCGAAAAAGCGGGTTCAAACATCTTTCGCCCCTCCGCCAACAGCGGAAATGCGATATTTTTCAAAGATGCAACGGGCAGTACGGTGCTGGGAGCCCATGTTATCAACAATGCACTCGAAAACAGCAATGTCAGTCTCGCGACGGCACTGACCGAGCTGATCGTCATGCAGAAGGCATTCGACGCGAGTGCCAAAAGTATCACGACGAGCGATCAGATGATCCAGAAAGCGATCAATATGAAAAAATAGGAATGAAATTTGCTTGAAAATCCTATACATGAAATGAAGAATAAAAATCACTATCAAAGGATAGCCTCATGATGCGATCACTATGGGCCGGCGTATCCGGACTGCAATCCCACCAAATCGCGATGGATGTCGAAGGCAACAACATCGCCAACGTCAATACCAACGGCTTCAAATACTCCCGGGCCAATTTCGCCGATCTGCTGAGCCAGACCAGCAAAATCGCTACGGCACCCCAGGGCGGGCTCGGCGGTAAAAACCCGATGCAGATTGGTCTGGGAACCTCCATTCAGAACGTCAGCCATATCTTCAGCCAGGGTTCCGTCCAGAACACCGACAAAAATACCGATGTCGCCATCCAGGGCGACGGCTTCTTCATCGTCAGCGGTGACGGCGGAAAGACGCAGAAATTCACCCGGGCCGGCGACTTCAAATTCGACGCGACGGGAAATTTCGTCGACAACAACGGCTACGTCGTCCAGGGGTGGCTCAGAGATACCGACACCGGCCAGATCGATTCGACGGCTCCGATTCAGGATATCAATATTCCACCGGGTCTTACGACACCGGCCAACGCCACAACGTTCATTCAGCTCAAAGCCAATCTCAATTCCGGTGACAG
>NZ_JAOZPV010000010.1 GCF_029932565.1 Hydrogenimonas sp.
CCGAGGGAGTGATGAAAAATGTGCAGATCCATATTCAAGACTATTATCTGTACGGCGACAGTTTTCTTGTAAACAATCTGGTCGTGGGTTTGGCGTACAAATATATGAGTGAAAACTTTTTTGCGAGACCTTTCGTCGGAGTCCATTACATGCATGATACCTTCCATGACAGCCTGTGGAATGGGTACATGGGCGGATGGGTATTCAATTATGATTTTCGGGCATTTGATCAGAAGTTTTCAATCTCAAACTGGCATGAATTCGAATGGAAGAGAGATGAATCTACCTACTTGAATGACGATGGTTCCAGGCAGGAGTTTGGTGACCGGTCTTCATGGGGTGTCCAGGGAGCGTTGGCAGCCTGGTGGCATGTCACCAAACATGTCACGGGGGGTATCCAGTATCGCTACTCCTGGCATAAACTGGGTAACTATAACTATCTAAATGGCATAATCTATACGTTGAAATACAATTTTTGATGAAAGGAGCCCCGATGCTTCTACCGCAGGAGATCATTCGAAAAAAGCGTGACGGAAAAATATTAAGCAGGGAAGAGATAACATTTTTCGTCCGGGGTATTACAGACGGATCGGTCTCCGAAGGGCAGATCGCCGCATTCGCGATGGCTGTCTATTTTCAGGGGATGACGATGGATGAGCGTATCGCCCTGACCGAAGCGATGCGAGACAGTGGCGATGTGCTGGAGTGGAAAAGTCTGGAACTGGACGGTCCCGTGCTCGACAAACACTCGACTGGCGGTGTTGGCGATGTGGTTTCGCTCATGCTCGGACCCATGGTCGCAGCATGCGGCGGCTATGTGCCGATGATTTCCGGACGCGGTCTTGGCCATACGGGTGGAACGCTCGATAAATTCGATGCAATTCCGGGCTACAACACCGCACCGGACAACACATTGTTTCGAAAAACCGTGAAAGAGATCGGTGTCGCAATCATCGGCCAGACAGGCAACCTGGCACCGGCGGACAAACGATTCTACTCCATCCGTGACGTGACTGCCACGGTTGAATCGATCCCTTTGATTACTGCGTCGATTCTTTCGAAAAAACTGGCGGCAGGGTTGGAAGCACTTGTCATGGATGTGAAAGCAGGAAGTGGCGCTTTCATGCCCACCTACGAACTCTCCGAAGAGCTCGCCAAAAGTATCGTGACGGTTGCCAATGGTGCGGGATGCAGGACGACGGCGCTGATTACCAATATGGACCAGGTACTCGCAAGCAGTGCGGGGAATGCCGTGGAAGTACGTGAAGCGGTGAAATATCTGACAGGGGAATATCGCAATCCACGTCTTCACGATGTGACGATGGCTCTTTGTGGAGAGATGCTGCTGCTGGGTGATCTGGTATCGACAGAGGAAGAGGCACGTGATAAACTGCAACAGGCACTTGACAGCGGGAACGCGGCCGATCGCTTCGCCCGGATGGTCGCGGCACTCGGCGGACCGGCTGACTTCCTCGAAAAATATGATGACTACCTGGAAGAAGCACCGATTGTCCGGCCGATCTACGCCGAACAATCGGGTGTCGTCGAATCGATGGATACCCGGGCGATCGGCATGGCGGTTGTGGCGATGGGAGGCGGACGCCGCAAACCGACCGATGCCATCGATTACGCTGTCGGTTTCAGTGACTTTGTCGCACTGGGAGAGAGGACGGATGAGGCGCGCCCCTTGGCGATTGTGCATGTACGAAACGAAATGCAATTCGAAGAGGCGCAGAAAGCGTTGCGTGAAGCGATCTGTGTGGGCAAGAGAGTTCCCGAGAAGAAACCGATGGTTTTCAAGAAAATAACGAGAGAGGATACAGAGTCATGACATTCGACTGGGTAGAGTGGTTCGGGTACCTGGCCTCGGTTGTCGTCCTGATTTCACTAATGATGGCGTCTATCGTAAAACTGCGCTGGATCAATCTGGTCGGTGCTTCGATGTTTACGATTTACGGACTGCTTATTCACTCGATACCGGTCGCTTTTCTAAATCTTGGAATCGTCGGCATCAATATCTACTATCTCTATCTTTTCTATACAGCCAAAGAAAAATTCACGGTTGTCGCAGCCGATATGGATTCCGAACTGTTCAACCATTTTCTTGAAATCTATAAAGCGGAGATCGAAAGAATTGTTCCGATTAGCGCATTGAAACAGTGCCAGAAAGCTCTCTACCAGCTGCGGGACAATGAGGTGGCCGGTATTATGGTCGGCGACCGTATCGGTGATATTCTCGACATCAAGATCGACTTCGTCTTCCCGCGATACAGGGATTACAAACTCGGCGAATACTTTTTCGTCAAACATCCCGAACTTTTCAAGCAACGTGGAATCAGAAAAATTTTTGCCCATGCCAAAGACGATGCATATGCACACTATCTAAAGCGGATGGGTTTCAAAAGGGTTTCAGAGGATTCCAATACCTACGAGAAAGTTTTATGAACCGATTCGACGAACTCGATGCTCTTCTGAAAAATGCCTATGCTCCCTACAGCGGATTTCGTGTCGCATCGGTCATGGTGACGAAAGAGGGCAGTCTGTTTCAAGGTGTCAATGTCGAATCGGTCGCCTATCCGACGACGATGTGTGCCGAAAGGAACGCGATCTTTCATGCCGTCTCCGAAGGTGCGAAACCCGGCGACGTCGCTGAAGTCCATATTCTGGCAAAAAACTCGGAGGGCAAGTACATCGAAGCGTTCCCATGCGGTGCGTGTCGACAGATTATCGCGGAACTCTCTCTCAATGAAGCGAAAATCTATGTTTATCGATCAAACGATGAAATCTCTGTCCATTCGATATCGGAACTTCTGCCGCACGCATTCTTTTCGTTGACGTAATATCCGTTCGCATTTGTCTCTCATTTGAAAAGATGAAACGGAAATGTAAAGGTCCGTTTCATGATGTTGATCGGTGCCGTTACGATATCTTTGGCTGCTGTCGTATGGACTTTTGGATCGTCAAGGCGGCCTTCGACCGACAATCCGATGGAAATCTTTCCGTTGTCTCCAAAAAGGATATATCCTGCAACGGGTATTTTGTGCATCGTTGCACTGATGGTTTCGAGAAACTGGATGCGCATCTTGATATCGATATGTTCTTTCTCGAAATCGATTTTCCCTTTTCCGAAGATGTTGGCACTCTTCCCGTGGATATTGATATTTTCAAAGGTGAAGATCGGTGCTTTGTAATGGTATTGGACAACCGCTTTTTTGATCTTGAAACCTTTGTTGCTGAATCCGGGGTTTTTCAGCATCAGAATGGCCGGAATGGAGTTCAGCGCGGCAAGAACATTGTTGTAGACGGCACTTTTTGCCCACATTGTATCCCTGGCGATCATCGTACCGTTGAAATCGTCGATTTTGCCGGCAGTATCGAAGTCGAAATAACCTCCGTAAAGGTTGTCGAGCGGGGGAATGCCATGGGCAACTTTGTCGGAGAGGTCTCTGCCGACAATTTTCATATTGTCGTCGTAGAAGATTCCTCGGATCGTTCCCGATCCATGTTTGGATTCGAATAGCGCCGAAAAAGGATGGGATGTAGTGATTTTTAACTGCAGCGCATCACACGGCAGATAGGCGTATTGCGTATGGATTGTACTCGTTTTTCCATAGATGTGAATCAGATTGGCCTCGCTTCTACTTTTCTCTGCTGCATGCTGGTCCTTCAAATAGGGCCTGAGCAGTTCGCGAAGTTTGATCACATTGATGTCGGTGTTTGCATAATGGATCGTCGTAAGTTTCCCTTTTTTATGGATGCGGATCGTATCGTTGAGAGCCACATCGATCTTTTCGGGCAACAGGGTCGCTTCGATCGTGAAATGCTCCAAAGGTTTCCCCTCTTGCAGCAAGATATCGTTTTTGTAATCGATCTCTCCTTTCACATCGGTATGCTCAGGACGATGGATAATATTCAGAACTCCCTCTTCGATCGGCTTGAGCGGACCTTCGAAATAGTGTTTGAGACGACTTAAGTCATGCAGAGCGATCTGCATCTCTCCACCGGGCCTGTACTGTAGAGACGCATCGAGAGAGGGGATGTTGAAAAGAATATGTTTTTTGAAATCCATCTTGACATGAAGGGTATCCTGTTGAATACTCAGCAGAGGAAGTCTTCCTGTCGGAAATTTGAATTTGTCGATGGTCGCATAGAAATCCGCATCTTTTTTATCGAGATCGATGGTGCCTTTCAATGCCGCTTTCAAGTATGGATCGAAACGGATTCGGCAAGGTTTGATCGTCACAAGATTGTTGTCCGAAATGACATGCAGATTTTCGACAGGTATCGGAATAACATTGTCGAAAAGAAGCTCTGCCGATTCCGATTTGTAATCTCCCTTGTAGGAGACGATGGAACCGTCTGCGAGTGCTACGGTGAAATCGACAACGGCATCCATCGTTCCTTTTGTCTGTACGAACGGGATCGGTATGTTGTAAGCCCCGAGTATGTTACGTATCGAATCATCAAATCGGTCTTTGACGACAATATGGGCATCGAGCTCCGTCTTTCCGCCTCTGCCCAGCAGATTGCGTATACGAACGTAACTGCCATCCAGTTTTTTCTTCCGATAGAGAGGATTGTAGAGTTTGAATCCCAATATATCGTGACGATAACGTATATCGATTTGTCTGGTGTGAACGGGAGGTACGTCGGGATGGAAATGGATATCGGCATCATACGCTGTGGCAAACCCTGTGACTTTCTCAGGATCGAAAACGATTTTTCCATCCTGTTTCAAGGTGATTTCACCCTTTAAATCGTGAAGAATATAGCGTTTTGCAGGAATTTTTGGGTAGATCCATACTTTGATATCCGGAGGCGGGTCGAGATAGTCCACGAGAGGTTTGATCGAATCGGTCGGTTCTGAATTGATGTTGAAGCCGATAAGATCTTTTTTATGCCAGACCGAAAAGAGACCGTTGAGGTTCAAGCCGCTGTATCGCCCTTCGCCTTTCCAGACATGATTTTTGACATCGTAGGCGAAACGCCCTTTGAGTGTCAGATCGGGTTTGAGAATGTAGAGTGTTTCGATTTTGGCGAAAAGTATTTTTTTTTCCGGATCGAAGAAAATCCGCGTTGCCAGTTCGAGTTTGTCCGTCTCGGCATAGAAAACATCGTCGAAGAAGAGAAGATGGGCCGTCTCTTCACCTGTTACAATGTCGTTGATCTGGATTTTTTCGAAAAAATGGGGGATGAAGCGGAGAAGATTGCCGATATTGTCGAGTTCCTGAAGTGCGCTGCCGCTCTTTTTCTTTTTGCCGATTTCCACCCTGTCGATCTCGATGATCAGTTTTTTATCCAGTTTGATGTAAAATTCTTTTATTTTCAAACCAGGGAGATCGATTTCGGGAATCGATAGACCCTTCGCAAGGATGACAGCCAGAATTATGAAAGCCAATGAAACAGCAAAAATGATTTTAAGAAGTGTCGAATGGAGTATCTTGGCTGTTGTTATTATCATCGTATCACTTACATATTATCTTGTTCAGCCGGTGAAAAGCAATCGGGTACTCTTTTTGCCCTCCGGTACAGGGGCTACGATTATATCATATTTGAACCGAAACGGAATCGATGTGAACGGATTGGATCGGTATCTCCTGAGGTTTTTCGGTTATCCCCAGCAGGGGTGGATTGACATCGGTACAACCAAACTTACAAAAGCGGATTTTCTGTATCGGTTGACGCATGCCAAGGCCGCGATGACCCAGGTGACACTGATACCCGGCGAGACGCGGGATATTTTTTTCGATTTGGTCAGTAAAAAGCTGGAGCTCGATCGAAAAAAACTGGATAGTGCATACGAACGTTTTGCCCCCTGTCCCGATGGTGTCATCTGGCCCGATACCTATTATATTCCGATCGGCATTACGGAGGAGCATCTGGTCTATTATCTGGTGAAACGATCGATGCAGCGGCACAAGGAGCTGTCGAAAAAATTTTTCGGGATTTATAATCAGAAAAACTGGTTTCGATATGTAACGATTGCATCCATCATTCAAAAAGAGGCGGCCGATGAAGAGGAGATGCCCATCGTGTCCGCCGTTATCTACAATCGACTGAAAAAGAGAATGCCACTGCAAATGGATGGTGCGCTCAATTATGGGAGGTTTTCCCACACGAAAGTGACCAAACGGCGAATAGAACGCGATACGACGCACTTCAATACCTATAAATTTTCGGGTCTGCCCCCCTGGCCTGTAGGAAGTGTCTCGATCGAGGCGATCAAAGCGGCGATCAAACCGGCAAATGTGGAGTATCTCTATTTCGTCAAAGGCAAGGATGGCAAACACATTTTTACCAAGCGTTACAAAACGCATCTGAGAAACATCAAAAGTGTGAATAAATGAAACATCGGTATCGCTTATTTTTTCGATTGGGTGCTATTTATGACTTACTAAAAGTTTGATTGCTACTATAAAGGTTATAAACCCAACAGAAAGAAGGAGAAATCATGGCATCCAATCCGACCATCGTTTGGACAAAAATCGACGAGGCTCCGGCCCTCGCAACCTACTCACTCTATCCGATCGTTAAAAATTTTGCGAAAAAAGCTGGTGTAGATGTCGTACAGAAAGACATCTCCCTGGCCGGACGCGTTATCGCGACATTTCCGGATGCGCTGAAAGAGGACCAGCGTATCGAGGATGAGCTGGCGAAACTCGGCGAACTGGTAAAGAAGCCGGAAGCGAACATCATCAAACTCCCCAACATTTCAGCTTCCATCCCGCAGCTCAAAGAGTGTATCGCCGAGCTTCAGGCACAGGGATACGACCTGCCGGATTATCCGGAAGATCCGCAAACGGATGCGGAAAAAGAGATTCAGGCGCGTTATGCCACATGCCTCGGTTCCGCCGTCAACCCGGTACTGCGTGAAGGCAACTCTGATCGCCGTGCGGCAGACGCTGTCAAAAAATTTGCCCAGAAGCATCCGCATCGCCTCAAGCCGTTCGATCCGAACTGCAAGGCGTATGTCGCTCATATGGAAAAAAATGACTTCTATGCCAACGAGCAGTCCGTTATCATGGAGAAGGGCGGCACCGTTACAATCGAACTGAACGGCAAAGTTCTGAAAACCCTGAACGATATCGAAGATGGCGAGCAGATCTCTTCAAGCTTCCTCGGAGCGGCGGATCTCGACGAGTTCCTCGCACAGACGGTCGAAGATGCGAAAGAGAAGGATCTTCTCTGGTCGATCCACCTTAAAGCGACGATGATGAAAGTCTCCGACCCGATCATGTTCGGTCATGCGGTCAAAGTGTTCTATAAAGAGGTTTTCGACAAATATGCCAAAGAGTTCGAAGAGATCGGTGTCAATCCCGATCTGGGTCTTGGCGACCTCTACCAAAAACTCCAGAAACTGCCGGATGAGAAGCGCGGCGAGATCGAACTGGAGATTTTCGAGACGTACAAACGACGTCCGAACATTGCAATGGTCGACAGTGACAAAGGCATTACAAACCTTCACGCATCCAACGACATCATTATCGATGCTTCCATGCCTCCGGTCATCCGCGAAGGCGGCAAGATGTGGAACAAAGATGGTGAACTGCAGGAGACTGTGGCAGTCATACCTGACCGAACCTATGCACGTATGTACAAAGAAATTCTCGAAGATTGTAAAATCAATGGACAATTCGATGTCACGACGATGGGCCACGTCAGCAATGTCGGTCTGATGGCCAAGAAAGCGGAAGAGTACGGATCACACCCGACCACATTCAAAATCGCAGAAGACGGCACTGTCGAAGTCAAAGACGGAAACGGCAATGTTTTGATGAAACACAGTGTCAAAAAAGGCGATATCTGGCGACTCTACCGTGTCAAAGAGATCGCGGTCAAAGATTGGATCCGACTGGCCCACGAGCGTGCCAAACTGACCGGTGATCCGATCGTCTTCTGGCTCGACAGCAACCGCGCCCACGATGCGAACCTGATCAAGCGTATTGTCGAGGAACTGCCGCAGTATCTTGAAAAAGAGCCGGTTGAGTATCACATCATGGCACCGGAATTGGCAATGAAATACACACTGAAGCGCACACGTGCCGGCCTCAATACAATCAGTGTAACAGGAAACGTTCTGCGTGACTATCTGACAGACCTTTTCCCGATTCTGGAGCTTGGAACTTCTGCAAAAATGATGTCGATCGTTCCTTTGCTCGCAGGTGGTGGACTGTTCGAAACAGGTGCCGGCGGTTCCGCTCCGAAGCATGTCGAGCAGTTCCTCAAAGAGGGACACCTCCGATGGGACAGCCTGGGCGAGTTCCTGGCACTCGCCGAATCTCTGCGCATGATCGCACAGAAAAAAGGCGACGACAAGATCATGGAGATGGCCAAAGCCCTCGACAAAGCCAACGAAGCCTATCTCGACAACGATAACGCACCCAGCCGAAAATGTTGCGAACCGGACAACAAAGCGAGCCACTTCTTCCTCGCGAAATACTGGGCGGAAGCACTGGCTGAAAGCAGCGACAAAGAGCTCGCCGAAACGTTTGGCACGATCGCGAAAGCGCTGGAAGAGAGTGAGCGCCAGATTCTGGACGAAATGCTTGCCATCGAAGGCAAAGAGCAGGATATCGGCGGTTACTACCATCCGGATGATGCCAAAGCCGAAGTGGCGATGCGCCCGAGCGAAACACTCAATAAAATCGTCGATTCCATCGCATAATCACACCGCACCTTCGGGTGCGGTTCAAGATATGTGAGTAAAACTTTGATGAATTGAAGTTTTATTCGTTTATCTTGTCATTTGTTCTATACTTGCCCTATATACTATCACTAGTCTCCCATAGTCAGGCAGGCTAAAATAATTGAAATAAAAGGATTGCCAGTGGGAAAAGGAAAACGAGTTGGTATTGTAGGAGCCGGAAATGTCGGTTCAACAGCTGCGTTTATTCTAGCCATGAATGGCTCTTGCCATGAAATCATTCTGCGGGATAATAAAGTTGACATTGCAAAAGGGAAAGCGCTTGATATGAGTCAAGCGGCCGCAGCCGCACGAAGCCATACCATCGTGTCAGTCGCGGAAGAGCCGAATCAGCTCGTCGATTGTGATGTGGTTGTTGTGACGGCAGGAAGCCCGCGTCTTCCCGGGATGAGTCGTGACGATCTCCTTCTGACCAACGCACGCATCACACGGGAAGTCGTGCGTGACATCAAAACCTACTCTCCCAATGCCATCATTATCATGGTTTCCAACCCTCTTGATGCCATGACCTACGTGGCTTTGAAGGAGAGTGGTTTTGAGCGTCATCGGATTCTCGGGATGGCGGGTATTCTCGACAGTTCGAGAATGGCCTATTTCATTCAGGAGAAACTGGGTTACGGTGCCGGTCAGATCCGCGCCTCGGTCATGGGAGGTCACGGAGACGACATGGTGCCGCTGCCGCGTTACTCGACGGTTGCCGGTGTCCCCCTGAACGATCTGCTGACAGACGAGGAGATCGACGAGATCGTCGAACGCACCAAGCATGGTGGTGCGGAGATCGTCAACTACCTTAAAACCGGCTCCGCCTACTACGCGCCGGGCAAATCGGCGGTCATTATGGTCGAAGCGATACTGAAAGACACCAAGCAGATCTACCCCTGTGCCGTCTATCTTGACGGAGAGTACGGCTACAGTGATGTAGTGAGCGGCGTGCCGGTCAGTATTGGTGCCGACGGTGCCGAAGAGATCATCAATATTTCACTCAATGCGTGTGAACGGAAGATGTTCAAAAAATCGGTCGAGTCGGTCAGACAATTGATCGATACCCTCGAAAAACACAACTTTTTTGGAGAAAAATGATGAGAGAAATTGCTTACGAAGATATCGTCAAAGCGGTCAAAAACATGGTCATCCATACGGCGACGAATCTGCCGGAGGATGCACTCAGAAAGCTGAAAGAGGCCCATGAGAAAGAGAAGAGCCCCGTTGCCAAAAAGGTGCTTGAACAACTGCTCGAAAACGCAGAGATCGCCCGTACAGAGAAGCGGCCTCTCTGTCAGGACACCGGATTGGCCGTCTATTTCGTCAAAATGGGACAGGATGTTCATGTAACCGGTGGTACGCTGACGGATGCGATCAACAAAGGAACGGAAGAGGGGTATGTCGAAGGATATCTGAGAGCATCGACCTGCGACTGTTTCACCCGTGCCAATCTCAAAGATGTTATCGGCTACAACCTGCCTGCGGTCATTCATTACGATATTGTCGAGGGTGACAAAATAGAGATCGAGTACGCTGCCAAAGGGGGCGGAAGCGAGAATGTCAGCCGCGCCCGTGTTCTGGCGCCTGCACAGGGGCCACAGGGTGTCATCGACTTTGTCAAAGAGGTTATCTCCGAAGCCGGGCCAAATCCATGCCCTCCGATCATCGTCGGTGTCGGTATCGGTGGTACATTCGAAAAGGCTGCCGTTTCCAGCAAATATGCCCTTTTCCGTGAAGCGGGAAAACCGAATCCCGATCCGGCGGTCGCAGAATTTGAAAAAGAGCTTCTTTTCGAACTCAACAAACTCGGTATCGGTGCCATGGGTATGGGCGGAACGGAGACGGTACTGGCGGTTCATGTCGAAAAGAACCCCTGTCACATTGCCAGTCTTCCAGTTAGTGTCAACGTTCAGTGCCACAGCAGTCGACACAATCACATAACGCTTTAAGGATTTGCCATGAGTCAAGTACATTACCTTACCACACCGCTGACCGATGAAGATATTATGAATCTGAAAGCGGGCGATATCGTCTATCTATCCGGTACGATTTTTACCGCGCGTGATGCGGCACACAAACGTCTTGTCGATCTGATCGAGAGCAAGGAAGAGCTTCCCTTCCCGCTGCAGGGCGCGGTTATCTATTTTGTCGGTCCGACTCCTCCGAAGCCGGGCGAACCGATTGGAAGCGCAGGGCCTACGACAAGCTATCGTATGGACAGTTACTCGCCGACACTCATCAAATATGGTTTGAAAGGGATGATCGGAAAAGGAAAACGCAATCAGGCTGTCAAAGATGCTTGCAAAGAGTACAAAGCGGTCTACTTCGGAGCGACAGGGGGTGCGGGTGCACTGCTTGGCAAGCTGATCAAGGAGGCGAAAGTGATTGCCTACGAAGAGCTTGGTCCCGAAGCGGTTCGTATGCTCAAGGTGGAAAATTTTCCCGTCACAGTCATTAACGACGCGTATGGCAACGACCTCTATGAAGAGGGTCGCAGACAGTACGAAGTGAAAGACTAAAATCTAAAACAAAGGATAGTCCATGAATATACATGAATATCAGGCGAAAGAGATCTTCCGTCAATATGGCGTTCCTGTCCCGCGTGGCCAGGTAGCCTTCACTGTCGAAGAGGCAGTGGATGCCGCGCGAAACCTCGGAGGCAGCATCTGGGTTGTCAAAGCGCAGATTCATGCGGGCGGCCGTGGTCTCGGCGGCGGAGTCAAACTCGCAAAATCTCTTGATGAAGTGCGGGAGTGGGCCAATAAAATTCTCGGTATGACGCTGGTGACGCATCAAACAGGACCGGAAGGCAAAGTGGTACACAAAGTCTATATCGAAGAGGGTGCGGACATTCAAAAAGAGTACTATCTGGGTATGCTTCTCGACCGTGCACTCGAGATGCCGGTTATGATGGCATCCACCGAGGGCGGTATGGAGATCGAGAAAGTGGCGGAAGAGACACCTGAGAAAATCGTCAAGGTGCATATCGATCCGGCTATCGGATTCCAGGGTTTCCATGGACGTCAACTCGCCTTTGGTCTGGGACTGGCCAAGGAAGAAGTCGGGCCGTTCATCAAATTTGCCCAGGCACTCTACAAGGTCTATATGGACAAAGATGCGGAGATGATCGAGATCAATCCGCTCATCAAGACAGGTGACGGAAAATTTCTCGCACTCGATGCAAAAATGGGCTTCGACGACAGTGCTCTCGGACGGCATCCCGATATCGTTGAAATGCGTGACCTCTCGGAAGAGGAACCGACGGAAGTCGAAGCGAAAGAGCATGGCCTGAGTTATATCAAACTCGATGGCAATGTCGGATGTATGGTCAATGGCGCCGGTCTGGCGATGGCGACGATGGATATTATCAAGCATGAAGGAGGCGAGCCGGCCAACTTCCTCGACGTGGGTGGCGGAGCGAATCCCGAAACGGTGGCAAAAGGATTTGAAATTATTCTGAAAGATCCGAACGTCAAGGCGATTTTTGTCAACATCTTCGGCGGTATCGTCCGTTGTGACCGTGTCGCAAACGGTATTCTCGAAGCGACGAAAATCACCGATGTCAACGTGCCGGTTATCGTACGTCTTGACGGAACCAACGCGGACGAAGCTGCGGAGATTTTGAAAAATGCCGGTATCAAGAATATCATTTCTGCGACTGACCTTGCCGATGGTGCAAAAAAAGCGGTTGAAGCTGCGAAGTAAAAGGAGAGAAGTATGAGTATTTTGGTCAATAAAGATACAAAAGTTATCGTTCAGGGATTTACCGGTAAAGAGGGTACCTTCCATGCTTCTCAGTGCATTGAGTACGGTACGAAAATCGTTGGCGGTGTGACACCGGGCAAAGGTGGACAGGAGCATCTGGGACAGCCGGTATTCAATACGGTCAAAGAGGCTGTCGAGGCGACAGGTGCAACCGTTTCGATGATCTTCGTTCCGCCGGCCTTCGTAGCGGATGCCGTGATGGAAGCGGCGGACGCGGGAATCGAACTGGCCGTCATCATCACCGAAGGCGCACCGGTCAAGGACATGATGTACGCCAAAGCCTATGCGACGAAAAAGGGGATGAACACGATCGGACCGAACTGTCCGGGTATCATTACCGCCGAAGAGTGCAAAATCGGTATCATGCCGGGCTTCATCTTCAAGAAAGGGCCGGTCGGACTCATCTCCAAATCGGGTACGCTGACGTACGAAGCCTCCAATCAGGTCGTCAAAGAGGGTCTCGGCATCACGACGGCTGTCGGTATCGGGGGAGACCCGATCATCGGGCTGAGCTACAAGCAGCTTCTTCCGATGTTCGAAGCGGATCCGGAGACCGAAGCGATCGTTATGATCGGTGAGATCGGCGGGGACCTCGAAATTCAGGCAGCAGCGTATATCAAAGAGAACATCAGCAAGCCGGTCGTTGCCTTCATCGCCGGTCAGACGGCTCCGAAAGGCAAGCGTATGGGACATGCCGGTGCGATCATCTCCGGCGGAAGCGGAACGGCAGCCGAAAAGATGGCGGCCCTCGAAGCGGCTGGCGTCAAAGTCGTCGTATCTCCGGCTGACATCGGCAAAGCGGTCAAAGAGGTAATGGGAAAGTAAGGATGCTCAAAACCTACGATGTGGCCAATATCCGGTGCGAAGGGTGTGCCAGTACGATCAAAAAGGCGCTCTCTGAGCACTTTGGTAACAGCGTAGAAATCGATCTGAGTGTCATGCCACGAAAGGTAACAGTGGATCTGACGGATTCATCGCAGGAGGAGCTTTTAATAGCGACCTTAAGGAAGCTGGGTTATCCTCTAATCAACGATGAACTGTCGGGCATCGAAGGAGCAGTGATGAAGGGTAAGAGCTTCGTCTCGTGCGCCGTAGGAAAATTCAATCCAACGAAGGAGAAGCAATGAGTCTGATGAAAGCACCGGAAAACACACCGGTCTGGACCGACGAGAGTCGCTGTAAGGCGTGTGACATCTGTGTGGCGGTATGTCCTGCGGGCGTTTTGGCAATGCGCTACGAGCCCCATTCGGTTCTGGGCGAAATGATTACCGTAGAGGCACCGGAACTCTGCATAGGATGCAACGAGTGTGAACTGAGCTGTCCCGATTTCGCAATTTTCGTCGCAGACAGAAAAGAGTACAAGTTCGCCAAATTGACCGATGCGGCGAAAGAGCGGGCTGAAGCGATCAAGAACAACAAATATATGACGCTGAGCGCATAAGGAGTTAGAATGGCAAGAGAAGTAATTTCCAGTGGTAACGACCTGGCAGCGAAGGCTGCGGTCGATGCGGGATGTATGTTTTTCGGGGGATATCCGATTACGCCGTCGAGTGAGGTCATGCACACCATCTCCGATCTGCTTCCGAAAGTAGGCGGAGCGTCCATTCAGATGGAAGATGAGATCGCAGGTATCTGTGCGGCTATCGGCGCGTCAATGAGCGGTGTCCGATCCATGACGGCGACGTCTGGTCCCGGTATTTCACTGAAGGCGGAAAACCTCGGTCTGGCTCAGATGGCGGAAGTTCCGCTGGTTGTCGTCAACGTTATGCGCGGCGGTCCTTCCACCGGTCTTCCGACCCGTGTTTCCCAGGGTGATATCGCGCAGGCGAAAAACCCTTCGCACGGTGACTACAAATCGATCACTGTCTGTGCGGGCAATCTTCAGGAGTGTTATACCGAAACGGTCCGTGCATTCAACCTGGCCGACCGTTTCATGCAGCCGGTCATCGTACTTCTGGACGAAACGATAGGCCATATGCATGGTAAAGCG
This sequence comes from Hydrogenimonas sp., assembly GCF_029932565.1. Lineage (GTDB taxonomy): Bacteria > Campylobacterota > Campylobacteria > Campylobacterales > Hydrogenimonadaceae > Hydrogenimonas. The sequence goes on from NZ_JAOZPV010000010.1 coordinate 14,442, forward strand.
ATCCTTCCCGATCTCGAAGAGGTACAGGCGGGCATCAAACTTCGCAAAACGTTCGACGGCCCGGCGGAAGAGTACAAACCCTACGGCGTCGCACAGGACGAGCCGGCGGTACTGAACCCGATGTTCAAAGGGTATCGCTACCACTTCACGGGTCTGCACCATGATGCGATGGGATTCCCGACCGAAGAGATCGAAACATGCCGCAAGCTGATCGACCGTCTTTTCCGCAAAGTCGATGAACACACAGATGAACTGGAGAGCAACGAAGAGTACATGCTCGACGATGCCGATATCCTGTTGATCGGTTACGGATCCGCGTCGCTGGCGATCAAGGAAGCGATCCTGAGACTTCGCGACGAAGGGATCAAAGCGGGTATGTTCCGACCGATCACGGTATGGCCAAGCCCCGAGAAACGTCTCTACGAGCTGGGGCAGAAGTTCGACAAAGTACTTTCTGTCGAACTGAACCAGGGACAGTATCTCGAAGAGATTCAGCGCGCAATGGGGCGCAAGGATATCCAGAAATTGACCAAAACGAACGGACGACCGTTCTCGCCGCAGGATATCATTGACAAAGTGAAGGAGGTTTTCTGATATGGCATTTAATTATGATGAATATTTACGACTGGAAAAGATGCCCACACTCTGGTGCTGGGGTTGTGGCGATGGTGTAATTCTCAAATCGTTCATCCGTGCAGTTGACAAACTGGGACTCAGTAAAGACGATGTCTGTGTCGTCTCTGGAATCGGCTGTTCCGGACGTTTCAGCTCGTATGTCGACTTCAATACGGTTCACACGACGCATGGACGGACTGTTGCCTATGCGACAGGTATCAAGCTGGCGAATCCGGACAAACATGTCATCTGTGTCGCAGGTGACGGAGATGCGCTGGCGATCGGCGGTAACCACACGATTCACGGATGCCGCCGGAATATCGACATTACGTTGATCGTCATCAACAACTTCATCTACGGTCTGACCAATTCCCAAACATCTCCGACGACACCGCGAGGTTTCTGGTCGGTTACGATGAAGCAGGGCAACATCGATCCGACATTCGATGGTTGCAAACTGGCTGAAGCGGCAGGGGCCTCTTTTGTTGCGCGTGAAAAAGTTTCCGAGCCGAAAAAAGTGGAGAAAGTCATCACATCTGCTCTTCAGCACAAAGGTTTCTCCTATGTCGAGATTCTCTCCAACTGTCATATCAACCTTGGTCGAAAGAACAAGATGGCATCTGCCATGGATAACCTCGACTGGATCGACAGTATCACAATGTCAAAGAAGAAGTATGATGCACTTCCGGAAGAGGAGAAAATCAACATACTTCCGACCGGTATTCTGAAACAGGATAAAGAAGCGCCGGAGTACTGTGATATGTACGGCAAGCTCAAAGAGGTTTATCAGGGTAAGCGCGAAAAATTCACGCCGGCCGATTTCAAAAAAGTCATATAAGGGGTTGTTCATGAGCAGAATTGTAATGCGCTTTACCGGTGTAGGTGGACAGGGTGTCCTCCTTGCCGGAGAGATTTTTGCGGCGGCCAAAATCAAGATGGGTGGCTACGGTGTTAAAACTGCAACCTATACCTCCCAGGTTCGTGGCGGCCCGACTGTCGTTGATATTCAGCTTGACGACAAGGAGATATTCTATCCGTATGCGATCGACGGACAGATCGATTTTATGCTTTCTGTTGCAGACAAAAGTTACCAGCTTTTTAAAGATGGTGTTGCCGAAGGCGGTATCATTGTTGTCGATCCAAATCTGGTCTATCCGACGGATGAAGATCGAAAAAAATGGAAAATCGTCGAGATACCGATCATTACGATTGCGAAAGAAGAGGTTGGAAACGTGATTACCCAAAGTGTCGTCGCGTTGGCAATCGCCAACACCTTCATGAATGCGATTCCGGAAGAGACACTGATTGAAACGATGCTTAGTAAAGTACCCAAAAAGGTTCACGAAGCGAACATTAAAGCGTATGAACTGGGTAAAAAATATGCGCTTGAAGCGATGGAAAAAATGGGTATCGAACCCCGTTAAAATAACTGATCCTTCCTTCTAGCAGATGTTCGGGGCTTTTGCCTCGGCATCGTTCTCTCAGATCCTTTCTTTTTACCTTAAATTTTGCTAAAATACACATACAAGGCACGGCGGATGCTTGCATGACACCAGTCATGAGGAAAGTCCGGGCTGCAGTGAAGCAGGGTTCCGTCTAACGGACGGCCACCGCAAGGTGAGGGACAGTGCAACAGAAAGCAAACCGCCCGCCCATATTTCAAGTGCGGGTTACACTGGAAGTGCTCCGAAGCTCTTCCATGTGATGTTTCTTGGAAATATGGGCGGGTAAGGGTGAAACGGTGGGGTAAGAGCCCACCAGCGCCCTGGGCAACCTGGGCGGCTATGTAAACCCAACCCGCAGCAAGAAGAGCTTGGTATAAGCTTCACAATTCTGCTCTTCGCTCGAACACGATGGCAACATAGTGTGTAGATAAATAAGCATCCTCGACATAACCCGGCTTACAGCCGTGCCTTCTTCTTTCATCAACCGTTTGACAATCTCTACTCATTCAATCTCAATATACAAAATGTGTTTTTTGGAAACACTCTGGGATCACTTTTGTAAAAAAATCTCTTGAATTTCGTATCACAACGAAATCCGTATCGATGTAGTGTAGAATAAATTATTATATTTCATCGTCAAAGGTAGATCTCATGAAAAAAGTAATGTCGTTTATGTTGGGTGCCGGTATGGCCGCATCGTTCGCTCTGGCTGGAGGCCATGGTATCCACTGGGGATACAGTGGAGAGGGTGCACCTGCGCACTGGGGTGATCTTTCAGAAGATTTTGTTCTCTGTAAGATCGGGAAAAATCAGTCACCCATCGATCTGCGTACCGACAAAGCCTACGAGACCGATCTTCCTTCGATCGTCTTCAGCTACCATGCCGGATCTCGTAACGAAATCAACAATGGCCACTCCGTTCAGGTGAATATCAAACCCGGCAGCTATATCATGGTCGACGGAATCAGATTCGAATTGAAGCAGTTCCACTTCCATACTCCCAGCGAAAACACAATCGACGGCAAATCTTTTCCCATGGAGGCCCACTTTGTGCATGTCGACGAAGATGGCAACATTGCCGTTGTCGCTCTGATGTTCGAGTACGGAAAGAAGAACAGCGTGCTGGAGCGTTTCTGGAACGTGATGCCCGAGCGTGCCGGAGACCGCAGAGATATCTCCATTTCTGCCGAAGAGATCAGAAAACTTTTCCCGAAAAAGAGAGACTACTACCGTTTTAACGGATCTTTGACGACGCCTCCCTGTTCGGAGGGTGTACGCTGGTTTGTACTCAAAGAGCCGATGACGGTCACAAAAAAACAGGTGGAGCAGTTCGCACGGGTCATGGGTGAACCCAACAACCGACCCGTACACCCGCTCAACGCCCGCTGTATCCTCAAATAGGCCATATGCACGATCCTTTCGAGATCCCTTCACGAAAGCAGACGCGGCGGAAACCTTTCCGTCCGCGCTGCAAAACCTGCCGTACCAACAGACACATCGTCCCCGTCGTCTACAGTATCGAGATAAGTGAAGAGCTTCTGGAAAAAGAGCGTGCCGGGGAGATCAGGATCGGCGGCAATGCACGCAGCGTCGATGCGCCGAACTGGTATTGCTCGAAGTGCGGGGGAGCGTTTCAACGGTAGTCGAAAATTACAGGTATTAGGTTCTATCGACCATCGACCTGTGACTATCGACTAAACAAACTCTTTTCTCAACGCCTCTTTGTCGATCTGTTTGCTGTGAAGCGATTTGCGCGGCATATTCGGATTGTAGACGATCTGGGCCGGAAGCATGTAGTTGGGAAGGTGCTTTTTCAACTCGAAAAGTATCTCGTTTTTGGGAAGTTCTCTTTTTCCGCCGTACACCATTACGATCTCCTCTTCGATCTCCTCGTTGGGTATGGAGAAGACGATGCACTCGGTAATTTCCGGAATATTTTCATAGACGACGCTTTCGATCTCGTAGGGACTGACACGGTAGCCCTGGGTTTTGATCATGTCATCCTTGCGGCAGACGAAATAGATGTATCCCTCTTCATCGGCGTAGACATAATCGCCGCTGGCTACGACGATTTCATCGGTCAGATTACCCTCGGGTTTGAGTACTTTGTCCAGAATCTGAATGCTTTTGAATCGTTTTCTGGTCTCTTCGGGTGCGTTCCAGTATCCCTTGTAGATACAGGCCCCCCGATGAATCAGTTCGCCGACTTCGCGCGGTTTGCAGGCTTCACCCTCTTCGTTGATGATGTAGAGCTCCACATCCGGAACCGCTTTGCCGATCGAATTGGGGCGGATGTGGATCTGTGCCGGGTCAAGGTAGGCGGAGCGGAACGCTTCGCTCAGGCCGTGCATCGAATAGAACTTTGCGTCGGGGAAATGGGTCGTGATGTTCTTGATCATCAGCGGCGTGATGTTGCCTCCCGATGACGTGATGGTACGAAGTTTGTTGAAGTGCTCGGGTTTCGGGATACGGTGGGGATCTTCGTCGAACATCTGCGTAATGTGGATTGGCATTAGCGGCAGCACCGTGACGCCATCGTTGATGAGATGGGTGAAGAAATCGGACGGCAGGACGAATTTGTGAATTGCAAGCGTTGCCTGTTTGAAGAGTGCCGTATAGATCTGATTCAGCCCATAGTCGAGATTGAACGAGAGGATGCCGCTGATGACGTCATCGCTGCGAATGTCGAGATATTTTGCGACGATTGCCGCGCCGTCGAAGAGGGCGCGATGGTTGATGACGATGCCTTTGGGGTTTCCCGTAGAACTGAATGTATACGTGATGGCGGCGTTGTCATGGCCTTTGATGTCGCACGCATGTTTGCCTGTGTAGCACTTGTAGATCTCCTCGAACGAAACATCACTCTCTTCTGTCGGCGTGTAGGAGATGATTTTGCCGGAAAAACCGGTTGCTTTGACGGTTTCGATCTTTTTGGTGTCGGTGATGATGCAGGTAATACCGCAGTCTTCGATGATGTGTTTGACCTGTTCCGGTTTGAGCAGTCGGGTGATCGGTACGAAGATGTGTTCGGTCGACATGATCGCCAGGATGGCGATTACCTGATCGCAGCTCTTGTTGGAGTAGATTCCGATCCGGCTCCCTTTGGGTAGATTCAGTGTTGTCAGGTAGTGGGCGACCTGATTGACCCGTTCGAAGAGTCCGGCATAGGTATAGCGGTCGCCGTCCAATGTGATGGCGAGTTTTTCCGGATTGCCGTGTGCGGCGTTTTCAAGCAGTTCGCGGATGGTGTTGACAGTCATGATAACTCCTTTGTGGCCTCTTCGTTGGTAAATTCCTGCATACCGTATGTCCAAATTTCATAGTTCTTATCGAGGACGATGCCCGGTATCTGATGGAAATGGAGCAGTTTTTTGTAAAAGAAGCGTATGATCGTTTCGCTCTCTTCCTGATTCAGCACTTTCGTGATGCCGCCTGTGAGTACGATGCTGTTGAGATTTTCGAGCTTCAGTTCGACATAGTCACTGTGATGCCTGGAGACTTTATAGAGAACCAGGAATATCGCAAGCTGCATCAATACTTTCGTCGCGGCTTCGCTCTCCTCTTCGAGAATGTTCTCGGTCACGTTGAGATAGTTGAGCAGTTCGTAGACGAATTCGTTCTGTCTGGCTGTATGGATCAGGCTTTCACGTGATTTGTAGACACCCAGTTTTTTGAAGACGAGGCGGTCGTATCCTCCCTCTCCGACGATATTGTCGTTGACCAGGTCGCTGCTGTAGTGGATGTCGGTCGTCGCGCCGCCGATATCGATGACGATGAAAGGGTCTGCTACATCGAGCCGGTCGCTGATATGGGAAAGCGCCCGGTTGACGATATAGGGAGTGGAGTAGATTTGATTCGCCGTGATCTCATAGAGATGTTTGATGTCCTCCTTCCCCATGATGTCGGCCTGATAGAGATCGGTCAGATAGGTTTTGAGCGCTCCTTCGTTGATCTTCAGTTTGTCGGTGATGATATTGTCGAGCACAACGAGCTTTTCGAGCTTTTCACTCAAATATCCGCGTTCATCCGCACTGCCGACATAGACGATGTTCTGGTAGGCGCAGTCCTGCAGAAAGTCGAAAAGTCTATCGTCGAAGATTCTCCCGACCCCGTCGATGCCTCCGACGACAATGACCACGTCGATCATTTCCACGGGTGGCTTGGCAGTGTCGATATCGTGATAGAGCACCGTGTCGATAATGTTGATCCCCGAGTTGAACGCGATGTTGATGGCATACTTGAGGCTGAAGGAGTTGCTGAGGCCGATGATGAGCGTGCTTAGCCCGCCGTTGGCCGAGCTGCATATCTGAATCTCTTCGGGTCTGTATTTTGCGATGGTGTCGCCGCATTTTTCCATCAGGTCATCGAAAATAGGGCGGTTGAAGTCGCGAAAATAGTGGCGTATCGTACCGTTTTCCGCCATTTTGAAGTAGGTGCTTCCGATATCGAAGAGGAGTTTTCTGTTTGGGGCACTCATTGCATGATCCCTATATCTTTGATGATCTTGTCGACGACCCGTTCTCCCTCATTGAGGCGGATTTTCGACCGTTCGAAGGCGAAACTTCTGTCGGAGATCGGCAGTTTTCCCCGTTCGAGGATGCGGATGTTCTCCTGCGGGTCGCGGATCGTGATCACCTCGTTGGCGTTGATGACATGGGGGGAGAACGGAATGTCGATATGCCCCTTTTTGATCGCGTTGAAGACTTTGCGCCAGAGGGTGTCGGCGCCGTCGTTCAAAACCGCTTCCATGATCTCGTTGACCATGCTGGTGAGGTTCTCTTCCTCCTCCTCGTCGCTGACAGCGGGAAGGCCTTTGAGCATGCCGAGGGTGTATTTGACACTGGCGACGGCCCGGGCGTTCGCCTCTTTGGTCGGGATGCCGAAGGCTTCGTTGCGTGTCTTGGTAATGATCTTGTCGGCACCGACCATCGCGGCGATGACGGTGGATGCGGTGATGAGCGCGTCGGAGTACTCCTTGTTGTAGGGAAACGCACCCATCCACTGATGGTAGACAAGATGGATATCGGCGTCGTGGTGACCGAACATGTCGGCATAATGACGAGCCAGCTTTTTGATGACGTTGGCCGTGACGACATCCTGGATCATCGAGCCGGTCTGGGAGAAGCTGACCGAGAACGATTTGACCCCCTCTTCGAGAGAGAGCAGCATTTCGACGAGCTGGATGACGATGACGATCGCCGGCGGCTGCAGCGTGGCGCTGAGTGGGCCGAACGATTCCCGGTTGATCGGTTCGTTGAATGTGGAGTAGAGAGCGCATACCTTCTCCACATATTTCCAGTAGAGAAACGCTTTGTCGAGCGGGAAGTTTTTGGAGTAGGGGAGCAGGTAGGTGATGGGCCCTCCCTCGATCTCGAAAATGCCCGACGCCAGCGCCATCTCCACCAGCAGTCTGGCATCGGGTGTGCCGTGGCGGAGGCTGACGGGCGTGTCGAAATGGGTGATCATCTTGCGTGTTGTGCGGTAGCCGTGGTTGATGAGCGGGTAGCCATTGAGCATGTCGACATCGTTCTCTTCGGAGAGTGCGAGCATCTTTTTGGCGGTGGCGTAGTCGTTGAGACGGGTGTTGGAGTCGATCGTCAGCGGCAGCACGTCGACGCCGGCCTCCTTGAACTCCTCGTAGAGCCGAAAGACCTTTTCGTAGGTAGGGAATCCTCCCCGCGGCTGCACCTGCATGGCGTCGCTGGTTTTGAACCGGTGGGAGATGAAAAGCTCTTTGCTGGCACTTTTGACGAACGCTTCGATCTCTTCGAAATCGAAATGGTCGACATACTCATTTTGGGTGATGATTTCGCGTTCGCGTTGAAGCAGACTCATGCGTGCGCCTTCAGATAGTTTTCCAGCGTGTCGAGGCCGACATTGAGATCGACCTGATGGAAAACGAGATCGAATCCGTAGTTTTTGAATTTCGGGACGAGTGCGTCGGGGTCCATCTCCCCGACACCGAGATTGCCGCCGATCATAAAAACGACATCTTTTCGGAAGGTATACTGCTTTTTCAGAATCTGCAGATCACGGCACCATCCCTCCGCTTCGCCGTTGAGCGAGGAGATGAGCAGGACATCGGCATCGGTTTCGACAATGGCGTCGAGAAACTCTTCGAGATAGGTATTGACGCCGAGATTGAAGACGGTAAACCCGCGCTCTTTGAGAGATATTTCGATCAGACGGTTGGCGACGACATGAATGTCGTTGCCAACCACTCCGGTTACAACTTTCATCCTGATTCTTCTTCGCTTGAAAATATAAAGGGTATTTTATCCAAACGCAGATGTTTTTAAGTATAATTTTTTAAAAAAAGGCAAAAAATGAAGTTTTTTACAGCGGATATCTGTGACGAATGCAGGGAAAAAGTACAGGTACTCGATCCTGGTTACAAATCGTACGGCGGAACGACGAGCTGTTACGGGCCTATCCAGACACTCAAACTGCAAAAGAACAATTCCGAACTGATCGCTCTGCTGAAAGAGGAGGGGCACGACCGTTTTATCGTCGTTGATGTGGATGGGGCCTATGAGGCGGTTGTAGGCGAGAATCTGATGAAACTGGCGCAGCATAACGGCTGGGCAGGCATTCTCGTCAACGGTTACGTTCGGGATATCCATGTGACGACGACGATACCCGTCGGACTCTGGGCACTCGGTACATGTCCGCGTAAAAGTTTTGAAAACAATCCGGGCGAACGTGATATCGAACTCGTGTTTGGCGGTGTGACATTTAAAAATGGTGATTTTCTGCTGGCGGACAGAGACGGGATTATCGTAGTTTCACCTGAAACGATGGCATCGCTGCAGGAGAAACTCTTTTGAGAGGATTGGATGCAATGGACGATGCAGCACGCTGAGAGAGATCAGCCGGTGATATCGAAACGATTCGATATCACTTTTTGATTTTGGTGATTTTCGAGCCTTCCAGCGTCAGATTGTACATCAGACCTTCGTTGCCGAAGACGAAACCTACGACGGGATCTTTGAAATCGATCGTGTTGACATCTTCGCCAACTCCCCATTTCACGAGGGCGACCGATGCATCGCCGCCGATTTTCCAGCCGTCGCTGTTTCTGAAATCGTCCAGCGCTTTCTGTGTCAGAAAGGCGATGATGACCGACTTTCTCTGTGCCCCGAGCTGGAAACCGAAGGATGCTCCGGCAGTATTGTAGTAACCGACGATTTTGTCGTGAACGAGGAGTGCTCCTTCCCCGTATTCGCCTCCGATACCGAAACCGGCTTTGTAGACATTGGGAAAGACCAGATACCCTTTGGATTTACGGAGAAATTCTGCACCGCCTTTGACCTCTTTGTTGAACTTTTTGATCGTTTCACGAATTTCGACGTTCAACACCTCTTTCGATGCAGCCTGCAGCAATTGCGTAGTGGTCAAAAAAGCCAGAAAAAGAAAGAAGAGAAATTTTTTCATCCGATATGTACCTCTCATGTTTGGAAATAAGTTTGATTGAATTATAACCAATTCATGTGGATTCTTCGTGAAATGATGTATGAATCGGATTAAATTGCCAGGCTACATCTTTTCAAAAGCGCCCTCTTAAGCGATTCGTTGTAAAATCATGCTCAACATTACGACAAAGTGGAACGATATGCGAAAATCTTTTTATCTCTTCTTTCTCCTTTCGATCTCTCTGTTCGCACAGATACACTATGCCAAACTCGAACCGGTACAGACGTATGTCATCAAAGCGGCTGCAGCCGGACAGATCGTCAAAGCCGACGACTCCAAAGAGGGTACAGTGGGAACGGACGAAGTCGTCGTCCAGGTCGACGACAAAGTGGACCGGGCGCAGATAAAGGCCCTCGAAACGACACGGAACGTACTTGGCGAAACGTTGAAACTTACGGAAGAGATGGAGAAAAACCAGAAGAGCGTCTACGAAAAAGATTACCGGTATTACCAGCGTACGAAAAATATGAAGACCAAGTCCCAGACGGAGAAAGATCGCATCTTTACCGCGATGATGGCGTCGAAAAACCAGCTTTTGAGTCTGAAAGAGAAGATCGCCACGCTGAAAAAGCAGATTGCCGATACGGATTACCAGATCGTACAGCTGAGAGACCGTATCGAAAAAAAGGCGATACGGGCAAAAGGGCTCTATGTTTACAAGGTTGCAGTACGAATCGGTGACTACGTCAATCCCGGAACTCTTCTTCTCAAGGCGATGGATATCCGCAAAGGGCGGCTTGTTATCTATCTCGATGCCGACGAGATCGAAGGCTTGGAGAAAAAGAGAATTTATCTGGACGGCGATGCAACCGATCTGAAATTCGACAAAGTGATCCGTGTAGCCGACGATACGCATATCTCCTCCTATCGTGCGGAGATCATTCTCGATACGCCGGGAAATCTCTTTTCGAAACTTCTCAAAATAGAAATCAAATAGCAAGGTAGATGTGATGAAACTGACTGCATGTCCTCTCGATTGTTACGATGCATGTAGCGTGGTTGTCGATCCGGAGAGCCTGAAGATGGCGGGTGCACCGTCGCATCCTTTCACACAGGGTGCCCTCTGTTCCCACCTCAATCGCCATTACAGAGAGGCCGAACGGATCAGAAGTCCCCGTGTCGACGGCAGAGAGGTATCGATGGAAGAGGCACTCGAAGCCGTCGCTAATGCGATCGAAACGGCGGGAGAGGATTTTCTGCTCTACCGTGGCAGCGGCAATGTGGGATTCATGCAGCAGATCACCGAGGAGTTCGTGGCGGCGTATGGCGGTTGGACGACCGACGGATCGCTCTGCGACGGGGCCGGGCAGGCGGGCGTCGAAGAGGGGCGCGGTATTTCGCTGATGCTGCCGCCCGAATCGATTGCCGAGGCGGAAGCGGTCATCGTCTGGGGGCGCAACGTGTCCGTCACGGATCCCCATATGATGGAGCTGCTCAAAGAGAAAACGCTGATCGTCGTCGATCCCGTTCGGACGAAAATCGCGAAAATGGCGGACCTTCACATGCAGATCCGTCCGCGCAGCGACTTCCATCTGGCGGTGCTTCTTTCGCGCTTCATGTTCATGGAGGATATGGACGATGCCGATTTCATGGAAGAGCGGTGTGAAGATGCCGACTGGTATTTCGATTTTCTGCGTTCGTTTCGGGTGGTAGAGTGTCTTGACAGGTGCGATATCGTGCTCGACGATCTTGGAGACATGCTCTACCAGATGCTGAACAAAAAGTGCGTTTTCCTGGTTGGAACGGGTGTGCAGAAGTACTCCATCGGCGATCAGGTGCTGCAGGCCATCGACGGGCTTGCCGCCGTCATGGGATTTTTCGGCAAACCGGGCTGCGGGGTCAGCTTCCTCGCCGATTCGATGGCGGGGTTCGACAACCCGGTCCGACAATCGCCCAAAAAGGTGGCCAGGCCGGTCGCGCCGTTTGGACGCTTCAAAACGGTTCTTGTGCAGGGAGCCAACCCGTTGGCACAGATGCCGGGTCTCAACAAGGTCGAGGAGGAGATGGAACATGCAGATCATCTGATCTATTTCGGCCTCTACGAAAACGAGACGAGCGCCAGGGCGCATATCGTGCTGCCGGCCAAAGATTTTCTGGAAAAAGAGGACCTCCGTCTCAGTTATGGCCACCCCTATGTGCAGCCGATGCCGAAGGTAAAAGAGGCGGAGTTCGGCATCAGCGAATACGAGCTGACGCAGTTTCTCTTCGACCGTTTCGGCTGCGACGGTCTGAAAGAGGAGAAAGAGTACATTCAGACAATGCTCGATCAGTGCATCCGGGAGGGTGAATGGCTCAAGTCACCCGCTTACGAAAACCATCCTTACGAAACGGCATTCGAAACCGACAGCGGAAATTTCGAATTTCTCGAAGAGTTCGAAGATGATTTCGACGACGAAGAGGGCGAACTCTGGCTGCTCACTCCCAAGAGCCCTCATTCGCTCAACAGCCAGTTCCGACGCGAGAATCATGTCCGGCTCCATCCGTGCCACGGTTTCGCGGAAGATGAAAAGGTCCGTATCGTATCGGAACACGGATCGGTCGAACTGCCGGTGAAAACAAGTGATGATATCCGTGAAGATTCCGTACTCATCTATGCCGGAACACCCGGTGTCAACTACCTGACGCCGCCGATGATGAGCCTAATGGGGAAAAGCGCCTGTTACCAGGAAGTAAAAGTGACTTTGGAGAAGATACAATGACTTTGCAAGAGATGGACCTGACCTATGTGCTGCCGACCTATGCACGCAACTATGTGCATTTCGTCCGCGGGGAAAATTCGATGCTCTTCGATGAAGAGGGAAATGATTACGTCGATTTCGGGAGCGGAATCGCTGTATGCAGTGTGGGGCATGGCAATCCGCGACTTGCAGAGGCAATCTGCGATCAGGCGAAAAGACTCATCCACACCTCGAACCTCTACCTGATCGAGCCGCAGGCGAGGCTGGCGAAACGGCTGGCGGAACTGAGCGGTTACGACATACAGACCTTTTTCGCCAACAGCGGAGCGGAGGCGAACGAAGGTGCCATCAAGATCGCACGCCGCTACGGCGAAGTGGAAGGGGAGGTGAAAAGGTACAAGATCATCACGCTCGAGCACTCCTTCCACGGACGCACCATCACGGCACTCAAGGCGACGGGACAGGAGGCGATGCATACCTATTTCGGCCCCTTTCCGGACGGTTTCGTCTATGCCAGGGATATCGCCAACATCTACGATCTCATCGACGACCATACCGTCGCCGTCATGATCGAACTGGTGCAGGGCGAAGGCGGCGTGCAGCCGATGGACAGAGATGAGGTGCAGCAATTGGCCGAAGAGCTGAAGAGACGCGACATCCTGCTCATTGTCGACGAAGTGCAGACGGGCATCTACCGGACGGGCGAACTGCTCGCGAGCAATCTCTACGGGATCACGCCCGATATCATCACACTGGCCAAGGGGCTGGGCGGCGGCGTGCCGATCGGAGCGATCATGACGACGCACAAAGGGATTCTCAAAGCGGGGGATCACGGCAGCACCTTCGGCGGCAATTTTCTCTCGACCCGTGCGGCGCTGGAAGTCCTCGATATCCTGGAAGGGCACAAAGATAGCGGGGAGCTCGATCATATGCTGCTGCTGTTTGAAGAACGACTCAAACGATTCGTGACGGAGTATCCCGATCTTTTCGAAAAAGAGGTTGGGACAGGGTTTATGCGCGGTCTTCGTGTCAGAGAGGGTAAAGATGCCGGCGATATCATCAAAGCCGCATTCGAGCAGCGCCTTGTGGTCTTGAAAGCGGGGAAAAACACGGTCAGGTTCCTTCCTGTACTGACCATCACGAAAGAGGAGATGGAGCTTGGATTTGCACGGTTCAAAGCTGCGTTGGATACTCTGTAGCGTCCTGGCGTTTTCGCTGCTTCAGGCGGGAGATGTGGACGAACTTCTTTCCGCACTGAAACGCGAAAGCCTGGAGCTGCAGCACAGGAAAAATGTCGCCGACAGCGGCGAGCTCGAATTCAGCTGGATCAACCCGGTCACGCTTCAGTATATCGACAGCCGGAACGAACAGTTCGATACGACGCAGAAACGGCGGGAGTTCGCCATCGTCGTCGATCAGCCGATTTTCAAGAGCGGCGGCATCTGGTATGCCGTGAAATACGCGAACGCCACGCGCCATGTAGGGGATCTCTCCATCGAAACGCAGCGGAGGCAGCTCATCAAGCAGGTGGTCGCCACGCTCTTCAACTTTAAAAAAAACGAGTACCAGATCCGGAAGCAGCAGCTGCTGATCGAAAACGACCGGCTCGACATCGAGCGCAAAAAAGAGCAGTACCTTAGCGGCGATCTCGACAGCGGATTTCTGGACCAGGCGATTCTGAAGAAAAATCAGGATACGCTGAATCTCTACGTTCTGCAGGACACCAAGGCACAGCTGCACAAGCAGTTCAACGATCTCAGCGATGCCGATCCCGTTACGATCAAACTGCCCCATTTCACGCTGATGGACAAAGAGACTTTTCTGAAAAACCATATCGACCTGGTGCGTCAGAAGGAGGAGATCGTCCAGAAAGACTACTTCAATACGATGACATGGGCCCGATACATGCCGACGCTTTCGGTGCAGGCCAGTTATGTGAAGCCCTACGAAAACAACTATTTCTTCAGCGGCGGCAACATCTACGACTTGACCGACGACTACTATACATACGGCTTCCGGGTTTCGATGCCCCTCGACATCAAATCCTACTATACGATCGAATCGACGAAAGTGGACTATCTGAATGCCAGAGTGATGCTGAACGACAAAAAGCGGGAAGCCGACAACGCCTATATCGCGACGCTCAAACGCCTGGATGTACTCGACCGCATGATCGAACTCTCCAAAGAGGACGAGACGCTCTACGACAGCCTCGTAGCGAGTACCAGAGAGAAGGTCGAGGCAGGTGAAATGACGGTATACGATCTCGAAACGATGGAAAACTCGAAACGGATCCGTCAGCTCGACCAGAAGATTTTCGCACTCGACAAGCAGCTCGTACTGCTCGAACTTTACGAGAAGAGTTATGAAACCGTTCAGTGAGTATATGAACGAGTGGCTTTACGGCCCGGAAGGCTATTATGCCAATTTCAAAGCGATCGGAAAAGAGGGGGACTTCTACACGGCTGTGAGCACCAGCCGCTTTTTCGGCGCGACCATCGCCCATTACATGATATCGTTGATGCGGGAGGGGAAACTCTCGCCCAAAACGATGCTGATCGAAGTCGGTGCGCACCAGGGCTACCTGCTGGGCGATATGATCGAGTGGATCGCCCAGGAGGCACCGGAACTGCTCGAAACGATGCATTTCGGCATCGTCGAACGCTTTCCCTCCCTGCAGCGCGTGCAGACGGAATATTTTCGCACCCGGTTCGGCGATGCCGTGGCACTGCATCACTATATCGATCCCAGAGAGGTCGGCGCGAACGAGGCGTTCGTCGTGGCCAACGAAATTTTCGACGCTTTTCCGTGCGATCTTGTCTACAAGGGAAAAACTGCCCTTGTCGACGAGGATCACGCCATCTATTTCGAAGGGGACGACAAGCAGGCTCTGGCGATCGCTGAACGGTATGGGCAGGAGAAGGGGGAGGTCGCACGGGGATACGAGGCGTTTGCCGCGTCACTCTGGGAAGCGGCCGACAAAATGGTTTTCACGGCGTTCGATTACGGGGAAAAAGAGATACGAAACGATTTTTCGATCCGTATCTACAAAGGGCACGAAGTGTTTCCGCTCTTCGAAGAGGGATTGGATCTGCAATCGCTCTTCGGAAAGAGCGATATCACCTACGATGTCAACTTTTCCCATGTTGTCGATGCATTTGAAACGGCCGGATTCCGGACGGCTGCCTACAAGACGCAACTGCGTGCGTTGACGGAATATGGATTGCCCGATCTACTGGAGCAGCTGGCGAAACTCGGCAATCAGAATCTCTATCTGCGCGAACTGAACAAGGTCAAAACCTTAATCGATCCACAAATGATGGGAGAACGTTTCAAACTGGTTGAGTTTCACAAGAGTATCGGTTAGAATATAGCCATGAAAAAGATAATATTTATCTTAACGGTTGTTTTTTCCATTATATCGTCTGCCGACAGCGTGAACGGGTGGCAACCCCTGCACGAGGCGGTCTATCGGGGCGATATGAACAGAGCGACAGATCTCGTGGAGAGGTCGGCATGCGATATCGATGCCCAGTCGAAAGCGGGCATCTCTCCGCTGCATATCGCCGTCAAAACCAGAAACCTTCCGATGGTCGAATATCTGCTCGATCATGGTGCCGACGTCGATATCCAGGACAATAACGGCTATACACCATTGCTTTACGCGATCGGTCAGCACCGATTGAAAATCGTGCGGTCGCTGATTCTGCACGATGCCGATATCAATCTCGCAAACGGTGCCGGTATCACGCCCCTTCAGCAGGCTGCATTCAGCAACGATTTCGCGATCGTCGACTTTCTGCTGATGAACGGGGCCGATCCGGAACTGTTGAACGCCAATGGTGTCAATGCCTGTGAACTGGCATATATCAAGGGAAATTTTTCGATGGCGAACCATCTGTCTTCCTATACGAAAGGGGTCTGTGGACGCTATGCCGATGAATTGAATGCTACAGAAGGGGAGAACCGATGAGAGTTATCGTCAACGGAGAAGAGAAACAGTTTGAAGATGGTATCACACTGGCCAAACTTATCGAAGAGTTGGGAATCGCCGAAAAAGTGATGGCAGCGGCGGTCAATATGGAGGTGGTAAAAAAAGATCAATGGGACCGTTTCGTTCCAAAAGAGGGTGACAAGATCGAACTGCTACACTTTGTCGGGGGTGGCTGAAAACTCGATGGCAGCTACGGCAATGGCGAAACCGCCGTCGTGAGCGATGGAGAGAGATGTCGAAAGAATGTCGAACTCTTTAACGAGTTTTTCCGAAAGATGAAAAGAGGGTGCACCCTTTGCATTTTTTCTGATCGTAATATCTTTGAATCCGACCTGCTGACCGATACCGGTTCCCAATGCTTTGGCTATCGCCTCTTTCGCTGCCCAGAATCCGGCGGCTGTCTGTACTTTCTGAACGAGAGCGATCTCCTCGTCACTCAGATAACGCTGTAGAAATTTTTCTCCATGTTTCTCTATCGATTGTTCGATGCGATCGATGACGACGATATCGACACCGATCATTGAATGACGAATTCCGTAAAGTAGATGTGGCGGATTTCGCCATCGTCGAGATGCCTGTTGATCTGGGCGATAATTTCATCCTTCAGCTTCTCTTTTCCTTTGGCGGTCGTGATCTCTTCGACAGTTTTGGATGAGAGAATGGAGATAACGACGTCACGTACGAGGGGCGTTTTTTTGTCGAGTTCCGGTGTCAGCTCTTCACTGTCCTCTTCCAGATTCATTTTTACGACCAGAAATCTTCGTCCATTTTCGCTCATCAGGTTGACTGTAAATTTGTCCAGTGGATACATCGGACCCACCCCGGCATCTTCACTGCGATGCGATCGCTTCCTCTCGACTTTTTCCTGTTTGACGACCGTTGCATCTTCCGCTTCGTCACCTGAGAGCATCAGGTAGGCGACGACACCTCCGATCGCAAGAACCAGTACAAGCAGAACAACGATCAAAATCAATACGATCTTGCTTCCGCCGGACTCTTTCGATGCGGAACCTTCGTTCTCCTGGGACTCTTCTTTTTCTTCTTCGGCCATTCTTTCTCCTTGGCATGATAACGTCGATAACTTTGGAATACTATCGTCTTTAATGGTTTCGAGTTAAGCAATTATACGCCAATTCAGGGCGTATTGGTATGAATTTGGTTAAAATATCTTCAAAAAGCTGAAAGTTTCTCATGGCAGTAGGAATAGTTGAAAATTTTTTTGGATGGATTGGCAGACCCTTTCTGCAGTTGTATAGGAGTATCTCCGATTTCGGTCGATTTGTGGAATTCCAGATTGGCCTGATACCGCTCTATTTCAAACCTCCGTATCGGATTCGGGAATTTTTTCTACAGGTTGACGGCATCGGTATCGGGACGTTGGGGGTCATTCTGCTCACGGCACTCTTCACCGGCATGGTCGAGGCGATCCAGCTCTACCATGGCTTCCACCGGTTCAATGCGGAAAACTTTATGGGGTATACGATATTTGTTTCGATTTCGAGGGAACTCGGGCCGGTTTTTGCTGCCTTGATGCTGACATCGCGGGCGATCAGTGCGATGGCGGCGGAACTGGGTACGATGCGGGTGACCGAACAGATCGACGCCATCGAAACATTGGCCGTCGATTCGAAAAAATATCTGATCATTCCCCGGATATTGGCGACGACGATTTCGCTTCCGCTGCTTGTCATAACGTTCGATTTCATCGGTAACATCAGCGCCTATCTCATATCGACCGAGGCATTGGGTGTCAACCCGGTCTCCTATCAGAATACGATTCAGCAGTATCTGGAGTTCGCCGATATCGGAACCGGCGTGTTGAAAGCGTTTGTTTTCGGATTTTTGATCAGTTCCATCGGAACCTATCTGGGGTATATCGCCAGGGGAGGGGCCCGGGGTGTCGGTCGGGCGACGACAGCCGCCGTCGTCTATTCGGCGATCACGATTTTCGCGGCCAACTACTTTCTTTCGTCGCTCTTCCTTTTCCTCGACTGGTAATGGGTTTATAGTCGATGGTCAATAGTCGATAGTTCATGGTGCTGCTCCGGCGTGCAGCGCCATTACTCACACCGGTCGATACCTAGTTCTCTGATCAGCGCGTCGAAAAAAGGACCGGCCTCTTTGTCGTAATCGTCGTGAAACTCGATAGAGATGAAGCCGCGTCCGTCGCCCTCGTCGACATTGCTGATCTCCACCTGGCACTCTTTCCGATAATGGAGCCTGTCGATGGCATCGAGAATTTTCTGCTTTTCTTCGTCATTTTTATAGAGAAGTTCGAGTTTTTCATACCGTTCCTCATGGGAATGGATGGCGGTAATAGCATCGAGAATGTCGGACATTTCACTCTTTCTTTCGGAAATTAAAGTTCTATCGATGTAGAATAGTGGCGTGATTATAACAAAAGGAAACCGATGCCTTTTATTTTCGATTCGAAATCGCATTTCAATCTCGCCAATCTTTTTACGATGGTCAACATCACATGCGGGCTTATCGCAACCTATCTCATCACGCAGGAGAACTTTTACTATGCCATCATCCTGGCATGGGTTGGCGGAGCCTTCGATATTTTCGACGGAAAAATCGCCAGAACATTCGATCTCTCCAACGAATTCGGCATCCAGCTCGACTCGTTCGCCGACTTCCTCTCGTTTGTATTGGTTCCGGTCTTTCTGATTTTTCAGGCGGTCTATACCCATCTGGAAGGTGGATGGTTCTACCTGGCTGGAATCGTGAGTATCTACTACGTCATCAGCGGCCTGCGTCGATTGATTCAGTTCAACATCAATGCCGAAGCGGGTGAAGTGGGGAAATTTTTCGTCGGTGTTCCGACCCCTCTTGGCGCGATACTGCTCTGGCTTGTCTATCTGGGTTATATCTACGACATCCTCCCGGGTGAATCGGTGACAATGTTCATGCTTATTATCGGATGGCTGTTGAATTCGAGAGTGAAAGTGCCGCATCCCTGAGTTTGGTTCTGTCCAAACTCACATCCA
>NZ_JAOZPV010000059.1 GCF_029932565.1 Hydrogenimonas sp.
TGTCGTTGACTTTCCAGTGTGAGACAACATAATCTTTCGCATCGATCAGATCGAGTTTGACATTGTCGGGTTTCAGACCCGCTTCTGCTTCCAGGTCGCGCGGTTCCGCTTTGTAGATTTTCATTTCGCCGAGATCGGCTACGATGACGATATCTCCAACTTTCATCGCTTATCTCCTCATAGATTAATATATTTCGATTGTAGCATGGTTACATTAAATCGACGATAAATCGGCGATGACGGCGTCTACGACTTTCATTATCTTTTCAACGGAATCGAGATCGACCCGTTCCCTGTCCGAATGGGGGTCGAGAATGGTGGGACCGATCGAAGCGATATGCAGGTCCGGAAAACGATCGGCAAAAAGCGCACACTCGAGCCCGGCATGGATGGCTGCATAGGAAACTTCCGGCACCACGTTTCTGTACTCTTTCAAAACCGTTTCACTGAATGGATTAACCTCCGGTTTCCATGCCGGGTATTTCCCCTCCGTTCGGCAGACGAATCCGTACGCTTCCCACCCTGCAACACTCTGTTTCACCAGACGTGCCAGATCATCGTTGTCCATCGAACGTGCGGAGAGTGAAATATTGCACTCATTCCCATCCATTTTTACAATCGCCAGGTTGATACTGTCTTGCGGCAGATTCAGATCGCGATTCCACTCCCTGACTCCATGGGCAAAACCGAACAGCGCCTTTACGAGCTCTCTTCCTTCCGCGACGAGCATCTCTCCATTCCCGGATGCGGATTCGACGGCTATACCGTTTCGTCCCATCGGTGACATACCCGCCGGCACCCATACCAGAGCCTTTGCGCTGCGAGGTATCGCATTGATACGCTCACCCCCCTCCATCCACGCCACTTCCATCCCGGCATGGTCATAGATATACCGGCACAACTCCGAAATGGCATTGGGAATGCCGTCGGCGATGTTGACACCCGAGTGGCCGCCGGGTGCTGTGGCATGAAGTCGATACCAGACCCCATTTTCCTCGATCTTTTTCGACTTTACCGCTCTTTTCGCATGGATATCCTCCCCGCCGGCACACCCGATATAGACTTTTCCGAGCTCTTCGCTGTCGAGATTCAGAAGATTGGGTGTACGGATCGGAAGTTCCAACGCGCCGGCACCGATGAGTCCGATCTCTTCGTCGTTGGTAAAGAGTGCGTCGATTGGGGCACCCCGCTGCATCATCTGAAGCATCATGGCCATACCCATTCCGTTGTCGGCACCCAGAGAGCTCTCTCTGGCATACATCCAGCCGCCTTCTGCAACCGGTTCGATATCGGGTGCTTTGCCGATACAGACCATATCGTAATGGGACTGCAGTGTCACACGGCTTCCCTCTCCGTACGCCATCACATTCCCTACGGCATCGATTTCCACCCGATAACCGCATGATTGGGCAAACTCGGCCAGATAACGACGCATCTGCGACGTTTTGGAACTGCAGTGCGGAATGTGAATCAACGTTTCAAAAATCTCTATGACGCCTTTTTTATCCATTTGTTTCGCCTTGTTGTTTCTTTTTCATTATATTTTAATATTATAAAATTCAAACTTATAATTTTAAGTGTCAAATGAGTAGAATATGCCTATGAAAGCTATAAAGTGGATTATTTTTGTGCCGATATTGCTTACACTGCAGGGATGCGTCTACTTCAATGATGACGGTATTGGCACACGGAAATACCGAGATTGTGTGGAATATTACGATGCGGAAGGCATCTATCATTGCGAGTGCGACGAAAACCTGGTGGATTATGATGATTTGAAACCCAAAGGAGAATGATGAATCCTCTGTCACGCCTGACGATCAAAGGAAAGATGATTCTTTTGATCGTTTTACCGATTCTCGCACTTTTCTACTTCACCGGAAGCGAACTGAAAAAACATTTCGAATTCAGCGAAAAGGTCGATCGGGTCAAAGAGCTGGTCCATCTGAGCGAAAGTCTGAGCCGTCTGGTCCATGAAACGCAGAAAGAGCGTGGTGCGAGTGCCGGGTTTACAGGCAGCAAAGGGAAAAAATTCGTTACAAAGCTGCCGGAGCAGCGGAAACTGACCGATGTACGCATCCGCGAATACAAAAAGACACTGGCCGACATCGATCTCTCAAGATTTCCACAGGAGCTGAAAGAGAAAGTCGATGCACTCAATCGCGATCTCGACACACTGCCTGCAATCCGACAAAAAGTTTCGGCACTCGCACTTCCTCTGAAAAGAGTGGTCGGGTTCTATACGAACATGAACGCCAAAATGCTCAACATCGTCGCGACATCCTCCAAACTTTCGCCCGACGAACTGATCACCAAAGATCTGGTAGCCTATACATCGTTTCTGAAATCGAAAGAGCGTGCCGGCATCGAACGGGCGGTGTTGAGCGCCACATTCGGCGCAAACAAATTCGCACCGGGCATGTATATGAAATTCATTACACTGATCGCCGAACAGAATGCCTACATGGACGACTTCCTCGCCTTCGCACCCGCTTCGATGGTCGCACTCTACAACAAGGCGATTCGCCATCCCTCGTTCGGTCAGGTGCAGGAACTGCGTGATGTCGCCATCAAAATGGCGGCGACCGGCGGTTTCAATGTCGACGCCGAACAGTGGTTCGACACGATCACCCGAAAAATCAACGTTTTGAAGAAAATAGACGATCAGATCGCCGGGCAAATCGAAAAAGATCTCGACAGCTTCCATGACACGGCCATCATCGACACGATCATCGGCATCGTCGTCATCCTGATCATGCTGGTCGTGGCGGGGCTTTCGGTTCAGGATCTCGAAAAACGCCTCAATTCGCTCAAAACACTCATCACGAACATCGCCGAAACCAAAGATCTGACGACAGAGATACGCATTTACGAAAATGACGAATTCGGCAGCATCCGGGGTGCGCTCCGCGACTTCCTGAAAGCTCTGCACGATTTCGCAACCCACGCGCAGCAGAGTGCAAACGAAAACAAACGGGTCTCCGGCACTCTCGATCGGACATTCAATGCCATTACAACAAATATTCAGTCGGAAGCCCATATTGTCGAAGAGGGAGCCGAAGAGGCTTCAAGACTGAAAACCAAACTGCTCGCGAGCAACGAAGAGGCCTCCTCGACGAAAGAGAACATGCTCGAAGCGAACCGCAGCCTGGAGGAGACGATCGGCCTCGTTCAGAACACGATCGCCCAGATCGAAAACAACGCCGTCGTCGAAAACGAACTGGCCGAACGCCTGCAGCAGCTCAGCCACGACGCGGAACAGGTCAAGGAGGTGCTCACCGTCATCTCCGACATCGCCGACCAGACCAACCTGCTGGCGCTCAACGCCGCCATCGAAGCGGCGCGGGCCGGCGAACACGGCCGAGGATTCGCCGTCGTCGCGGACGAAGTGCGGAAACTGGCCGAACGGACCCAGAAAAGCCTCGCCGACATCAACGCCACAATCAACATCATCGTGCAGGCGATCATGGACAGCAGCCAGGCGATGAACAACAATATCGAAAACGTCAACCGCCTCACCCAGGACGCTTCGCAGGTGGAACAGGAGATCGGCACCGTTTCGGAAAAGATGACCGAAGCGGTTCACAGCGTCGAAAGCACCGCCAAAGCGATCGACGAAGCGGCAGAGATCATGGAGGCGTTCATCGACAAGATGACCGAAATCAAACAGCTCTCCGAAACCAACAAAGAGAGTATTTTCAGCAGCGACGACAACGTCAAACGAATCGGTCAGCTCGCCGACGAAGTGCTCCGTCAGATCAGCCAGTTCAAAGTCTGATGCCCATCCCGGGCATCAGCGCTTTTCGACTACCTCTTCCACCTTCTTCAGATCACTGCCAAACGCAAAACAGCTTCGCATGTCGCAAGCCACGAACCCTTCCATTTTCTCCGCTTTCAACAGCAGAAACGGATAATCGATCGACCCCACGGCATGCTTTGCCCGCAACAATTCGTTGCGGCTCGATTTGATTCCGACGATGCCGCGGGTTCTGCGCAAAAATGCACGCAGAGCCTCGGGCCAGGCATCGGGAGCTTTCTCCAGAAGAAGCCCGTTCGCTTCGAGCGTCGTTTTCACGATACCATCGTAACGAAGATCACTCTCCAGGAGTGCCAGGTCGAGAAGATTGTTGAGCATTTTCGACATGGGGGAGGTATAGTAGCTGTCATCCATATCGGATTCGCTCCTCGGCTCCTCGTCGGCGAGCAGCCAGCGGCCATTGCCGAGATAGAACGTATCGATCGCCAGATCGGTCCAGCGCACGGCATCTTTCAGATAGAGCGGCTTCAGTGTCGCCTGGTAGCCTGCCAGAGCGGCATCGATCATGAAGGTGTAATCTTCGAGCATCCCCGGCTGCGTTGGTTTTCCACCCCACAGCACCTGGTGAAAGAGTCTCCCGTCGCCGCGCATCATCGTTCGCTTCAGGGCTGCATAGGAGTCTTCCGCACGTGCCAGATATGTCCCGGCGGTTTCGGATGCGGCAAAGAGAGCACGGATCATCATCCCGTTCCATGCCGTGATGATTTTTCGATCGATAAAAGGATAGGTACGATTTTTCCGCATCAATTTGAGTATGGCACGCGCCTTTTTGAAACCGGCCGGCGGTTTGTGCGCCGGACGCCTGGGATGCGAAAATTCGGTATCGAAGTTGCCCTCGTCCCGGATATCGAGATAATGGAGATTTTCGATCGCTTCCCTACGGCTAAAACCGGCATCCGTCAGTGCTTCCAATGCATCCTCGTAGCGATAGATGAAATATCCCCCTTCCTGATGGTCGCTGTCGGCGTCACTGGCACTCATATAGAGTCCCTCGTTTGTACGAAAACGCCGGTCGACTTCCCGCACCGTCTCGCGAACCACATCGCGGAAACGGCCGTTGCCGGTGAGTTTCCAGGCCTCGACATAGATCGGTATCAGTTCGGCGTTGGTGTAGAGCATCTTTTCGAAGTGCGGCATCGTCCATGCCCTGTCGACACAGTAGCGGAAGAAGGCACCGTCGATCTGATCGTAGAGACCGCTCCGCTGCATCGCATCGAGCGTCTCGAGGGCCATGCTCTTCGCCTTATCGTTTCCATTCATACGGTAGATATCGAGCAGCAGCCGAATTCTTGAACTCTCGGGAAATTTCGGTCGGGCGCCCCACCCCTTGTAACGTTTGTCGTAGTACACCCACATCCGCTCTACCGCCCTGTCGGCGATTTTCAGATCGGATGGCAGCCGTTTCGGCGGCAGCGTCCCGGCCGTCTCCATCAGTTTCCCGATTGCATCGGCCCGCCGTTCGATCCCCTGCCGGTCGAACCGATAGAGCTTTCCGTAATAGGGCACGACCGTCTCAAGCCCCTGCACACCGTAGGAGTCGACAGGAGGTATGTAGGTGGCAGCGAAGAAGGCTCTCCTCTCTTCGGTCAGAAAGATCGTCAGAGGCCACCCTCCGCCCCGGTGATGCAGCAGCCGATAGATGCGCTGGAAATATCTGTCCAGATGGGGCATCTCCTCCCTGTCCACCTTGACGGGAACGAACCAGCGGTTGATCAGTTCGGCAATCTCCGGATTTTCGAAACTCTCGTGCGCCATCACATGGCACCAGTGGCAGGTGCTGTACCCGATGGAGAGAAAGATGGGCTTGTGCTCACGTTTCGCTTTTTCGAACGCCTCCTCACCCCACGGATACCAGTCGACGGGATTGTGCAGGTGCTGCCGCAGGTAAGGCGAGTTTTCGCCTTCGAGATGGTTAGCAGGAAACTTGGCAGCGCCCAACAGAAGTGAAAAAAGTAAAGATAAGATAAAATAGCGTGTCATTTTTTTTCCGTCATTTTAAAAAAGCAAAGCTCTTTTGGTCATTAAGGGTCATTTGGGTGCTTCGCACCCGGCGATTGGGAAATCATAGCGAAAATGACCCATAATGACAGCGAAGCGAAATGACCGCCGCGCAGCGGCCAATGACCCAAGGATATTTCTCATGTGCCTGATACTCACCATCGTCTTTTTACTCCTCTCTGTCCAGGCTTTCATGCAAAACGACTGGTCTTTTGCCCTTCTCTACTCCGCCATCGCCATTTTTTTCATCTGGCTGCTGCAGAACAATGTCAAAGCCATTCTGAAACACAAAGGGCGATGTGGCCCGTCAGGATGCTCGTTTTTCGATCTTTTTCGATCCAAGTCACGCAAACAATGAGCGAAACCCATTGTTTGGCGGGGACTGCCTGCGGCGGTGTTGCACACATCGCCTTCGGTTCCGAGCCTACGAACGACATACAGGTGTCGTCCGCAGATGGCTCTCACCCCTGCACCCCCCTGAAGCTACGAAAGCTATCGCTTTCGGGATGATGTTGCAAAAATTGCAACATCAGAGCGCCTCTTCCTTGTTTGAAATGACTTCAACAACAGCCAGATAATGACCAGCTCGGTGACCAGCAGGATCCAGTGCAGATGGTAAACCTGCCTGGTGTGCTCTTCGATACCCCATATCCAGATCAGTGCTTTGTAAAAGAGCCACGACACCAGCATCCCAGCCAGATACCCCGCCTGTTTCGCCATATCGAGCCACGATAGAATCTGCTTGCGGTTCAGAAAGAGCGTTTCGGCCCGGACGAGATAGGAACCGAACATGAAGGTGAGCTGATATCCCGCATAAATGAAGAGGGCCGTCGTGATGCCATAGGGCAGCACGAGATACCAGAGCACGAGAACCAGCATCACCAGCTCCACGAAAAGAGAGATCTTGAAAAACGTCCGGAGATTGAGAATTTTTTCATAATATTTCGCCACGACCAGCATACCGATTGCCAAAAGAACACCCCCCAGTGAAAAGATCGAGGGATCGAGCACGGCATAGATCGTAAAGATCGCCCCCACCGTCAGTCCCATAAAAAAGGAGTTGACACCCTTGTAGCGTATGTACCAGCGGGGAACGATTTTCAAGGCTTCCACCTTCGGCGAGTGAACGGGAAACGGGAAACGGGAAATGGATTTTTGGAATGGAAATGGAACCCAATGAGCAATGACCAATGACCAATGACCCGTTTCAATACTCGATCCCTTTCCTCGCCATGACACCCTCGTCGTAGTAGTGTTTGACCTTTCGCATGTCGGTCACCAGATCGCTGGCCTCTATCAGTGCCTGCGAGGCGTTCTGCCCGGTC
The DNA here is from genome assembly GCF_029932565.1 of Hydrogenimonas sp. Lineage (GTDB taxonomy): Bacteria > Campylobacterota > Campylobacteria > Campylobacterales > Hydrogenimonadaceae > Hydrogenimonas. The sequence goes on from NZ_JAOZPV010000059.1 coordinate 7,141, forward strand.
ATCACGAGCTCCAGGCTATCCGGTTTGCTTTTCAGAAAATCGAGCACTCTTTTTTCGTCAAGCAAGCCGTAATCTATCGCCACAGCCACCTCGTCGAGGACCAGAAGGTCGGGTCGCAAAGTCTCGAGACGCTTCGCCATCTTCGACCACAGATCGCGGCACATCGCGATCTGTCCATCGCTCGGTTTTTCGATGATGAAACTGTCGTCCCACTCGCGCAATATCGCAATATTTTCCCCACCGCACCGTTTCAGCATATCGATTTCGCCGCTGGGCATACTCTTCATGAACTGGACGAAAAGAACGCGGAAACCGTTTCCGAGTGCTCTCAGCGCCAGTCCGGCAGCCGCTGTCGTTTTTCCCTTGCCGTCGCCCGTATAGAGCTGTATCTGTCCGTTTCGCATAGCGTCATTTTATCCTATTTCGCTACAATTCCCAGAAAGGAAGAGGTTTGACGAAAGAGCGGGAAGGCGAATTCTACGCGTTTTTGCTGGGCATCCTGGAGAGCTGGTTTCCCATATTGACGATCTGGGCCATCGCCTATGTCGGAGCCATCCACACCTATGCCTATGCCATCGTCGTCGCGATCCTCTTCTTCCTCATTCTCGCATGGAAGCATGGAACGCTCGGCAGACTTCTCGACAAGGATGCGCGGAAAGACCTTCTGCTGACCGCTCTCTTTATCACCCTTCTCTTTCTTTTCATCTATATCGGGCTGCGCTATACGACAGCCGGCAATATGTCGCTCATCATCTTTCTGCAGCTCTTTTTCGCCTATCTCTATTTCAATGTCCTGGGACACGAGAAGATGGTTCCCGTTCATACGTTCGGGGCGTTGCTGATGGGGATCGGCGCGCTGATCGTTCTCTATCCGGAGGAGTTCGGCGGACTCAATATCGGGGACGCCCTCATTCTCCTGGCTGCTGCCATCGCACCCATCGCCAACTACTACCAACAGCGGGCGCGGCTCTATGTGCCCAGCGAAACGATTCTGCTGTTCCGGTACCTCTTCGCCCTTCCTCTTCTGCTCCTTTTCGCCCACCTTTTCGAACCGGAGCCAACACTCGAAAAACTCTACAAAGCATTGCCGTGGATTCTCGCCAGCGGCCTGCTTGTCATGGGGGTCGCCAAAATCCTCTGGGTCGAAGCGCTGCACCGAATCTCCATTACGAAGCTGAGTGCCATGACGGCGTTGATACCGCTCTTTACGATGATCTTCGCCTATCTTTTTTTGCAGGAGGTACCGACACCCCGGCAGATGCTCGGCGTGCCCTTCATCCTACTGGGCGGCCTTCTCATTACACGGCCGCATCCTCAGTAGACGATCGGTTTCTCTTTGTCGTAACTCACTTCGAAAAGCACCCGCACCTCGGCATGGGATTTCGGCGGCATTGACACGTCCATTTCGAGCCGCCCTTTTTCCAGAAGCCTCTTTTCGATCGTCTGATCGCACCGGACACTCAGGAGTTTTACCTCCACATCGCTGCGGACCGCCACCGGAATCCGGTCGACGATTTTCAGACGCTTCGTCTCATTCGACTGGTTGACGAGACGAATGACATACCCATCCTTTTTCCTGACGGTGCCTCCAAAAAAACTCTCTTTCTCCTTCAGAACCATCTTCTCTCTCTGCACCACCACATCCTCATCGACGGAGACGAAGAGCGTATAGCGTCCGTTCCGGTATTCACCCGAAACATTGGAAGCGACCACCTTGCCACTCTCCAGAATACGCCATCGGTTCGTCTCTACGGGCACGTTTGGCTGGAAGCGAACGACATGGTAAACCCGCAGATCGCGGTATGGGTAAACCCTCTCTTCACGCTCCGCATCGACACGCCAGGAGCCCACGGATATGTCGACCTTCTCGCCATTCGATGGGAGTTTCAACTCTTTGATCCTGTAATGTCTGGGGTTTTCGGTCTCCACCGCTGCGTAGGCGATATCGGCGGCGAGATTTTCCGAGGCTGCAGGCATCGCCATTTTACGCATCATGCCGGCTTTGGGGACTGCCCTGTCGTGAACGATCCATGGCGAAAAACGGATCGGCCGGAGATACCGGTTCATCGGTTGATAATAGAGTGTCGCCCTCTCGGCTTCGATATCGATGCCGCTGCGGTTGCGAAGCTCGATCCGCTGGGTGATGCCGACCTTTTTTTCATCGGAGATATCGGCAATGTAGAGCATGTCGAAAGAGATAAATCGGCCCGGCAGAATCAGTTTTACGTTACCGTCGCACGCTTTGGCAAGATGCTGCGGCTCCAAAGAGGGAGCCTGTTTCGAAAAGGCCTCCCTGCGCCACTTCACCTCTTTGTCGGCCATCTCCTTTCGCTTCTGCATCGTCGCGTAATTCTGTGCCGCCTTCTCCGCCATCGCCAGCACCGCCTTCGGATCGGCGATCTTCACTTCGGCACGCTTCATCAGCGCATCGATATAGGTCATTCGCCGCTGGGCATAGGCACTGTCGAGAGACCATCGCTCGATCGTCGCCTTTTCGCGACATAGTCGGCTCTCCTTGGGACACTCCGTCGAGGAGACGATGGAAAGCGTCCGATCCCCGCATTCGGCCCGGCTCTGTTTCGGAACGAATCCGACAAAAGTACCTGCAGGTTTGTAGGTGTAGACCGCGCCGTCACGATACAGTTCGAATGTCGCTGCCTGAAGCGACAGGCAAATTCCGGCCACTGCCACCATCGGTAGAATGTGTTTCATGAAAACTCCTCACTGCGCCTTTACGGCGGTAAATGTCACGCCCCTGCCCTCTTCGATGCGTACATCGAACCCGATGGGATTGCAGCGGACTTCACAATCCTCGATCTCCTCAGACCGTTGCAGACCACCGTCGGCCAGAATGGAGATCCGCTGCCAACACCAGAGACAGGCACTATCATTGGCTATTGTACCTCATCCCCGTGAATCATTCGTGAAACGATCGCCTCTTTCGTCGTCATCTCGTGCCGAATCACGCCGACGATGTGCAGCGTAACGAAAAGCAGCAGCGGTTGCAGCAGGAACTCGTGCACCTCTTTCACCCAGTGCACCGTCTCCTTCTCGAAACCGAGCGCCCCCTTGAAATAGTAGAAGGCCCCCGTCAGCGTCAGCAGGGCGATCGTCAGGCAGAGCAGCAGGTGGACACCCGTTTTCATCTTCTCCTGCATTCCTTCGGCCTGCAGAAGTTTCAGCAGCGGCATCTGTGCCTCTTTCGTCGCCATCAGATAGATGCGGAGTGCGATCGACAGCCCCAGAACGATCGCGAAAATGTAGTGCCACTCCCACATCGGCGCCCGGATCGCCTTCGCCACAGTGATCGCCTGCTCGGAGCTCAACGTGACACCGAACGTCGCCAGCTTCTCCGTCAAAATCGCAGCAACTTCCTTTTTGTTCAGAAAGGTCTCCCGCAGCAGCACCGTAAAGAGCAGCCCGAAAACCGAAAAGGCCATCAGCCAGTGCCAGAGTCTGAAAAGCGTGGCAAATTTTGTTCGTTGCATGACTATTTTCCTTTCCTTTGAGACAACAATATTACCGTTTTATCTTATTTCATTCTATCATACGCAATAGGGTCAGGACATTAATTTTGTGGAACCGCATATTTTACTTCGCCACCTCCATGGTGGAGTCGGATTTGCTCTTTTCCACAACCCTGCCTTCTTCGATCTGGCCCATCTCTCCAGGTGGTTGAGTTTCTCTTTTCTCGCTTTCGGTAGATGGTCATAAAACCTGCGCATAACCCATGCGTGTCCCAGGGTGACCATTCTCTCGTTTACATTCATCCATTCGCCATATGTATGCTGAACATATATCGTAGCCAGCGTTCTTCCGTAATGGTCGACACCATGCTCTTCAATCCGCACCATCCGCCCTCCGATCAATTTGATAAGACCATACGTTGCAGTATCGCCCCAATGCTGGCCATCTTCCGGACAATCGATAGAATCCAGCCTTATTTTTATTCTATGCCACTCCTTGACGACGACAACCGTATCACCGTCGATGACGCGCTCGACTTTCACGAGCGGCAAGTTTTCTATCCGATCTTTGACATCGGCCTCATTTTTGGCCCTGGTTTCATATGCGATCC
>NZ_JAOZPV010000060.1 GCF_029932565.1 Hydrogenimonas sp.
TCTCTTCTTTTCGTCAGTGCGATTCTCCTTTCACAGACGCTTTTTGCCGAGGAGTCGATAGAGGATCTTCTGAAAACATACAGAAAAGAGGCGGACCTTTCCAAAGAGACGAAAAAAGAGAATGCCGGCCATCTCTATGTGTTTACGCGGGACGATCTGGAACGTATGCAGGTCTACCGTCTTTCCGACCTGATCAAATCGATGAAATTTGTACGCTACAATCTCAACAGTTTCGGTATGACCGATCCCTTGCAGAGAAACCCGATCTTCTACTCCAGCGACATGATCAAGGTCTATATCAACGAACACGAAATAAGCAGCGGCTATTCCGGCAGCGGTCTGCAATTTTATGGAAATATCGATATGGGGATGTTCGACCATGTCGAGATCTATTACGATTCACCGGTCCTCGACGTTGCAACAGAACCGGCTACCGCCGTCATCAAACTCTATACGAAGTCGCCGGAACGTGAGATCGGCGGAGACCTGCAGTTGAGAATCGGTGATCGTGGAATGCAGGAGGCCGAGATTTCCCATGCGAAAGTCTTCGATACATGGTCTTACTTTGCGTATGCCGAAGAGAGTGAAAACTATTTCAAACATGAACACCCGGCAGGAACAAGCGTATCGAAAGATTACCGCCAGCAGCATGCATTTCTCGATCTACATCGGGAGAATCATCGTCTGGAACTGGAGTATCTTGGCCAGAATCACGATCCTTTCACCGCTCAGAGTATGATGCTTACACCTACAGGAGGCGACTGGGACAGCCCGATGATGCGGGCATCCTATTCGGGGAGCTGGCTGGAGAACAGTCTGCATACGACGGCTTCCTATATCTATTCGTCGATCGATATGGATATGACCTCCTATTATCCCTTCTGGGGAGAGATTCTGCCTCCCTTCAATTCGCACCCTCACCTTCCTCCATCCCGCTTCAAGCTGAAAGCGAAAGGGGATCTTTTCACCGTCAAATCCTATTATGAAAAGATGTGGGAGATGCATCAACTCAAAGTCGGTGCTATTTATCGATACAAAAGTGCGAAAACGACGGAATATTCCTTTAACGATATAGATGACAGTGACAGAAAGGCCCATTTCAATATCGGTTCACTCTTTTTCCAGGATCAGATGCATCTATCGACCAATACGATGCTCTCGTTTTCCATGAAAGTGGACTATTACGACTTTTCGAGAACCTATCATCAGGAGAATGATGATGATACGATGACCACATGGCAGGGACGCATCGCCTACAGTGCCATTAAAAACAACTGGTATTTCAAAACGTTTTTGACACATGTGGAGTTTCCGACCCAGCTCTACGACCTGCTTATGCATGGTGCCGACCTCGATTCCCAGAAGTTCAACACCCTCTCCTTCGAAGGCAAATATGTCGGTGAACGCGACGTAATACGTCTTTTCGTTTCGGGAAGTCAGGTAATCGATTTTAACGATATCGCCAGTCTGAACACCGGAAACAATCGCATCAAAAAAACCGATCTGAACCTAATTAATTCATCGATCGATTTTACGCATCATTTCAGCAGGAATCACCGTTTCGATTTCGACATCTATCATACACATGTGGACAAAAAGATTCAGAATCAAAACAAGAACTATGTGGGCCTGACACTGCGCCTGCTGGATACATTCGGCGATTGGGATATCTTCAACGAACTGGTCTTTCGTCAGAAAACCCCGGAAGTTGATCCGGGATGGGATTACAATGCCGGTGTCAAATACCGCGTTACGAAAGATCTGACATTCGCACTCAAAGGTGTCAATATTTTCAACGATGCGAAAGAGACGAGATATTATGCACTCGATGTGACGCAGCTTCCCAATTATGTGATGGATGGGAAAAACCTTCCCGTTATCGAGCGACAGGTCTATTTCACACTGGAGTGGCTGTTTTGAAAAAGTTGTTGGTCACGCTCTTCATAGCACTCCAGCTCTTCGCGATGCCGTCCGAAGATATCGATATCAAGATATGGAAACGTCTTATTTACGACCTTTCACTCAAAGAGTACAAGATCTATACGATCGACAAGAAGCTGAAGGATATTTTGTGCAAAATTCCCGGTATCACGATGGTCGAAAACTGTGAATATGCCACTCTTATCATCGAATCGAAAAAGAGTGTTGTCGAAGATAAAAAGTGTGAAAATATTCCGAGGCTTTCCAACAACTATCGGCTTCTTCTCACACACTCCAACGAAATCGGAGCGTTTTTCTGGATGAAGGGACGTCCTACGATCATCCTTTCCAAACCGAGACTCGAACGATTTGGTCTGAAAGTCGATATAGAACTGCAAGATTACCTCGAAGAGATTGAGTAATGAAAATTACAAGACAGTTCGATCTTGTTTTAAAGATAGGCATTGTCATCCTGACGGTACTGACCGTCGCAATGATCTACCTCTATCTTCAGGTCGACAAGGTTCTCTCCTCGACTCGACAGGAGATGATCGAGATGATCGTCAACCGGTATCAGATGGAGTTTCAAAGTGCAACTTCGCTCATTCGGAACAGAACCGGAGCAAAGGTCGTTGATACGCTTCAAAACAATAAAAGCCTGCGTCGGGATTTGCAGGAGATACTGGGGTACTTCAAAACCCCTGAAGTCGAGAATCTTTTTGTCGTATTCAGGGACAGCAACGGCCGATACCGCTACCTGCTGGATGCGGAATCGGATCCCGAAAAACAGGCGATGTTTATGCAGCGTTTCGAGCCCATTTCCAATATTTGGAACAGGACATATGAAACGAAAGAGAAACAGATCTACAAACATCTGAAAAACGGTTCGTTGTGGGTCAGTATCGCCATTCCTCTGCTCGAAGATGGAAAAGTCACCGCGATTCTCGGAAGCGACCTGTCAGCTTCGATTCGCAGTGATGTCGAACATAGATTCAGCCGTATCAAATCGATGATGTTCGGAGTGGCGGTGATCATCGTGATTATGCTGATATTCGGCTATATACAGATTTTTTGCTATTTCAGAGGACGATCGAAAAGTTTCATCGACCCGCTTACAGGCGCGTACAACAGAAAATTTCTTTACGAAGTCCTTGCCAATGCAAACTTTGCCGAATATCAGATCATTATGTACGATGTCGACCATTTCAAACATGTTAACGATGCCTATGGGCATGATGTCGGCGATGACGTACTAAGAATGCTGACAAGCAGAATTCGGAAAATGCTTCGGAAAGAGGACCATCTCGTCCGATTTGGGGGTGAAGAGTTCATTGTTTTTCTGAAGACAAAAAGCAAAGAGGAGGCGAAAGAGGTTGCAGAGCGGCTGAAGAAGACGATAGAGACTTCTCCGTTTGTTGTTGGCAAGAATATCATGAGTGTCACGATATCGATCGGCATCAACAGCGATGTGCCCGCTTCCACCAATATCGACCATGCCATCGAAATAGCGGATGAACAGCTCTATTGTGCGAAAAATGCCGGGCGCAACCGAGTATGTGTCAACGGGATGGTGGTTTCGTAGCGGTGAGCAGAAAGATATCGTAATGGCGCCCTTCGCCTTTATCGATGCGATAGATCTTTTCATACTTTATAGCCGTGAACCCGCTCCGTTTCGCGATCTTTTTCAGTGATGTCCCGTCGAATCCAAAATGGTATACTCCCGCGTTTCCATGATCATGGAACGAACCATCCTCCGGTGCGAGATCGGCCAGTGCGACAAATCCACCGGGGTTGAGCAGATCGTACAGCCGATCGAAACATGCCTGCGTATTCTCGATATGGTGAAGTGTCATCGAACTGATGATACCGTCGAAATGTACCTTTTCGGACAATGCCATGATATCGGTCTGAAAGACATGGATGGAATCGCCCCATTTTTCGAGGTTTTCCTGTAGTTTCTCGAGCATTCCCGATGATCTGTCCACGGCGGTAATTTTCCCGACATGCGGCAGGATTCTGCGGGTCAACAGTCCTGTGCCGGCTCCGACATCAAGCAGATGCATCGATCGGTTCAGAGGTATCTCTTTTTCGATCGCGTCGGCAACCGCCTGGGCCTGGGCCTGCCTGCGTTTTGAGGCATCCCATGTGCCTGCCCGTTTGTCGAAACTCATTCTTTCCCTTTTTTGGGTAAAATTCTATCACAATGAAAAAAGTCACCCGCCCGTTTTCGGTCGAAACCGAAGTCAAACGCTCCAAATTTCTCTCGACAATTGTCCCCTTCGACGCGCTGGAGAGCATACGCAGGGAATTGCGGCAGAACCATCCCAAAGCCAGTCATATCGTATGGGCGTTTCGCAGGCTGAATGAGTATGGACAGATCGTTGAAGAGTGCAGTGATGACGGTGAGCCGAAAGGGTGTGCCGGAAAACCTGTTCTTCGTGTGATACAGGGGAATGAGCTGGTTGAATGTGCCATCCTCGTCGTCCGTTATTTCGGGGGCATCAAACTGGGGACAGGAGGCATGGCCAGAGCCTACAGCGATGCGGCGAAACGGGCTGTCGATGCTGCCGCCCTGATCCCCTATGAGAAAGAGAGCAGCATCGCTTTTTTCACACCGTACTCTGAAATATCGCGCTGGGAACATCTGATCAAATCGATGGAAGGCCTGTCGGTATCCCGCCATTTTGACGAGGATGGTGCCCGATGGCAAATTACCGCTCCGCAACGTGCCGTCGAGATGTTGCAAAAGCATCTGCGTGATGCACGCAGGGAGTTTTCGATAGAATTATATAATTGACATTATGCAACCCCCCTTGGCGGAACGTCATCTCGGAAGCGTGAGCTTTCGTAGCTTTAGGGGGTTGCAAGGGACGGCCAGTCCCTGCCAAGTCATGGGCTTCGCTCATGACTTGCATAACATTAGTTATAGAATAGATAAAAAAGGTTGTTATCTATGCAGCATATATTTCGTGAATATGATATTCGCGGTCTTTTCGAAGAGGACCTGAATGAAAAAACGGTCAAGCTCATCGGCTATTTTCTTGGCAGAAAAATCAAGGAGAAAGGTGATTATGCTGTCGTTTCCTACGATGCACGAACCCATTCTCCCCAACTCTCCGACTGGCTTGTCAGCGGTCTGAATGCGGCGGAAATCATTGTTCTTCACGGCGGTCTCGTACCCACACCTGTCAACTACTTCTGCAATTTCAACAAATTCCATGTCGGCGGCAAGGATGTGATCCCGGCCGGAGGCATACAGATTACCGGCTCGCACAATCCTCCAGAATACAACGGATTCAAGATCACGATCGGCCAGGCCCCGTTTTACGGAGAAGATATCTATGCATTGGGAAGGGAGATCGAGGAAAACAGCGATATCGCCATTCCGACCGAAACCGATTCCATCGAGATACCTGCACTCGAAAAGTATGTCGACTATCTTGTCAAGGAGTTTGATGCACTGAAGGGCTTTGACCCGAACATCGCAATTGACTGCGGAAACGGAGCCGCGGGTGTCGCAATAGAACCTCTTCTGGAACGATTGAAAATTCCTGTGAAAAAACTCTACTTCGAACCCGACGGCACATTCCCGAACCACCATCCCGATCCGAGCGAAGAGGAGAATCTCGCCGATCTGAAAAAGGTTCTCGAAAAGGAAGAGGCACGGTATGGTTTCGCATTCGACGGAGATGGGGACCGCATCGCCTTTTTGAGCCGGAGATACAATTTCAAGGGAGATATACTGGCCCTCTTCTTCGCGAAAACGATGCGGAATCCGACGGTGATCGGGGAAGTGAAATGCTCCCAGATCATGTATGACGGTATCAACAAAATCGGCAAAGCGATCATGCACAAAACCGGACACTCCAATCTGAAAGTGCTGCTGAAGGAGACCGGTGCGGATCTTGCTGCGGAAGTGAGCGGTCACATCTTTTTCAATGACCGCTATTTCGGTTATGACGACGCGATCTATACGATGATGCGTATTCTCGAGATGCTGAAAAACGGTTTCGATTTCGATGCGGAGTACGAACGGCTTCCCGTACTTTACAGCACTGACGAAATCAAAGTCAAAACGACCGATCAAAAAAAATTCCAGATCATCGATGCTCTGAAAAAGATACTCTATAGCAGAAAAAGCGCACTGGGAATCAGGGAGATCGTGACCATCGACGGAGTGCGTGTCATTTTCGAAGATGGGTGGGGTCTGGTGCGCGCCAGCAATACCACTCCGATCCTCGTTACGCGTTTCGAGGCCGAAAGTCCGGAAGCGCTTGAACGTATCCGCAGTCTGATGAACGGGCTGATCGAAGAAGCGAAAGAGGAGGTCGGATAACGGCGTGGCCTCCAGCGAAAAGGAATATTTTTCCATCGATTATGAAATCCGATGGCGGAAGGGGCAGAAAAATCTCTACCTTCGTATCCGAAGCGACGGCAGCGTGCTGGTGACAGCACCCCGTCACCTTTCCCGAAGCCGGGTGGAGGCTTTCGTCGAAGAGAAGTCCGCATGGCTCAGCCGACGATTGGGAGAACACCGGATTCATGCCCGTCCCGAACCCGGACACTACTTCGATGGGTGCCGACTCTGGTACCTGGGAGAGAGCCACCCCGTTGCGAGGGTCCCTTCATCACGCGACAGCATCCGTTTCGACGGGGATTCCTTCACCTTTCACTGCCGTGACGAGGCGAATTTTTCCAAAGTCCTGAACCGTTTCTACCTGCAGCGTGCCAGACTCTTTATCGCTCCGAAAGTCGATGAATGGGCAGACCGTATGAAACTTTTTCCCAAAGATATCCGTTTTCGGCGCTACAGGAGCCGATGGGGGTGCTGCAGTGCCGAGGATAGTCTCTCCTTCAATACGGCACTCATACGCTACGATCCGTCCCTTATCGATTATGTCATTGTCCATGAACTGGCACATATTCGATACAAAAACCACAGTCCCGATTTCTGGCGTCTGGTAGAGCAGTTCGTACCCGACTGGAAAACTCTGCGCAAGAGGCTGATGTGAAACTGACCGGCACAATCAAACGCATCCTCTTCTCCAAAGACGGATTTCTCATTGCTCTGCTTGAAGGTGGAACAAAAATTTCCGGCAACTCTCTCATAACCGATCTCGAAGCCCTCGAAAACCAGGAGGTAGTACTCGAAGGGGAGTGGACGGAGCATCCGAAGTTCGGTCCCCAGTTCAATTTCGAGAGGCTCGATATCCGAGGAAGCGAACTTTACTTCTATCTGACAAAAGTCGTCAAAGGTGTCGGACAGAAACTTGTAAAACGGTTGATCGGACATTACGGGGAGGAAGAACTGCTTCGTATTCTCGATGAAGAGCCGCAGAGACTCCTCGAATTCAAAGGTATCAAAGAGAAAAAACTTGCCCAGATTACGGAGAGCTGGCAACGATACAAGGAGATACGCGAGCTTGCGATGTTTCTGGCCCCTTACCGGATCGGTCAGTCGATTGTCAGAGAGATCTACCAAACCTTCATCGACAAAGAGAATCTGCTCGATATGATCCGGCAGAACCCCTACATCATTACCCAGGTGAGGGGAGTCGGTTTCAAGCGGGCCGACGACATGGCGTTGTCGATGGGCATCGATCCTGTGTCTCCGTTCCGGATCGAAGCGGCGGTCAACTATCTGCTGCGCGAAATCGGCGAGCAGCAGGGAAACAGTGCCGTTCGATATGAAGATTTCATTGAAAAATTGGGCAAAGAGTTGAGTATGGAAGGGGAGGAGAAGCTCATGAACCGCGTCATCGGTTCAATGATCGAAAAGGGTATACTCGTCGAGCTTGGCGATTTTCTCGCCCATACCTTCTACTACACGGCGGAAAAGGGGATCTACGATTTTTTCAGACAAAGCACGAATGAACGGCATGACCCTATTGTAGACGATATCGGCGCCTTTATCACCGAGACAGAGAAGGAGATCGGATTCAGGCTCGGAGAAGAGCAGAAAAAAGCGGTAGAGTTACTTAACGAGGGTAGAGGGATACTTGCCCTTGTCGGATATGCCGGTACGGGGAAGAGTACAAGTGCCAGAATGATGCTGAAGCTGCTTGAGCGCCGGTACGGTTACGATGCAATCGTTACGACGGCTCTGAGCGGCATTGCATCGCAGCGCATTCACGATACGACGGGATACCGAAGCGCCACGATACAGAGCCTTCTGGTTTCGCACAAGGAGAAGGATGAGCTCCCTTACGATGTACTCTTGCTCGACGAAGCTTCCATGGTCAACTCCCAGATTTTTTTTCAGCTTATTTCGAAGCTGAAGTCGGATGCCAGACTGCTCATTGTTGGCGACGATGGTCAGTTGCCGCCCATCGGAGCGGGAAATGTCTTGTTTGATATTGTAAAATATGAACTCGTTCCCGTCGTCAAACTGACGAAAATCTACCGACAGAACGAGGACCAGGCCATCGCTCTCATCGCCGATGCGATTCGAAAAGCGGAAATGCCTGACTATGAACGTGAATACCTCGATTTCAAATTTGTCGATGTCTCAATTCCCCGTTACCACGCAATGAAAAATGAATTGAACGAAAGCGAAAAGAGAGAGTTGAGGGAGTCGCACAATGGAGAGATTCTCCACGTTCTGAAAAGCGAGGCCATCCCCTATATTGTCGAGGCACGCAAACGGCTGGAAAAAAAAGAGATACGGGAGTATCTTGCGCATCTGCAGATTATCACACCCATGCGCAGCGGCATTCTCGGAGTCGAAAATCTGAATTTCCATTTTCAGAAGCTTTTCAATCCCAACGCCAGACACTCTGTCAGAAAAGGGACGTTCGAATATGGCCTCTACGACAAGGTGGTCCATATCAGGAATGAAAACATGCCGGCTTATTCGACGGAAGGCTTCAAAGGGGGAGAAGAGGCCGCCGAACAGCGAATCTTCAACGGGATGATCGGCATCATTTTCAAAATGGATTCCGATGAGGAGGAGTGCTTCGTCTACTACCCCAATGAAAAGGTTATCGTACGTTACGGTTATGAGATGCTCGGAGAGTATCTCACTCTCGCCTATGCCCTCACCATTCACAAAACGCAGGGAATGGAGTATGATAGCGTTATCATTCCGATGACCTACAGCCACTATATCATGCATAACACCAAGCTGCTCTACACCGCCGTGACCCGGGCGAAAAAGATGTGCATCATCGTGGGTGAAGAAGCGGCATTCCGAGGGGCCTGCCGTCGCATCGATACAACCCGTCGCACAACGGTGCTGCAATGGCTTGCAGCCGAAGAAAAACATATTATGGAGCATCCGTGAAAGATCAACCATTTTTCGGAATATCAAGAAGGATCCCTATCGATAGAAGATGCCGAAAAGCCCCGGAATGCTCACGTCAAACGGATCGATCGAAAAGAGCTGTCAGGTGAAAATAGCGAAAGTCGAAAAGAGAGAGATTCTCGAGCAGATCTATCGTCTGCGCTACAAAGTGATATGCGAAGAGTTGCAGGAACTCGATGCGTCCGATTTTCCCGAGGGTCTGGAGTACGATGAATATGACGAATATGCCGACCAATATGCCATTTTCAACCGAAAAGGGGAGTTGATCGGATGTTTTCGGCTTATCTACCGATGCCCCCTCGGCCTGCCGGCGGCGAAAGTATTCGAACTGGACGGGATACTCGATGCGGTCGGAAGGGACAACATTTGTGAAATATCGCGCATTTCGATCGAAAAAGAGCATCGGAGCCTTCAGAATACCATCGACATATTCACACGCATCATGGTATTCGGCTGCATGTTTATGAGAAAGAAGAGAATGGATCATGCGCTCTGCGCAGTCGAAGAGAGTCTCTACCGGCTCCTGCGAATATCGAACGCTCCGTTTGAAAAAGTAGGTGAGCCGAAACGCTACTATGTCCGTGATCGTTTCCCTCTGCTGCTTTCGATGCGTAAACTGGCCGAGATCCACCCCAAATATTGCCGGTACCATTCCCGCTCATAGGAATTTTTGAGATGGGTTCTATACAAACTTCTCCAATTGAAACGGGTGTCAGACAGCGGCTATCTGTCCTTTCAACGTGTTTACTTTGGCAATGAGAGCCTGGATAAACCGATGGTTCTCCTCGACGATACCCGTGATAACGTGAATTTTTTCAGATAACTCTTTCGTCATTTTTTTCGTCTGGACTACTTCACTCTCGATGATTTTCGAATTTTCGATATCATCGCTGCTCAATGTCATGACATTGTGAATCAGTTTGTCCGCTTCGTGCATGCTGTGGTGTGCTTCGTTGCTTTTTTCCACAAGTCTCTGCATTTTCCGGGCATCCTGATCGACTTGATGAGAGACATCGCTGACCGATTGGACGATGGTGTTGATCGTGATATTGATTTCACTCAGGCTTTTCTGTGTCTTTTCTGCCAGATTGCGCACTTCGTCGGCGACAACGGCGAACCCTCTGCCGTGCTCCCCGGCACGGGCCGCCTCGATGGCTGCGTTGAGTGCCAGCAGATTGGTCTGATCGGCAATATCGGAAATGATGCCGAGAACATCTTTGATTTGCGCCGTGGTGTCGGCAAGCGACTGCAGACGTGTGTTGACTTCGAGGCTGCGTCGGTGCTGATTGTCGATGTTTTCGTTGAGTTCGTGTATGACGTTCTGGGCATTTTTGATCGACAATCCCACGTTGCTGATTTCCGACTGCAGATGCGATGAAAACTCAATATTCTTCTTCCCTTCATCTTCGGCGATGGCGAGTGAATCGTCGATTTTCCGCGATACGTCTCCTGTCTCCTCGATGATCGTGTCGACCGTTTGCGATGTCTCCCGTACTTTGCTCTCCAGGCGTCCGATTTCGTCGACCAGAGTGCCCAGATCGACAACCTGCTGCACTTTGCTTCGGAATGTGTTGATGGCGCGTACGAGCTGCGCATATTCTTCACTGTATTTGGCGTCGACTGCAAGCGGTTCGGAGAGTTTCATATCTTCGAGATAATGGATCATCTTTTTCGCCAAGTCGACACCATTGATTTTTTCGTCAAGGTCATGGACGAAAATAACGAGTGCGAGCACTATCTGAACAGCCATGCCAATAGGATTGTCGGTAAAGAAAAATGCATTGATCAGAAGCAGTACAATGCCAACCCAATGCACCAGCCTCATACGGAAAAACAGGGAATGAACCATCGAAAAGCCTTTGCAATATGATTGTCGATAATTTGCAAAAAGATCGGCAAATTGGCCCGTTTTAGTTAGAAGCGTAGCGAAGCGGGTTCAATGGAATGACTGTTTCATGAAAACAGCAATGCGGTG
>NZ_JAOZPV010000125.1 GCF_029932565.1 Hydrogenimonas sp.
TGGAAGCAACATGGGCAGATACCAGTGCATTGGAGAAAGATGTTGGATACAAACCAACGACAAATCTGGATGCAGGGGTTGAACAATTTGTTCGATGGTATCGCAAGTTTTATAAAATCTAGACAGGAAAAAATAGAGATGAATCAAAAAGACAAAATTGCAATAATCGGATTAGGATATGTCGGGCTTCCGTTGGCTGTCGCATGTGCAGAGAAATATGCCGTTGTCGGTTTGGATATAAGCCAAAGTCGAATAGAAGAACTTCAAACAGGTTATGATAGAACATTTGAAGTCTCCAAAGATGAGCTGGAAGGTGTAAAGCAAAATCTTCGATTTACGAGTAAAGTCGACGAGATTGCCGATTGCAATATTTATATTGTGACAGTGCCTACACCGATCGATGCTAGCAACCGTCCCGATTTGACCCCGCTAATCAAATCCTCTGAAACAGTCGGACGCGTTCTAAAAAAAGGCGACATCGTTATTTATGAATCGACAGTCTACCCAGGTGTTACAGAAGAGGTATGTGTTCCGGTTCTCGAAAAGAGTTCCGGGTTGAAATTTAACAAAGATTTTTTTGCAGGGTATTCACCGGAGCGTATAAACCCCGGTGATAAAGAGCATACCGTCAAAAAGATTCTCAAAGTTACATCCGGCTCCACTCCGGAAATTGCAAAAAAGGTCGATGCTCTATATCAAAGCATTATTGAGGCAGGCACACACCTGGCTTCGTCGATCAAGGTTGCCGAAGCCTCCAAAGTCATTGAAAATACGCAGCGTGATGTCAATATTGCACTTATCAATGAACTGGCGCTTATTTTCGATACGATGGGCATTGATACCAACGAAGTGATCGAAGCGGCCGCTACGAAGTGGAACTTCATTAAGTTGACGCCGGGACTTGTGGGCGGACATTGTATCGGTGTCGACCCCTATTATCTCACGTTTAAAGCAGAAGAGTTGGGTTACAAACCGAACCTTATTCTTGGTGCGCGACAGATCAACAATGGTATGGGAAAATATATTGTCGAACAGACAGTTAAACACCTTATAAAACATGACAAAAAAATCAAAGACTCCAATGTTTTGGTTATGGGAGTTACATTCAAGGAAAACTGTCCGGACACTCGCAATACAAAAGTAGTGGATATTATTCATGAATTGCAGGAGTATCATGTGAATGTTGATGCCTACGATCCATGGGTTGATACTGAGGTTGAAAGAAAAAGTTTTCCATATCCTCTGTTACGGCACAATCCCATTGAGGCAGATAAAAAATACGATGCAATCATTGTAGCCGTTGCGCATGATCAGTTCAAATCACTGAAAAGAGCGGACTATGAGAATATCAGTACAGCACCCGCAGTACTGATAGACATCAAAGGAATAGTGGAAAAACCGACATGGAGACTGTAATGAAAAATTTTGCACTGATTGGCGCAGCAGGCTATATTGCACCGCGTCACATGAAAGCGATCAAAGAGACCGGAAACGATCTTGTCGCTGTACTCGATCGATGTGACAGTGTGGGCATTATCGACAGCTACTTTCCGGAGGCCCACTTCTTTACCGAATTCGAACGTTTTGACCGATTTGTCGACAAGTGGCACCGAGAGCAGGATAAGCGAATTGAATATGTGAGTATCTGTTCACCCAACTATCTGCACGACGCCCATATCCGTTTTGCTTTGCGCAGCGCAGCGGATGCCATTTGTGAAAAACCTCTCGTACTCAACCCGTGGAATATCGATGCGCTTAAAGTCATCGAGGAAGAGACGGGGAAAAAGGTCTACAATATCCTTCAGCTTCGGCTGCACCCATCCATTGTAGCTCTCAAAGAGAAAGTGCAGGAAGAGATCAGGAACAACCCGAACAAACGCTACAACATCGATTTGACCTACCTGACATCACGCGGAAAATGGTATTTTGTCAGTTGGAAAGGGGATGAAAGCAAAAGCGGCGGAATCGCCAGCAATATCGGCGTACATTTTTACGATATGCTGACATGGATATTCGGTGATGTGGAAGAGAATATCGTACACCTCAAAACACCCTATGCCAATGCGGGATATCTGAAGCTCAAACATGCCGATGTCCGGTGGTTTCTCTCGGTCAAATACGATTACATACCCGACGAGATCAAAGCCCAGGGCCAGCGCACCTACCGATCCATCACCGTCGATGGCGAAGAGATCGAATTCAGCGGAGGATTTACCGATCTGCATACCCGCAGCTACGAAGAGATTCTGGGGGGCAACGGCTTCGGACTCGATGAAGCTTACGGCTCCATCCAGACAGTCTCCACTATCAGGAATCTCGAACCCATTGGTCTGAAAGGGGATTACCATCCGTTTTGTAAGTTAGTTATTGGTTGATAGTTTTTGGTTTTTAGTTTTTGGTGGGAGAAGGTATGACAGGATATCAGAATCTGGAAGTGTGGAAGAAATCTATGAAATTGGTCACAGATGTTTATCTGCAGGTGAAAGCTCTTCCCAAAGAAGAGACATATTCTCTCGCTGATCAGATTCGAAGATCGGCTGTCTCGATTCCCAGCAACATTGCAGAAGGAAGTTCAAGAAACTCTTCCAAGGAATTTATTCAGTTTTTATATATTGCTTTGGGATCTGCATGCGAGCTGGAAACACAATTACTTATTGCAAAAAATGTTGGCTATATTGAAAGTTTTCATACGGTAGAATTAGAATTGGTCGCCGTCAAAAAAATGCTCAATGCCCTCATCTCATCACTGAAGCGATCCAAATGAACACCAAAAACGAAAAACTAGAAACGAAAAACCAGAAACTATCAACTGCAACCAAAAAAGAAAAACGAAAAATGAAAAACTATTATTGTT
>NZ_JAOZPV010000126.1:0-230 GCF_029932565.1 Hydrogenimonas sp.
TGAAGAAGAGCGTGGTGTTGGCGAACTCACCGTTGTGCGGATGTGACAGTGTAAAGGGTTCGCCGTTTTTCACGCCTGATACGACCCCGTCTCCTATATGTCCGACGATCCATCGTCCCGAGGAGAGGTGATGGGCGACAAAGAGCAGTGTGGCGGCGAAATCACCGATGGAGACCAGTCCGAGTGCGGGAAGGTACCGCAGGGCGATCCGCATGCGCAGGCGCATGGGA
>NZ_JAOZPV010000126.1:240-2805 GCF_029932565.1 Hydrogenimonas sp.
TCGGGTATTGCGCGGCAGGCGTCCCGGCTGGCCAGTTTCGCTCCCTCGGACGAGAGGGGTCTGGATCCGGCGCCGTCGCAGAGCGCGGCGATATGCCAGTGGGAGTCTCTGCAAAAAAAGAAACGGTCGTCGCAGCGATCGTGGGTGCGGCCAGTGAGCCTCGCTGCGGAAATCAGGGTCACAGCGCGGCCCACGATTCGAGCCCCTCGGGAAGCTGTACCTGTTCGCCCGGGATAGACTGGGAGACTTTCGCCACCGAACGGCTGAGCCAGGTGAAGAACTCGGCGAACCTGAGTCCCTGAAGCCGGAGGGGTTTTCGGCCGCCTCCGAGACGCTCGAGTACTTCCGTGTCCGCGTCTCCGATGGCGATGGGGAAGACCGTGATCTTGCGTGATTCGGCCAGTTCCGAGATACGGCGGGAAGCGTCGGAGATGTCATCGGTGGGAATACCGTCGGTCATCAGGACCATCCAGGGCTGGTAATAGTCCACCCCTGCGTTGCGGTATTCCGATTTCCGTGCCTCGAGCATCCCGAGTGCCGTCTCGACCGCCTGGCCCATCGGCGTCATTCCTCCGGCTTCCAGGACGGGAATGTTCTGGTTCTCTACAGCGCGGAAATCGAGGGGGGCCGCCACTTCACCGCCGAAGGTGACGATGGCCACTTCCGCGCTGCCGCGGGCCACTTCGTCGGCGAGCACGGACTCGAAAAAGGTCTCGACGCCCCGCTGCAGCTCGGCGATCGGCGCGCCAATCATCGAACCGCTGACATCGAGCACCAGGCAGACTGGCAGGCGGGGATCGGGGTTTTCGAAGAGCTCCTCCTGGGCGAGGATGAAGTCGTCGATGGCGTTGTTGTACGAGGTGTTCATGTCGGCTCCTTCGGGGAAAGTTGCCGACATTGTAGAATCAATGAGTGTCAGAACGTGTCAGCGAAACCTCTGAAGTGGATCTTCTTCGTAGCATACCTCTTCGTAACGAATGAAAAGCGATTGGATTTCGTTGCGTGCATCGTCGAGCCGCCTGTCGCTGTTGGCATGGGCGAGGTTGTTGCGGGTGTCGTCACAGGAGAAAAGGAAGTCTCTGAGACTTTTGAGTTGCCAGTAGTGGCCGTTGACATGGTCGCGTGCCGCTTCGATAAATCGCTCCATGATCGTCGCGTCGTCGTTCCGGTAAAGATTTTTTTTGTAGAATTTTCCGAGCTTGACGACGTTTTTTGCGATATTGGTCAGTTCGTACCGGTTGTAGAGTTTGGGGTTGTCTCTGTTTTGTATGGCGGCATCGAATCTTTCAACGGCATAGGCTGTGGAGGGCAGCTTGCGAAACGCTTCGACGCAGTATGCGGCCGCCGCTTCGTCCAGCAGGGTGAGGGCGTTGAGCAGGTAGCCTTTGTCGAACATCATCCGGGCGAAAAAGAGAAAGCGTTCGTCCATCGGCTTTTCGGCCTGAGCGAGAACTTCTATCATATGTTCTGCGATGTTGTCGAGGTAGGGTTCGATGGGGTGGATTACGTCTTTGAGCCTGTCATGGGTTTTGACCGTTTTTATCACGTCGAGGATGGATTGCGCGACGGGAGGGTTCCCCCTGTCGGGCGCGAGAAGCGCTTCGAAGGAGTTGGCGAGCATGTGTTCGCCAAAGCGGGACAGATCGTTCAGAAGGGCCTGGTAGATTTCGTCGACGGTCTTGACGGTGGTGGCGATGGTGTAGTTTTTCGTGAAGCTGGCAAGGGCGTAGGAGACGTTGGCCAGCGTCAGGTATTCGCGCAGGTCGATGATGCGGTAGCGTTTGCCCGCTTCGAGTTCTTTGGCGAAGAGAATGTGGCGGATTCTGCCGGGGTTTTTGATGTTGGCGATGATCATGTCCACCATCATCAGCGCCGGAATGTGGCGGAAGCTGTGGCTGATGTCCACGATGATCTCTTCGTCGCTTTCCAGCAGGTCTCCCAGTTTTCTGAAAATGGCGTGATAGTCATGGGCATCGTCGAGAGACACCTTTTCATAGTCGTGATCGAGATGAGGCCGGCAGCGGCCCAGAAGCGCCTTCTGGGCTTCGATAGAGAGGGGCGTGCCTACGGCGACGACGCGTGTGTCGGGGAATGTTTGCAGCAGCAGGGGCAGCATGTTTTCATATGTATAGGGTTCGTGAGAAAGCCCCAGTGCGTGAATCAATGAGGGAGAAAAAAGGTACTCCGCACGCTTGCTTGATACGTTCCACCTTTCCTTGGTGTTTTCAACGCCGATCATCCCCAGAAATGTTACGATGGTCACAGCACTTCCTTGTCATAGTTTGTCATTGCGATAGAATACGATTATAACGATATTCACCTCAGGAGCCGTTGATGGATCGTCGTAAACCCATGCCTGACTGGGCGCATACTCTGCTCGAAGAGATCGAAACACTCAAAACGATGATCAGGGAGAGCCGGAGCTCTCAATGGGATTACTACGATTTCATCAACCGCTTCAGAAAGGCGATGATGCCCGACCCCGACAGAAACCATTTTCCCGAAGTGGTGGTGAATGGGAGGCGGATCGGTGTGACCTTCGACGGGCTGCTCTACGACACAGAG
>NZ_JAOZPV010000061.1 GCF_029932565.1 Hydrogenimonas sp.
TGTCGTTATAACCGATGCCAACGGCAACGAGGTGGGACGGGGTGTTGCCGATGCCAACGGCAACTATTCCATCATGACATCGGTATTGCCGGATGGCGAACAGACATTGACGGTGAGATCGACAGATGTTTTGGGTCAGAGTGCGAGTAGTTCACTGCAACTTACCGTGGATACGGCTCTTGTTCTGGATGTCGATATTAGCGATAACAATATCACGGATACAGACAATGTAATCAATCATGCCGAGCAGTATAACGCATTGATCACGGGAGAGATCGAACCAGGGGCTGCAATCGATACGATGACGATCGAAGATACCAATGGGCAGACACTCTCCATTGATTCATCGACGATCACAGTGGATGCCAATGGACACTATTCTGTCAATGTGGATGTCTCGGGACTTGCAGAGGGTATGTTGAGTGTGGCGGTTATTGGTACAGATATTGCCGGCAATACGGCTTTGGCAGGCAAAACGATATTGAAAGATACCATCTGCCCCATTACGATTGATCTGGCCCCAAGCAGCGATACGGGAGAAAGTGACGCGGACAATCTTACGTATGACGACACGCCTCTACTGCAGGGTGAGACCGATCCCAATGCTATTGTCACGGTTTACCAAAATGGTGCCGCAATAGGAACTACGACGGCGGATACCGATGGTAAATGGAGCTTCGAAGTGCCATCGTTGATCGATCGACCAGTAACGACGAAAGTGGAGGATTCTGCTGATTCCAACGGCAACGAATTGAACAATACGATCCAAAATGCTGTCGTGTTCGAACGATCTGATTTTGGGGCGTTTGTAGAGAATTTCGGAGGGCCGGATGATACCAATGGAAGGGAAATTCCTCAAAACGTCAAAGATCCGAACACCTTGTCGGCCCGTTTTATCGGAGCGATAAACAATGTCGATCCGGACGGCAACGATTTCCCAACCGATGGCCATGTCGATCAGGACTGGGTGAAGGTTTCTTTGAAAGCAGGAGAAAAGCTGATTTTGGATGTCGATTATGGTGCCAATGGAAACATTTGGCGGAATGATGGTTCCGTCGATACTGAAATCCAGATATTTGATGCCAATGGAAATCTCATTGACAATGTCGATGAACATATCTATAACTATCCGGAAGGATTGGTCACCGAAGCGAGACAGGATGACGACCTCGCACCACTGGACGGGGGTGAAGGTTCAGTGCTTTATGATCGGACGGGAGCCGATGCAAGAACACTCGATCCCTATTACGAATTTACTGTACCGGAAGATGGTGACTACTACATTCAGGTCAGTGCCTTTAACAATGGCAATAGATATGACAGCGGTACCTATGAACTCTGGATGAGCATAGAAAACCCGAAATTTGATTTCAGCGCTACTGCGGTTGATCCCTACGGCAACAGCGGTTCCACCAATGCGCTTACTGTGACACTCGATACAACGGCACCGGCTATTGCCATTGCATCGATCAGTGACGACAGTGGCGAGAGTGGAGACTTTATTACCAATGACAATACGTTGGTATTTAATGGGACGGCTGAACCCGGAAGTCAGGTCGACCTCTATCTCGACGATCAGAAAGTCGGTACCGTGACTGCAGATTCTGATGGTATGTGGCAATACGATTATACTCAAACCATACTTGTTGACGGCAACCATACACTGAAGGCTGTAGCGACCGACGAAGCAGGAAACAGCCGTGAAGTGGTGCAGACGCTTATAATTGATGCAACGGCTGTTGCGGATACACCGAACCTTTCAATCCATACCAATGAATTTTCTCTTGGTATGAATTTGGAAGGTTTGACGCCGAACAGTTGGAGTGGAAGCATCGATGTCAAAGATATCGATGGAGAGAGCGGTGTATCAGGTACAGAGTGGTCGACAGACAATGCCAATACGTATGTGGAGGTAGGGCAGGAAAATGTCTATCTGCAAAATGGGCAGAACGACAATTATGTGATTGAATTGGAAGCCAAAAACGGAGATGCTTCAAACCTCTATACGACAGTCAGTGATGCCAAAGAGGGTGAACTCTATCATATGGAATTCGACTACTCTCCGCGAAAAGGACACTTGAACGATTCCGATATCGATATCTATTTCGACGGTAAACTGGTCAAAACATTGAGTGGAAAAGGTTTCGACAACGATCATCTTGCCATGCAGCATTATACGATCGATCTGTATGTGGAGAGTGACGGAGATAAAAAATTGGAGTTTGTGGCAAAAGATCAAAACAGTTTGGGTGGTTTGCTCGACAATGTCCAGTTCGATCTTCAGACCAACACCGGCGTCGCAGGCCATGAGATAAGATTACCTGAAATCGATGCCTCTTTGAACGATACCGACGGTTCGGAGCAATTGAGAGTGGAGGTCGAAGGATTGCCGGTTGGCTCCACACTCTCCGATGGTAATGGCCACTCTTTTACTGCGACCGATCATCATACGACAGCCGATATCACCGAGTGGCAGCTTGATTCGATCTTCTATAAAACGGAAGATCCGGGAGTCGATACACTGACAGTCAAAGTGACAAGCGAAGAGATTGTCAATGGGGCTGTGGTCGATAGCGCTTTCACAACGGAGACGATCGATGTAACAGTGCTTGATCCCTACAGCACGGCAACCAACCTCGATGACACGCTCTATTTCCAATCGGGCGACAAAGTCGATGGACTCGCAGGAACCGATACACTGATACTTCATCAGGATGAATCGATCGATTTCTCGAATCTGCCGGCTGGAACGAAAGTGGAAAATATAGAGAAGTTGGATCTGACGGTCAACGGCAATCATGACATCAAGGATCTCACGCTCGACGATGTCATCGAAATGACCGATGACGACAATACACTGGTTATCGAAGGCGACAGTGCCGACAGTGTGGATGTGCCGGACGCACCGGCGGGTTACTCTGTTACACAGACCTCCGAAGGAGGCTACGATGTCTTCACCTATACGGGCAGCAGCGGCGATCCGACGGTGACACTCAAGATCGATCAGGACGTTCCCCACAGCTGATCATTTTGGAACGGGCATCGAAGAGTTACAGCGCCATCTTTTCGGCGCTTCTGGCAACCATTGTTTTGACGGCGGCATCCATGACGCATGCCTATGTCGGCCAGAGCAGGCTGCAGCAGATCGAAGCGGATTACGGTCCCTTCGCCGCGAACCGCTTCAAGTATCTGAATGAACTGCTCGAAACATTGAAAGATGCCGATCTTCGGACCAAACTGTCGGAGGTGAACGATTTCTGGAACGGAGTCTCCTACGGAAGCGATGCAAAGGTGTGGGGGAAAAAGGATTACTGGGCGACACCGTTCGAATTTCTGCTCAAAGACCGGGGCGATTGCGAAGATTATGTGATCGCCAAATATTTCACCCTGAAAGAGCTGGGAGTCGACCCCAAAAAACTCTACTTCGTCTATGTCCGTGTGCGGGGCAAGAAAGTTCCCCACATGGTCCTCGCCTACTACGAATCCCCCCAGGCGGAACCTTTGATTCTCGACAGCATCAACTACAAAGTCTTCCCGGCGTCGAAACGAAAAGATATCATACCGGTCTATACGTTCAATGGCGAGCTGCTCGAACGTTTTTCCGATCATACCCGCAAAGGGCTCAAAGAGAAGAACCGAAAAGTCAAACGGAAATGGGAAGACCTGGTCCACCGAATGGAAAGGAATGAATGATGACACTCTTTAGACAAATCACCGTGGTATTTACACTCTTTTTTCTGATTATGCTTGCGACTATCCTGGCGATCGGTTTTGAAGATTCCCGGGATTATATCGAGAACGAGCTCTATACCAAGGCACAGAACACGGCATCGACGCTTGCAGTTACGATGTCGCAGGCCGATGGCGACATTCCGAAAATGTCGGTCATGGCCGATGCCGTGTTCGATACGGGATATTACAGAAAAATCATCCTGAAAGATATGCGCGGGAGAGTGTTGTTCGAAAAGAGCCGCGACGATCTGGCCGCCGTTCCGTCATGGTTCGCTTCGTTGATGAGTCTCTCGGGAGAATCCGCCTATGCCCAGGTTTCCAGTGGATGGCAGCCGCTTGGCATGCTGGAGGTCCGGGCCGATACGACCGCCTCGCTCGAATATCTCTACGACCTTTTCAAAAAGATTGTTTCGGTCTTTATCGTTTCGCTGATTCTCGGGTTTTTGATCATCATTCTGATGCTTCGGACCGTACTCAGACCGATCGAGACGATGGAAGAGCAGGCCGAAGGCGTGCTTCAAAACCGTTTTATCATCAACCATGATCTTCCGAAAACCGTCGAGCTGAAGCGGATGACCCTGGCAATGAACGGTTTGGTCGATCGGGTGGAACAGATGCACAAAAAACTGATCGACCTGACGAAAAGAAATCGGGAACTGGAGTACAGCGATCCGTTGACAGGTGTCTGCAACCGCCGTTATTTCATCGTCCGGTACGAAGACTATACCGGTTCCAGAGACAGCCGCTCCACCGGTATGGTGGTAGCCATTCGTTTCTGCGGCACAATGGATGCAAACAAAATTATCGGGTATGACAAAGTCAACGACCTTTTCAAAACGGTTACCAAAAAGATTGAAAAGCGTGTAGCATCCCATGAGGAGGCCATTGTCTGTCGGATATCGGGGATGGAACTGGCTATTCTTGTTCCATCGATCGGAAGAGAGGAAGCCGAAAACATGGCGCAGTTGTTCATCGACGAAGCGAGAGAAGTGTTCGATGCAGTCGAACAGATCAGAGAGATTCTTTTCCTTGCTGCTGCCGTTGTGCCCTATGATCCGGAAAAAACACTCGAAAAACTTTTCGCTTCCGCCGATCTCACGCTCAATGCCGCGATGACACAAAACCGGGATGCCGTTAAAACTCTCCTGTTCGACAATGCGCTTCCGACGAAAAAGATCGAATGGCGTCATCTGATTATCGAAGGGATCAGAGAGAACCGTATGAAGCCGGTGCTTGCCAATATCTTCTCCGAAAACGGGAAAGACATTTCCGCCGAACTGATCTTCGATCTCGAAGACGAAAAAGGTGCCAGGATCCCATACCGGGTCTATGCACCGATGCTGCTGCAGCTCGGCCTTTTCCCTGACTACGTCGCCTATGCCTTTGAGTATCTTCTTGCCAATCCCTCATTCGAATGCAAACGGGTGGCGATGGAACTGCCGATCAGTTATCTCGATACGACCCATGAATTCGAAACCATGATCGATTACGTGGCACGACTCAAAACGATGCCGCGTGAATTTGTTGTCGAGATTGGACAGAATGATCTGATACGCCGGAATATTTCGGCGATCGAAGCCATTGTCGAAGAGCTTCATGCCCAGGATATACCAATTGCCATTGCACGATTCGATGCGGATGTGCAGATTCTGGAACTTCTGCACAAAGTACGCCCCGTTTATGTGAAGATGCATATCGGACAGTTCCTCGATATGAGCGATACGCTGCGTGACTCTCTGACGTTGCTGTTGCACAGCATCGGCACGAAGCTGCTTATCGGAGGGCTTGAATCGCAGGAGCAGTTGGAAAAACTCGGCAAACTGGGGGCCGACTATTTCATAATCTGAATGAGTGACTGCGTAACGCCAGTCACTGATACCGGAATGTTTCATACAAATGGCGCAGTTATCGGTCCCATGTTGACGCTGCGTCAAAGAGTTTTTGCAAATCGGTACCCTTTGAGATCCAAAAACCTCTTTTAAATCATTTAATTGTTATCATACATCCAAAAGCATTTGGAGAGACAAGGTATGAAAAAAATCCTGGTTATCGACAATGGAAACGCGGCACGTTCCATCATGGCCCAGGCGCTCATCAACAACTATCTGGGACGCATATGCGATCTGCATGCCGACAGTGCCGGATTGAAGCCGAAAGGAACGATCGATCACGAAACGCTGCAGGTGTTGGCGGAAGATGGTATCGAAACGGAGCATCTGTGGTCCAAAAGCCTGGACGATCTGGAGAGTCTCGATTACGATCTTGTCGTAACGGTCTGCGACAATGTCAAAGAGGCGTGTCCCACCTTTCCGGGAGCCAGAAACGAAATCCACATCGGTTTCGAAGATCCCGAAGGCAAACCTTTCGAAGCGTACGAACGGGAGCTTCATCAGATGAAAAATCTTCTGATTCCCCGCATACGCGAAGAGCTGTGTGACGAGTAGACGGTATGTTGGACTTCCTGACGTTCGAGAGATTCATCGCGCAGGATGTTCTGATTCTCTTTTACTACACAGGTGCAGCGGTGATGCCGCTTTTTCTGTGGTATCTGCGCCATTATCTTATCCGCAGACTTCCCTGGTGCCGGAGTGCCGATGCAAGGCTCAAAGAGTTTTACGGTGGGCTTGAAACGGGCCATAAAGTTGCGACAATCCTCTTTTTTCTCGGTATCTTTTTTTCGATGGAAGTGATATGGCGCATGATGTTCGAGACGATGATCGGGTATTTCCAGATGCACGATGCCCTGCGACAGTTGCTCGAACTCTCAAGGAGATAGAGAAAAGATTTTTTCAGAGAGGAAAAATCGGAAAGGATGTCTGATGCACCATTCGGAACGAACTCCCGAAACCCTGGCCCGCCACTTCGCGATGAAGGGAAGCCAGTGGATGATGTGCCCCGGAGAGGGGCCGATTGTCGCGGCGGCCATTCATGACGGACACGATCTCACCCACGATGTTGCGGAGCGGCTCGCCCTCGACGAAGCCACACGACTGCGCGAAGAGGACCCCTGTACCTACCGGATGACATCGATCTGCGATAACCGCATTACCGTATCTGTCTCCCGTTTCGTCGTCGATTTCAACCGCCCGCGGGAAAAAGCGGTCTATCGAACGCCAGCGGACGCCTGGGGGCTGGATCTCTGGAAAGAGCCGCCCACCGACGAGATGGTCGGGCACGGGTTGAAACTCTACGACGCCTTCTACGAAGAGCTTCGGGAACATCTCGAAGCGATCGTATCGAAGTATGGCCGTTTCGTCCTTCTCGACCTGCACAGCTACAATTACCGTCGCCGGGGGCCCGATGCGCCGCCCGACGATCCCGAAACGAATCCCGATATCAATATTGGCACGGCGACACTGGCCGACAGGAAGCCATGGGAAGCTCTGATCCGGCGTTTCATCGGCGATCTGCGAAGCTTCGACTATTTCGGCGATCGGCTGGACGTGCGTGAAAACGTGAAATTCAAGGGCGGATACCTGGCCGAATGGGTGCATGGCCGATTCAAGGATTCCGCCTGTGTCCTTTCGGTCGAATTCAAAAAAATCTTCATGGACGAGTGGGAGGGCAGGGTCGATCTGATGCGCATCGAACGGCTCCATACAATGCTCAAGGCGGCGATGCCCGGCATTGAAATTTCCCTGTCGGAAATGGGAGTGAAGCCATGAACGGAGAACGGCTGACCGATACACTTGTCGCCGAGATTGTCTCCGATCTGAAAGCAAACCGTGCTGTCAGAAAAAAGCTTCCGGAGGGCGGGCGTATCCATATCGACCGACAGCTCCCGTTTCTCTGCCTCTACAGAAAACCGGAAGGGCGGGAGGATGTCGGAACCTATCGTCTGGTCGAGAGTGAAGCTTCCTATATTACGGTGCTGGGTGGCCAGGACGTTTCGGCACTGGTCGAAGCCGTTGCGGGGACGATGTCGGAGATTTTCGGCAGTTTTCTGATACTGGAACTTTGGTCGATCCCCTATGAAAAGAGGCCAGAAGATATTGAGTCCAGACACCAGCCCCAATTCCATATAGTCGCTACGCAGCCGGAGGAACTTCTCTCGACTGTCGAGACACTTCAGACATGGTTGAAAAAGATTTCGATTCACCGTTTGAAAGCCGACGTGGCGATCGAACGGAGCGAAATCGTTTCACCGCCCGGTTTTGCGCAGGTTCTTTCCGAAACGAAGCTGCGGCGGAACAACACCCATATTGTCGGACTGGGTGTGCTACCGGTCTATCACGACGAAGAAGGTGCGGAGTTTTTTCCTCTTGAATTCTATGCATTGCGGAGAGGATTGGGAACCGCTTTCAAAAAGGCGTTTTTCCGTTTTACTGTGGATATGACCCGCAGTTGTCCCACCCATTACGCGATGATGGGTCGCCGTCTTGTGACGAAAGCGGTGTGGGAAATCGATGCCGCGCTGGCGGATATCGAGGATGCCTTCGATTTTCTTCTGCAGGTGACGCCGGTCAATACCGAAGATGCCTGGCGCCGGTTCAAGGCGAACGGCTTCAAAGGAACCCCTCATTTCCTCTATCGTCCGAGGCCTTTCTATATCGCCCATATCAAACGGACGCTTTTCGACATTCCGATCGGGAAGATCGAAGATCCGACCCTTTTCGAGCTGTTTGGCCAGAAAATGGTGGAACTCGACCGCAAACTGACACTGCTCTTCGATCGCGACACTGCGAATTTCCTCTATGGGAGCATCCCGACATACGGAAGAGTCGAAGAGGATCTGCTCGAAACGGCCAGCCGGATGCTGGAGTTGCTGCCGCACGAGAAAAAGGATGTCGAAGCGGATGCGCAGGAGGATGCGGTCGATGCAGAGACCTTTGCGGAGTATGCGAGAGAAGAGATCGACTACTACAAGACGTTCTATCCGCAGATGCGCTCGAACGTGGAGATACGCGACGACATTGTCGCCGGTGCGATGGTTTCCGGCGGCAATTTTCTGATCGCCCGGTCGGCCCATTTTCCAAAGCATCGGATCGAAGCGCTTCTCCATCACGAGATCGGCACCCATATTCTGACCTACACCAACGGCCTGGCGCAACCGTTCAAACAGCTCCATACGGGGCTCAGCGGTTACGACGAGATGCAGGAGGGGATCGCCGTCCTCTCCGAGTATCTTAGCGGTGGGATCAGCAAGGCGCGACTGCGGGTCCTCGCGGCGCGGGTGGTCGCCGTGCATCTGCTCTGCGAGGGAAAACCTTTCGATGAGGTGTTCGCCGTGCTGAACGACGAGTACGGTTTTGGTGAAAAGAGCGCATTCACCATCACGACGCGGGTGTTTCGGGGGGGCGGCCTGACAAAGGATGCCGTCTATCTGCGGGGGTTGATCGGAATTTTCGACTACCTGCATGGCGACGGGCCGCTCGAGCCGCTTTTTATCGGAAAGATCGCAGCCGATCACATTCCGTTGATCGAAGAGCTGCAGTATCGTGAAATTCTGAAAAAGCCGCCGCTCTGGCCCCGATGGCTCGAAGAGCCGGCAGCGAAGAGACGATTGCAGGAGATCCGTGAGGAAAAACTGACGCTGCTCGATCTGATCGAAAAAGGATACATATGAGAGTGGGATTTGTCATCAACGAACTGCTGAATGAACAGCTGCCGAGTTCGACGATTCAGCTGGCGCTGACCGCGACAGAGATGGGACACGAAGTGTGGCTGATGGGTGTCGGAGATTTTGTCTACAACTGCGACGAGCTGGTGCATGCCCATGCCAGAAGCGTCGCCGCCGGAAACTACGCGGACCAAAAAGCCTATTACGATGCGATCCGATCCGATGTTGCCCGCAAAGAGAGAATCACGGTAGACGATCTCGATATCCTGATGCTTAGGAACGATCCGGCCCAGGATATCCATCTTTCGTGGGCACAGCACGCCGCGATCGTTTTCGGGCGGACCGCGATGCGTCACGGGGTGATCGTTCTGAACGATCCGGATGGTCTGAGCCGGGCGATCAACAAGATGTATTTCCAGCACTTTCCGAAAGAGGTGCGGGTCGAGAAGGTGATCACGCGCACTTTTGCCGAGATAGAACGTTTTTACGAAAAACATGATCGGAGGATCATTCTCAAGCCGTTGATGGGATCGGCGGGACGCGGCGTCTTTTTCGTGCAGCCTCATGACGCGGCGAATCTCCACCAGATGGCCGAAGCGGTCTTCCGTGACGGATACGCGATCGCGGAAGCCTTCATCCCCGAAGCGGTCCATGGCGACGTCAGGCTCTTTCTGATGAATGCGGAACCGCTGCGGTCGAACGGGAAATATTGTGCATTTCGCCGTATCCCCGCCAAAGGGGATATCCGCTCCAATATCCATGCGGGGGGGAGGGCGGAAGCCGTTGAAGTAACCGACGAGATGCTGCGTATCGCGGAGATTGTTCGCCCGAAACTGGTTCAGGACGGAATGTTTCTGGTCGGTCTGGATATCGTCGGTGACAAACTGCTCGAAATCAATGTATTCAGCCCGGGCGGGTTGCACCACTCGCACATTTTCACCGATGTGGATTTCAGTAAAACCGTTGTCGAAGCGATGGAAAAGAAGGTTCTCTATATGCGGTACTACCAACGCAATTTCGACAATGTCGAAATGAATACACTCTGACCCCTCCTACCGCAAAGAGAAACGGTCAATACATCAAGATATTAAGATATATTGAAACAATATCGCGCTACACTATGGGCACGAAAGGATGGTGAAATGGATGCGATCGGTGATTTCCTGAAAACGACGGGTGCGCTCTACGATGAAACGAGAGTCCGGATTCTCAAGTTTATCGATCGGCACGGTCCGCTCTGTATCTGCGATCTGCAGGCGTCGTTCGAAATGATTCAATCCCGCCTTTCTCGCCATGTGAAGATTTTGAAAGAGGCCGGTTTCCTAAACGTGGAACGTGAAGGCCGGTGGGCCTATTACGCCATTCGCAGCCCGATGGACCGGTTTCGCAGCGAAGCGCTCCAAGAGATCCGCACGCTGCCGGT
>NZ_JAOZPV010000062.1 GCF_029932565.1 Hydrogenimonas sp.
CTCCAGGGTGTCGCCCTGAAATCGGGTTCAAACTGGCTCAGTACCAATCCTTCCCTTTCAATCTCTTCGATCAGACCCGCATTGATGGCGGGATAGCGGTGGTTGAGGCCGCTTCCCATAACGGCGATAGTCCGCTCCGCACCTGCACCCCGATGGGCAAGCGCATCGACACCCATCGCGGCACCGCTGACCACGACGACACTGCGGCGGCGCAGTGCGGCGGCAAGCTGGAGCACCATGCTTTTCGTATAGCTGCTGGGACGCCGCGTTCCGACGATGGCGACCATCGTCTCACCCAGCAGTGACGGATTTCCCCTGTAATAGAGTTCGTTCGGATAGCGGCGCATCGTCTGAAGTGCCGGTATCTTGAAATCGATCGTACGGATAGGCATATCACTCCTAACATATTTATATGGAATCGCCGATATTAGCTCAAATTAGAACCCAACTGTATTATTTTATCGAAGGATTTGTCCGTATGCCGATATTTTTGTCTCTCATTCTCTTTTTTGGCATCGCGATAGCAGAACCGATGATCAAACCTCTGCCCGACAAAATGGATGTCGACTGGAGCAAAGTCTATCTCGGCAAACAGCTCTTCTCCGATACCATTCTCTCCAGAGACAACAGTGTCTCCTGTGCAACATGCCACAATCTGCAGGATGGCGGCGACGACAATCTGCCCGTTTCGTTCGGTATCGAAGGGAAACAGGGAAACATCAACTCCCCAACCGTCTTCAATGCCGCGTTCAATTTCCGACAATTCTGGGATGGACGGGCAAAAGATCTCAAAGAGCAGGCAAAAGGTCCCATTGAAAACCCGGTCGAGATGGGAAACAGTTTCGAGCAACTCATTCCGACACTTCAAAAAAGCCGCTATGCCGTTATTTTCCGCTCGATCTATCCCGATGGTGTCACGAAAGAGAACATCGTCGACGCGATTGCCGAATTTGAAAAAACGCTTCTTACCCCCTCCCCTTTTGACCGTTATCTGAAGGGGGACGAGAGTGCATTGACATCCTCCCAGAAAGAGGGACTGGAGATTTTCAAATCGAAAGGGTGTATCGTCTGCCACCACGGCATCAACCTGGGCGGAACGATGTATAGCAAATTCGGTGTTGTCGAATCATCCGGTTCCAAGAATCTCGGGCGCTACAATGTAACCAAAAATCCGGCCGACAAATACTATTTCAAGGTGCCGACACTCCGAAATATCGAAAAAACGGCACCCTATTTCCATGATGGACGGACCGAAAGCCTGAAAGAGGCGGTTACCATTATGGCCAATATCCAGCTCGGTCGGGCGATGACGGTGGATGAGATCGACAAAATCGTCGATTTTCTCAAATCGCTGACCGGAAACATACCGAAAAGTGTCGAACCATGAGACGCCTGCTCCATATCGACAAACTCACTTCACTCATCGCAGCTCTTCTGTTCCTGATGGCTTCCCTGCTGGCCTATCTCCTCTCTGTCGACAAAGATATCACCAACTTCCATGCTTACGAAACACGTCTACAGCGGATGCTTCTTCTTGACAAAACATTCGATAATTTTCTTCTGAAAAAAATCGAAGCGATCAATTACGAAACGATCAACGGGCATATCGACGCATTCGAGGATGAACTCGATTATTTCAAATCGCGTCCACTCGAGAAAGAGTATGGCTCGGGATTTGCAGCCCTCCTTTCCACTATAGAAAAAACTTTCCGAAAAAAACACGATGCCATCGAGCATTTCAAATCGTACAATGCCGCGGCTCTCAACTCCATCCACTACATTTTCGATCTGCGCAGAACGCTGTCGAACAATCAAACCATCCCGCTGGATATCCAGATCCAACTCGACACCATTCTTTTCGAATTGATGCAGATCATCTTGGGTATTCATACATCGCCGGCCCGTCTCGTCAAAACACTCGATGATCTCGAAAAGACGATAGCACCGCTTCTCAACAGAAATCTGGAATATTTCCACAGCCACAGCCATGCTTTGATGGAATCGATCGGCAGACTCAACAAAACGGCCGAACATGCCACAACCATCCAGCTGCATGACAATATCGTTGCCATGCAGAAACGGCTTGAAGAGGCTTATAGCCACAAGATATTCATCGAAAAAGTGATTGCGCTTCTTTTCTTTCTCCTCGCGTTTGTCATGATCCTGATCGTCGGTTTTCTGTATCAGCGTGCGCGAAAGACCTACCAGCGCCTCAAAGCCTTCATGTATGCCGTCGAAAACAGCGACAATACGATCGTTATGACCGATCCGGAACGCAACATCGTCTATGTCAACGAAGTCTTCGAGAAGACGAGCGGCTACAACAAAGAGGAAGCGATCGGACAAAATCCGAGAATTCTCAAATCGGGTATTCAGGAAGACACCTACTATGCCGAAATGAACAAAGTACTCGACCAGGGGAAAAAGTGGGAAGGCGAATTTATCAACAAACGCAAAGACGGCTCGCTGTTTTACGAAAAAGCCTCCATTGTCCCCGTTATCGTTGACGGAAAACTGACCAACTATCTGGCCATCAAACTCGATATCACCCAGTACGTCGAACAGCAGCAAAAACTCAAATTGTCGGCTGCCGTCTTTGAAAACACCCAGGAGTCGATCTTGGTAACCGACAGAGAGAACCGCATCATCTCCGTCAACAAAGCCTTTACGACAATCACCGGATACAGTGAAAAGGAGGTGCTCGGCAAAAATCCCAGCATACTCAAATCGGGCCGACACGACAAGAGTTTCTATCGCAAAATGTGGCTCGCCATCTCCCAAACCGGCAAGTGGCACGGAAAGATCTACAACAGAACCAAATCGGGTGAAATCATTCCGACATGGCTGACCATCTCCACCCTTTACGACGATGAGGGAAATCTGCTCAACTATATCGGCATGCTGACCGATCTGCGCGAAATCATTCACAGTCAGGAGAGAGCGGAGTTCCTTGCCTACCACGATACACTGACCGGCCTGCCCAACCGCGCCTACTTCGAAGAGCATCTTTTCCAGGCCATTGAAATTGCCCAGCGCAACGCCACGACTCTGGCGGTTCTCTTTATCGACCTCGACCGTTTCAAAGTTATCAACGACACATTGGGTCACGACGTCGGAGACATGCTTCTCAAATCGGTCAGCGAACGCATCCGTTCGACACTCAGAAAGTCGGATATGGTGGCACGCATCGGCGGCGACGAATTCATCGCCGTTCTCGAAACGATCCACTCTGCAGAAGATGCGGCATATGTCTGCGAAAAAATTCTCAAAATCATCACGGAACCTCTCAAAATCGGTTCCCACACGCTCAATATCTCCACCAGCATCGGGGTCGCCCTCTATCCCGACAACGGCACAACCATTACCGACCTCATCAAGAACGCCGACAATGCAATGTATCTCGCCAAGAGTCTCGGAAAAAACAATTTCCAATTTTTCATGCCCGAACTCTCGCGCAAGATGCACCGCCGTCTCGAAATCGAACAGGGACTCAATGCGGCACTTCTTAACGGAGAGTTCTGGCTCGCCTATCAGCCCCAGTACGGTCTCGAGAGCAAATCGCTTTATGGAGCCGAAGTGCTGCTGCGCTGGGAGAGTCCGACACTCGGCATCGTCACACCCGATGAATTCATTCCCGTTGCCGAAGAGACAGGCAAAATCAATGAAATCGGAACATTCGTTTTCGAGGAGGCGTGCCGTACCCTCTCGATCTTCGATGCCGAAGGAATCGTACTCAAATCGATCTCGATCAATGTGTCGAGCAAACAGTTTGCCCAAAAGGATCTCCCGCACAAATTCCTCGAAATCGCGGAGCGCTACGGCATCGAACCGCATCGTATCACCCTGGAGATGACGGAACGCTATATCATGGATACCTCCACATACGACAATACGATTCTTCAGACATTCCAGAGTATGGGATTCAAAATTTCGGTCGACGACTTCGGCACGGGCTACTCGTCGATGAGCTATCTGAAAAAATTGCCGATCGACACGATCAAGATCGACAAATCATTTATCCAGGATATCCCTCGCGATATCAACGACAATGAAATCACCAAAGCCATCATCGTACTGTCACACAGCCTCGGATACAAAGTCATCGCCGAGGGCATCGAGCATGAAGAGCAGGAGAAGTTTCTCATCGAACATGGTTGCCTTTTCGGACAGGGGTACCATTTCTGCAGACCGCTGGGAATCGATGCTTTCACCAAATTCGTGCGGGAGCGTACCGATAACGCAGACGCGGCAATCTAGAGAACCCACTGCCAGAGCCAGTAGGCGGTCGCCGAAACGATCATGACACCGATCAGATCGATGAAAAAACCGATGGTCGCCATCGTCTTGACCCCGATAACACGCGAACTCATGATGATGGCATTGGGCGGGGTGGCGATGGGCAGCATAAAGGCGTAGCTGGCCGCTACGGTCGTCACCATCAGAATGAGAAGCGTTTCGGGGTGATCGACGCCGTAGAGTTCCGCCATTACCGGCAGAGCGATCGAGGTCAAAGCGGTATTGCTCGTGATTTCCGTCGAAAAGCTGATCGCCAATGCAATCACCGCGAGTGTCATCCAGAGCGGAAGATGATGCACGAATACCAGCTTCTGCGCAATCGCTTCGGCAAGATGGGTGGAACCGAATGCCTGTGCGATGCTGAACCCTGCACCGAACAGGAAAATGATTTCATACGGGATCGCCCTGCTGTCCTCCCAGTTGAGCAGATCGACCCCCGGCATGAAAAGCAGAAGTCCCGCCGCAAGCAGCAGCCCCTTTTCATTCAGACCGAGACCGGGATACCACGGTTTGACCGGTGTATTGAACAGAAGCAGCAGTGTCAAACCACCCAGAATCCACACCAGCTTTTTCTGATCTTTTGTCATCGACTCGACCGACTCCGTTATCCGGCCGACCGGCTCATCTTTCATACCGTAGCCCAGCACCAACGGCATGAGTACCAGCATCGTCACGACAACCGGCGACGTCATCCCCATCCACTCGGTAAACGTGGGCGCCTCGCGTCCGACATCCTCCAAATACCCAAGCAGCAGCAGGTTCGGTGGCGTACCGATGGGGGTAAGGATACCGCCAACGCTGGCCCCATAGGCGATCGCGAGCAGAATGCGCACTTTCAGACGCGGATTCTCGGTAATGAAAAGCCCGATCGGCATCAGCATCAGAGTAATGGTCGTATTGGAGAGAATCGAACTGAGCAGGGCCGAGACGATCGCCATGGCGTAGATGATGCCGAGGGCCGTATCGGGAAAGATGCGCAGCAGCCTGTTGGATATCTGAAGATGGAGAGCGGTTTTCTGCATCGCGATGGCCAACATGAAACCGCCGATGAAAAGAAAAATGATCGATTTGGCGTAGTTGGGCGTCACACTGTTGAGATCGGTAATATCGAATGCAGGGAAAAGCAGAATGGGCAGAAGCGATACCACACCGAGCGGCAATGCCTCGTTGGTCCACATCACGACGAGAAACGTGACGATTCCCAACAACTTCGCCTGCAGCGGTGTAAAGAAAGGAGATGTCAAAAATACCACTGCCAATGCCGTAAAGAGTGCTATCCCGATTTTTTTCATGATCGCCTGCCAGCGTTGAGATGGAGTTTACACTTATCTTACCGAATTTTTTCGTAAAGTTCGTCGATATAGACGACGTCGATTCCCTTCAGTATCGACTTGGAGTCGGCCAGTGCTTTCAGTGTCGAAGCATGGGGATGGCCTATCGCAATCGCGTATCCCTGCGATTTGGCGATGCGTACCGCCTTTTTCAATTGATTCTGGATATAGTCGATATCGGGGTTGTTGTCGAGAAATACGTCCCGTGCGATATAGGGGTCGTGATACTCTTTGCAGATTCTTGGCACGACCGTTTTGGGAGTGGTTCGGCTGTCTATAAAGACAAAACCGTAGCGCTTCGCAATCGGGAAAAAGCGCTCCATCGATGCCATATCGGCAGTAAATTTGCTGCCGGTATGGTTGTTGATGAAGTGTGCCTGCGGAAACCAGTGGCGCAGTTTTCTGATTCGCAAGTCGATCTCCGCATTGCTACTCTCCGTCGTCAGTGTTCCATCTTCCGGATTGTTGTAATGCATCGCCTCCATCGGCAGGTGAATCATATAGTGATCGAGCTTCGCGGCAAGTTTCGGCGTATCGGGATGGCGTGAAGTCGGGGGAAAGATCGACGGAGTGATAGCCCAGGGCAGTGCGCGTATCGTTTTGACCTGGGATGCGAATGCGACATCGTCGATGATGATCGCGAGTTTGGGATGTTTCAGCCGCACCCCCTCTTTCACTGCCGGCCTGCTGCTCTCTTTCCCTCCCGCCTGGACATAATCTTTGATTTCGGAAAGATTCTCCGCCTTGTCGGGAGAGCGTTTCGGATGTATCTTTGGCGTACCGGATGCCGGAGGGAGCTTCAACTTTTTCCGCAGTTTCTCGATATCCCGCTGATAATGTGTCACCGTGCTGTGGTACCGTTTGGATGCCTGCTCCTTCCCCATCTCGTACCCGATCCACCCGGCAAGTCCCATCAGGATCGCCACGATCGACACGACGATGGTTCCACCGATCAGATAGATTTTGAAACGTGTTGAAAAGGTCTGTTTTTTGCGTTTGCGAGGTGTACGTTTGGTATTTCTATGCGGATGTTTCTGTTTTGCCATCGATCAGTTTTCCCATGCCGGGAGGCATGGGAAAGATTCCTTAGTTGGTTTCCTGATCGACGATTTTGTTGGCTTTGATCCACGGCATCATCGCACGCAGACGACGACCCGTCACTTCGACAGGATGGTTGCGCAGATTGTTGCGCTCCGCATTCATGCGCGGATACCCCGACATCCCTTCGAGGATGAAATCTTTGGCGAATTTGCCGTTCTGGATCTCTTTGAGAATCTCTTTCATCGCCTTGCGGCTCTCGTCGTTGATGACGCGCGGTCCGCTTACCATATCGCCATATTCGGCCGTATTGGAGATGGAGTAGCGCATATCGGCGATACCGCCTTCGAAAATCAGGTCGACGATCAGTTTCATCTCGTGCAGACACTCGAAATAGGCCATCTCTTCCGGGTAACCCGCATCGACCAGCGTTTCGAAACCGGCCTGGATCAGTGCACTGACACCGCCGCAGAGAACGGCCTGTTCACCGAACAGGTCGGTTTCTGTCTCGTCTTTGAACGTCGTTTCGATGATACCCGTACGTCCGCCTCCGATTGCCGACGCATAGGAGAGTGCCAGCTCTTTCGTGGTACCGCTCGGATCTTTCTCGACTGCGATCAGGTCGGGAATACCGCCTCCTTTGACAAATTCGCTGCGAACCGTATGGCCCGGTGCTTTGGGGGCGACCATCATGACATTGATGTCATCGGCCGGCTGGATGCGTCCGTAGTGGATATTGAATCCATGGCCGAAGGCGATCGTCGCACCACTCTTCAGATTCGGAGCAATTTCGCTTTTGTAGATCTCCGCCTGCGTTTCGTCCGGAAGGAGAATCATGACGACATCGGCCTCTTTCACCGCATCGGCCACTTCCATCACTCTGAACCCTTTCGCGTCCGCCTTTTTCCAGCTGCTTCCGCCTTTGCGAAGTCCGACAATCACTTCGACGCCGCTGTCACGGAGGTTTTCGGCATGGGCATGTCCCTGGCTTCCGAAACCGATCATCGCGACTTTTTTGGATTGAATGATGGAGATATCGCAATCTTTGTCGTAATAGACGTTCAATGCCATAAGATTATCCTTTGGGGTAAAAATTTGGGTGATTATAGTAAAAGGGTGCTTTGATGCATATAAATTTTTCATCCGACTACCGGGAAGATCCACCGCAGGCATCATATTGTCAGCAGAAAGAGAATTTTAAACTCTTTTCCAATGACGACGATTTTAGAGGCGCCCTTAAGTTACTCTTATGTACAATAAAACCAATTTTTGAATCCGATGGAGTGCCTTATGGTCGAAAAAATCATCAAGAAAGTCAAATCGCTTCCGCCTCTTCCGGAGAGTGTCAACAGTGTCCGGCAAATCTGCAACAATCCGGAAGGGACCATCAAAGAGCTGGTTCCCATCGTCAAACAGGATCCGATGTTCACAGCCGATATCCTGAAAGCGGCCAACTCGCCATTATATGGCTTCAGCCGCC
Organism: Hydrogenimonas sp.; assembly: GCF_029932565.1. Taxonomy (GTDB): domain Bacteria; phylum Campylobacterota; class Campylobacteria; order Campylobacterales; family Hydrogenimonadaceae; genus Hydrogenimonas. The sequence goes on from NZ_JAOZPV010000062.1 coordinate 8,146, forward strand.
AGATTACATCGATCGACCAGGCGGTGGCCCTGTTCGGAATGGGAACGATCCAGGGTTTTGCCATCTCCTATGCCATCAGAAACAGCTTTCCGATCGATCTCTCTCCCTACGGGGTCACACACAGCCATCTGCTGGAAGTCTCTTCGCTCCAAAACGCGCTGACCCTGCAGTGGGGCAAAGACCAGGTCGCGACCCATCAGGCGGAGATGATGACACTCTCCCTGCTGATGGAACTGGGTAAAGTGGTCGCATCGATCGTACTGGACGAAGAGAACAAAACCCAATCGTTTCAGAGAGCCATGAAGGAGACGGAAACGGCTGAAGACGTCGATGAAATCGAGAAAAGATTTCTCGGTATCACCAGCGAATGGATCGCCGCACTGATGTTCAAACATTGGCAATTCAGTGACAAAATGATCGAGATGATGCGGTATATGATGACTCCCGAAGAGGCTCCCGACGGGATTCGCAAACATACAGAGATTCTCCATATTGTCAAAGAGGCGATCCCGTTCATTCATCCCCTTTGCGAACCCTGTGTGCAGAGTGCCTATGAAAAGGCCGACCGTTTCGGCCTCGATGCGGAGACACTGCATGCGACGATCGAGAAAATAGCCAAATGAGATCATTCCTGACGCGCATCGCCAAAGGAACATACAGATCGGACATCGAAAAGGAACACCTTCCCATACTGGAAGAACTGCTTCGCGAACATATCGTCAAGGAGAGTGACGACGGCACGCTCGTACTCGACGCCAAATACCGGGCCGGAACCCTCGACGTCCTTCCATCCGGCACCGCATTTCTGGAGATGATCGGTGCGAAAGGGAGAGACCTGCTGATCGAACCGCAGAACCTTCACGGCGCGAAAAACGGCGACTACGTCATCGTACGGCGGCTGTTCGGCAAGGCCGGCCGACCCTCGGCCAAGGTCGTCAAAATCGTCCAGCCGGCTTTCGTCTACGGCATCGGCTACATCAAAATGACCGAATCGGGACTGGAACCGTTTCACATCAAGACCGACCTGCCGATGGAGCTGAAGAGTACGACGGCGGACCTCGAAGAGCACACCGTTTTCCAGGTCGACAACCGTACGTCGGAAATCACGCAGATTCTCGGCAGCCTGCTCGATCCGGCCGTCGACGAAAAGATCTCGCTCGCCATCTTCAACAAACAGGAGTTTTTCTCCAAAGAGGCCGAAACCGAAGCGCACAGCTGGGGCGACGTCGTCGACGCGTCGCTCTATCCCGACCGTACCGACCTGCGCCACCTTCCCTTCTGCACGATCGACCCCGTCGATGCGAAGGATTTCGACGACGCGATCTTCTGGGACGAAACGAACCATACCCTCTATGTCGCCATCGCCGACGTGAGCAGTTACGTCACCCCCGACTGCGCCATCGACAAAGAGGCGAGAAGCCGCGGCTTCTCGATCTATTTCCCCCACAAGTCGATTCCGATGCTCCCCAGGGCGCTGAGTGAAAACATCTGCTCGCTCAAACCGGACGTGGACCGTCTCGCCTATGTCTGCCGCCTCGAGCTCGACCCCGAAACGCTCGAAACGAAGAGGCACACCTTTTTCGAGGCGCTCATCCGCTCCAAACGGCGCTACAACTACGACGAAATCGACGCCTATCTGGAAGCGGGCATGGCGAATGCACCGGAAAGAGACGAGGAGACGCTGCGCTTCATCTTTCCTCTGAAAAAGGTGGCCGACAGGCTGCGTGCCGAGCGTCTGAAACGGGGATACGACTTCATGTCCAACGAAGTGCGTATGACACTCGACGAGAAGCAGAACCTTCTTGCCACGCGCATCGAGGCGTCGACCCCCTCGCACAGCCTGATCGAGGAGTGCATGCTGCTGGCCAACAGGGCGGCCGCGACACATTTCGACTACGGCATTTTCCGCATCCACGAACCGCCGACGCCCGAGCGTATCGAAAAACTGGTCGACGAATTGGGAAAAATCGGTATCTACGTGGAAGAGAGTGAAAACGACTTCCACGCGCTCGTGCTGGCCCTGCAGAAAGAGGCACGCACCAGGGGTGTGCAACCCTATGTGGACCAGCTGATCATCCAGACGCAGAAACAGGCATGCTACAGTGCCGAAAACGTCGGCCATTTCGGGCTCGGTTTCGACCGCTACACCCACTTCACGTCTCCGATACGCCGCTACTCCGACCTGACGCTCCACCGCCTTCTCAAAGCGATCCTTTCGGACGACGAGAAAAAGAGGGCGTATCTCCTGCGCAACATCGAACCGCTCACGATCAAAATCAGCGAGCTCGAGCGGGAAGCGACACGGGTCGAGTGGGATTTCATGGCACGCAAATACGCCCGATGGGCCGACGCACACAAAGAGACAACCCTGCACGCCGTCGTCATCGAAGCGGCACAGATCCCCGCAGCCACGACGGACCGGGATATCCTGGGCATGCGCATCTTCTGCGACAAGAGCGACCTGCTGCTCTTCGACCGCATCGAGGCGAAGACCAACATCGTCCATCTGGCACAGGCGAAAATTTTC
>NZ_JAOZPV010000063.1:0-5834 GCF_029932565.1 Hydrogenimonas sp.
AACGACTAACGACTAACGACTAACGACTAACGACTAACGACTAACGACTATTTCAGCAGAATGATCCTCGCCAGATCGCCGGGTTCCTTGTCTCCTTCGTCCGCATCGAGCCAGAGGAGCCCCACGTCGCCCAGCATGTTGGTCATGATGGCGCTGCTGCCGGTGCGTTTCCCTTCGAAATCACAGACATACTCCCCATCTTTCAGGCGGATGTTGCAGGCGGCGAATTCCGTTTTGTTCCGCGTCTTTTTCCGATAGCCGTCGAGGATGCGTGCCGTGACGACCGGCAGGGTGTATTCGCGCCCCTGCAGGCGGTATAGAATCGGCAGTACGTAGAGGATGAAGGTGACGGTGGAGGAGTAGGCGAAACCGGGGAGGGCGACGATGAAGCGGTTCCCCTTCTGCGCCACCATGATATGCTGGCCCGGTTTGATCAGCACCCCTTTGAAGACGACGTCGCAGCCGAGTTCGTCGCGGATGACATCTTTGACGAAGTCGTAGTCGCCTACGCTGACGCCGCCCGTCGTGACGACGATGTCGGCGCTTCGGAGTGCCTCCTTCATCGCGAAGGTGATGGCGGCGCGTTCGTCGTGGACGCTTCCCATCTGGACCGTTTCGCCGCCGTGCTGCGCGACGAGCGCTTCGAGCGTGTAATTGTTGGAGCTGCGTATCTGTGCGGGGTTGTCGCTGCATTCGCCGAGCTCCAGCACTTCGCTGCCGGTGGCCAGAATCGCCACTTTCGGTTTCTGAACGACGAGGGGAGCGACGACATTCAGGCTCGCCATGACGCCGATTTCGGCGAATCCGATCGTCGATCCGCGTTCGATCAGCACTTCGCCCTCTTTGAAGTTTTCGCCCACGGGCCGGACCGAAAAACCGGTCGGAACAGGCTCGTCGATACGGATGCGGTTCCCTTCGACCGTGACGTTTTCGATCGGGATCAGTGTATCGGCCCCCTCCGGCATCAGCGAGCCGGTGAAGGTTTTGATTGCCGTTCCGGGAACGACTCTCAGCCCCTCGGTGTCGCTGCCTGCGGGGTTCGTTTCGATGATTTCGAGCGTGCCGAGCGTCTGGTCCGCTCCAATGACGGCATAACCGTCCATCGCCGAAGTGGGATAGGCGGGCGAGTTCTCTTTCGCGACGATATTCTCGGCCAGTACACGGCCCAGGGTATCGGTGAGATAGACTTTTTCCACGCCGACCGCTTCGACAACGATTCCATTCATTTTATCCATCGATTCGTCATAGGAGATCATAATCATTACTGCCTTTTGAAAATTCGGAAATTGAAAAACAGGGAATTGCAAAGGAGGCGTCCCCAATATCCAATGCCCAATGCCGATTCACGTTAGTGAATCTCGATGTCCGTTGTCCGGTTGTCACTCCGCCAACAGTCCGCTGCCGCGCATCGGCGTGGACCGGTCGGCCGCGTAGATGCGTTCACCACCCCGGACATCATACTTCCAGATCGGCGCATTGGCTTTGAAATCCTCGACGAATGCGTCGAGCATTTCGAGGGCGACACGCCGTTTCGGGCTGAAGATGGCGCAGGCGAAAGAGGAGGTGTGGACCGGCACGTCCCCTTCGCTGTGCGCCATCATAAGCAAAGCTCCTTTGGATTCGAGTTTCGCTTTCCAGCCGTCGAACCATCGTTCCAAAACAGGGAGATAGATATCGAAACTGAGTGCGTCGATGCCGCCTTCCTCGCGGATGGTGCCCACGAAATTGACCATGGCGCCGTAATTTTCGTTGTAATGGGCGCCGTACCATTCGCTTAGAAGTTCGGAAACGGGAAGAGGCCCCTGATAGATTTTCAGCATTGTATTACCCGCCACATACCGGAGGAAGCAGCGAAACCCTGTCGCCGTCTTTGAGTGGGAAATCGAGCGAGTTCACCATCGTGTCGTTGACGGCGACCGCAGACTGTTCGAGCCATTTCGCGATCTCCGGATCCTCTTTCAGCACCTTCGCGACATCGGCGAGCGTCCTGGCATCGATTTCGACGGGTGCTTTGCCGATGGGGCCCAGAAATTCCACTTTGACCATCTGTTCAACCTTTTTGCCGCATTTTTCGAAGGATTATAGCATATCGGCGAAGCGGCTTAGGATATAATGCGCCTATGATTTTCGGAAAAATAGAGTATCTCAACCTGCTCCCGTTCCACCTCTTTCTCAAACGTCATCTGCGACACAGCGCGGAGAAAAAGGCATGGCAGAAGCGCGGATCGGTGCCTGCTGACATCAATCGTGCCTTTCGCGCACGCCGTATCGACGCGGCGGTGATTTCGAGCATCAAGAGCAGGGGGTGCCGATGCACCGACTTCGGCATCGTCGCGAACGGCGAGGTTCAAAGCGTACTCCTGCTGCCCGGTGACCCGAAGATGGACAGAGCGTCGGACACTTCCAACGCGCTTGCGAAAGTTCTGGGATTTCGGGGCGAGGTGATCATCGGCGACAGGGCGCTGCGCTATTTTCTGGAACATCCGGGAGAGGGGATCGATCTGGCTGCAGCATGGAAAGCGCGGGAGTCGCTTCCTTTTGTCTTTGCCCGTCTGTGCGCCCATCCCGGGTATATCCGGCGGATCAATCGTCTGACTGCACGTTTTTTCGCCCATCCCCAGAAAATTCCCTATCGTATTCTCAAAGAGCAGGCAAAACGCAGAGGCATCGAAGTGCATCAACTCCAGGATTATCTCGACAGGATTCACTATCGCATCGGTTGGAGAGAAAAACGGGCACTCCAGCGTTTTTTCCGCTTGGCGAAACAGGCCTAAAACGTCCTTATAACCGTGATGTGATATAATGTTTCCTATGTATGTGAAAAAGAAAAATTATAATATAGCTTTATTTTTTATGCTTCTGTTTATCTGCTTTCCCGGATGGGCGGATGAGCCGATCAAACCCATTCCGCTGAAGGTGGATTATGACAAAGCCAAAGCGGAACTTGGGAAAATGCTTTTTCTCGATCCCCAAATCTCTTCCGACAACAGTATCAGTTGCCACAGTTGTCACGATTTCGATCATGGCGGAGCCGATCCCAGGCCCGTCTCCATCGGTGTACACGGCGCCAAAGGCAATGCCAACGCCCCCGCCGTCTACAATGCCTACTTCAATTTTCGGCAGTTTTGGAATGGGCGTGCCAAAGACCTCAAAGATCAGGCGAACGGTCCGATCCACAATCCCGTTGAAATGGATATGATTCCGAGCGATATCGAGAAATATCTGGAACAGAACGGTTACTACAACCAGGCGTTCCGAACCATCTACAACCATCCTCCGACATACGACGATATGCTCGATGCGATTGCCGAATTTGAAAAAGCCCTTTTCACACCCAATTGCAAATTCGACCGATATCTTCGGAAAGAGATCAGCCTTTCCGCTTCCGAGGCGAAAGGGTATCGCCTTTTTAAAACGCTTGGCTGCATTACCTGCCACAACGGCATCAACATCGGGGGCAACAGTTTCCAGAAGTTTGGACTGATCATTCCATACCGATGGAGTGCAAAATTTCCGGATCGGTACGATATTACCCATGATGCGAAAGACAAGAATGTCTACAAAGTTCCCACGCTGCGCAACATTACGTTGACGGCTCCCTACTTTCACGATGGGAGTGTTGCAACGCTCAAAGAAGCCCTGCAGAAAATGGCCTATCACAACCTTGGGTTCGAGTTGAGCGAAGAGGAGATTGTTGCCATCGAAACGTTTTTGAAAACATTGACCGGAGAGAGGCCGGCTATTATCGACGGGGCTCCATAAATGAAGAGATTGCTTTTTAAAGTTGTCGTTGCACTGCTGGCGGCGCTTCTCGGCGTCGGTTTGATGCTTTATCAGCAAAACCAGATGAAAGAGGGATTCGAGATCCCGCAACGCGTCAACCGGGATCTGCAGACACTGCATGCCGAAATCATTGCCCTGCAGCATACGGTTCTGGAAGCCAACTATTTTCTCTATTTCAACAACGACTTGATCTACGAAAGGATCAATGGCATTCGCAGCCAGATCGATGGTCTGCTGAAATATCCCCATCTCACCAACAAGTATCACAGAAAGAGTTATCAGGCGCTTCTGCGCTTGAAACGCCATTTCTCCGAGCTGGCCGAAACGATCAACACTTTTCTGACACTCAATGCCTCATTGAAAAACAGCAGTATCTATCTTCCGACGCTCGCTCTGAAAGCCTATGACCTTTTCGATATCAACGATCCGGGAGAACGCAGAATCATTTTGACGCTTTCGAAAATCAATGCGAGTCTATTCCTTACCAAAAATGCCCTTGATGAGTCGTTCATCAAAGAGCTGACCCTCTACAAAAACGACTTGACGGGGATGATGGGTGAAGCGGACAGCAAACCGAAAAAGAGATTGCTGGAGACCTCCATTCGCCATCTCGATCTCTTTATCCAGCTTTTCCCGAAGTTTCACAGGCAGCTTCGAGTCATTCTTGACCCGTCGATTCAGCGGGATCTGCACAACATCATGAATCTCTTTTCCCGGGAGTCTTCGGCGGAACTGCAAAAGATCAACCAGCTTGGAGTGATTCTGCTGATCCTCTATCTGGTTACGATCGGCATCGTTCTCTATTTCGTTTTCCACTCCGAAAAAGAGTTTATCCGTCTCAAGCGTACCCAGGAGCAACTCCAGCGGTCCCTGATTACCGACCATCTGACGGGTCTTGGCAATCGTGAAGCCTATGTCCAGCAGTATGAACGTATGAAAAATCCCGCACTGATTCTCGTCAACATCGACCGTTTCAAGCATATCAACGAATTTTACGGTTCGACAGTGGGCGACCATCTGCTGCAGGCAGTCGCGCAACTGCTGGAAGAGACGATGCCAAGGCGGAGTGATGCACACCTCTATCGGCTCGGTGGAGACGATTTCGGCATCCTTTTTGAGTGTGATGATCCGCAAAATCTGAAGTATGTCATTGTCGACATTCTTGATCGTTTCGATGAAGAGACCTTCACGATCGACAATCTCGCCATCGATATCTCCATCTCGATCGGTGCCAGTACGGCGGGAAAACTTTTCGAAACGGCCGATATGGCACTCAAGACGGTCAAATCATCGAGACGCAAACGGTATGCCATCTACGAACCCTCGCTGGATGTCTCCGAAACGATCGCCAGCAACATTCATGCTCTCAGACAGCTCAAGACGGCGATTTCACAGGATGCCGTGATTCCTTTTTTCCAGCCCATTATCGATCTGCGAAGCGGAAAGACGCTCAAATACGAGGCACTGGCCCGTCTGCGTATCGGCGAACATGAAACGATTGCACCTTTCTTCTTTATCGAGGCGGCCAAACAGGCCAAGCTGAGCGGTGTCATTACGACGCGGATTTTGAAGCAGACTCTTACGATTGCCGAAAAAACGCAGGCTACCTTCAGTGTCAATCTCTCTGCCGAAGACATTACCAGCGAACACGACAAGAGGCAGATATTCGCTCTGCTGGAGGAGTACAAAGAGATCGCCTCTTTGATCGTTTTCGAAATACTCGAAACCGAGGAGATCGAGGATTATGAGATCATCTCGGAATTTATACGACAGGTCAAACGCTATGGATGCAAAATTTCGATCGACGATTTCGGAAGCGGATATTCCAATTTCGAAAAACTGCTCCAGCTCGATATCGACATTATCAAAATCGACGGATCACTGATCAAAGATGTCGACCACAACACCCATGCCGAACTGATCGTTCAGACGATCGTCGACTTCGCCAAAGGGGCGCAACTGGTGACGGTCGCCGAATTTGTCCATTCGAAAGCGGTTCTCGACAAAGTGAAAGTGCTTGGCGTCGATTATGCACAGGGGTATTATCTGGG
>NZ_JAOZPV010000063.1:5934-10656 GCF_029932565.1 Hydrogenimonas sp.
TATCTAATATCTACAAGGAGAAAGATCATGGATCTCGAACAGCAATATGCCCAGGCGTGTCTGCAGATACTTCGCAGTGACGACCTGGTTCTGCCCGATTCAATTGCCAGAGAGCTCGCTGACCACCCTTTCGCATCCGAATTGATCGAAGACGAGAATGGCACACTCTATCTGAAGATTTACGGCAGGGAACACTTCATGCTGACGCAGATCGTACCCCTTCTGAAAAATATCGGATTGACGGTTCACAGCGAGATCTCCTACGACATCCCCTACGAGAACGAGAAAATTTATGTCAGCCGCTACCGTATCGGTAACGACCAGGTCGATGATATCAAACGGACAAAAGCGAACATACTCGATCTGCTGAAACGGATGCTTTGTTGCCCGACACTGCCCAATACACCGCTTCTGAAGCTGACACTGCTTGAAAATCTTTCGCCCAGGGAGCTCGAACTGCTCAATGCATTGATCGATTTCGAAAATCAGCTCGTTCTCGCGTTCAACCGGGTGACGATCACGGATGTATTGATTCGGCACCATGAAGTGACGAAATCGCTGCTGACCTATTTCTATCTGAAGTTCAATCCGAATGTCAAACGACGCAGAAGTGAAATGTCGAAATGCGAGGATCAGATCGAGTCGCTTCTGCATCCGATCACCCATATCACCGAAGACCTCGTCATCCGCATGTTTTTCGAGATCGTGAAACGGATGGTTCGGACCAACTTTTTCCTCGGCAAAGATGTCATCGCCTTCAAAGTGCATACCGACGAAATCGAGAGCAAAATCGACGGCATACAGCCCAGAATCGAGGCGTTCGTGCACCATTACAGCCTGAGCGGCGTTCACCTTCGCATGGGCAATGTCAGCCGTGGTGGTCTGCGCTGGAGCGACCGCTTCGAAGATTACCGTGTCGAGGTGCGTTCGCTGATGCTGACACAGGAGGGAAAAAATGCGATCATTGTCCCCTGCGGTGCGAAGGGGGGCTTCATCATCCGCCTTCCGAAAGAGGAGATAACGAGAGAGGTGTTTGCAAAGTTTTATGAGTTGTATATCGATGCACTCCTCGACCTGGTGGACAATCAGGAGGGCGGCCGGACCATCGTCGAGCCGAAAATCGTGCGTTACGATGACGACGATATCTATTTTGTCGTCGCGGCCGACAAGGGGACGGCCCATATGAGCGATACGGCGAATGCGATCGCCATTCGGCGGGGCTTCTGGCTGGGCGATGCGTTCGCCAGCGGGGGAAGCCATGGCTACAGCCACAAAGATCTGGGGATTACGGCCAAGGGTTCGCTCCGTTCGGTGGAACGGTTTTTTATCGAAGAGGGGATCAACTTTTACGACACGCCGATCACGGTGGTCGGCATCGGCTCGATGAATGGTGACGTATTTGGAAACGGCATGCTGCAGAGCCGCCATTTCAAGCTTCTCGCCGCGTTCAGCCACAACGAAATTTTTATCGACCCCGATCCCGATCCGGAAACGGCGTACCGTGAGCGCGAACGGCTTTTCAACGCAAGTCCGAAAGGAGGATGGCGCCACTACGATCCGAAAAAGATCAGCGAGGGCGGCGGCGTATTCCGTCGGGATGAAAAGGAGATCCCGCTGACACCGCAGATGCAGAAACTCTTTCGCACAACCCGTCAGAATATGAGCGGTGAGGAGATGGTGCAGGCAGTGATGCGTCTGAAAGCGGATCTTCTCTTCAATGGCGGGGTCGGAACCTATGTCAAGGCGAGCTGGGAGAGCAATCTCGATGTCGGTGACAAGGCGAACGAGAATGTGCGAATCGATGCATCCGATCTGCGGGTCCGGGCTGTCTGCGAAGGCGGCAATCTCGGTTTTACACTTCAGGCGCGTATCGAGTATGCCAAGAGCGGGGGATTTATCAACCTCGATGCCATCGACAATTCGGCCGGGGTCAACACCAGCGACTACGAAGTCAATCTCAAAATTACGCTGGGATCGCTGGTCCGAAAAGGACAGCTCGACGAAGAGAGCCGTCTGGAAGCTCTGCAGCATCAGGCGGAGATGGTCGTCAACCGTGTTCTCTGGACCAACTACCATCAATCCCTGGCGATTTCTCTCGATTATCGCCGCAGCCAGACCGATCTGGTGCCGTTTCTGCTGGCCATCTCCCTTCTGGAGCGCGAACTCCCTGTCTTCAGCCGGAAACAGTTTCATATTCCCAAGGATGAAAAGATCACGGCGGTACTGGATGAGAAAGAGGGACTGGTGCGGCCGATACTGGGCACACTCCTCTCCTACACCAAGATTTTCGTCAAGAAGCTGCTGCTCGAGAGCGAGCTGCCCGACGACTCTTTTTCGCAGGAGTATCTGCTCAAATATTTCCCGAAAACCTTTTCGACGATCTACGAAGACGAGATTCTGGAGCATCCTCTGCGGAGGGAGATCGCGGCCACCGTCATGGCAAATCGTGTTATCAACAATGCCGGGATCACGTTCATAAGCGATTACGACGAACTGGGCAGGGATCGCTTCGTTTCAAAGATCAAGAGCTATCTCATCTGCAACCAGCTATTCGGTTCGAATGACATCCGCTACGAAATTTTCCGACACGACTACCTGATGGATGCCGAGAAGCAGTATGCGCTTCTTTTCGAAATCGGAACCACGCTGGAATTCAGTGTCAGCTGGATGATGCGTCATCTTTCGCCCGATCAGATTCATGCCCCCACGCTGCTTCGCTACCGAAGCGAAATGGCGAAACTGATGGAGATGACCCCGGAAGAGAGTATCGCGCCGATCGTCAACGAAAAGAGTCCGATCAACCGATTCTTCCATCACCTTCCCTATATGAAATTCACCGTGGCGGCGATCATTTTGCATGAACGTAACCACCGCCGTTTCGACGAAACGGCGAAACTGATGTACGCCATCATCAAACAGCTCCATATCAACGAGATCATGGAAGCCCTCGAGAACTACCGTCCGAAAAACAAAGAGGAATATACGATCAAAAAACAGCTCGAAGAGTTTATCGAATTTTCCGTAACATCGTTGAGTGAAAAGGTGATCCATTATCAGCGCAAGGATGAAACGATGGAAGAGGCGCTTGGAAGTTATCTGCACGATTGCGAGGAGCGGTATGCGGCGCTGCAGGAGGAGTTCGGGAAATTTATGGAGCAGCCCGTCATCGAGAAACTGGAAGATATTGCGATACTTGTCAACAGCCTGATGCAGATAACATTGGAGAATCCGATCTGACGGAAAGAGAAGAGGGGGTGTGAAGAGAGGGCGCTTTCCGTCAGGAAGCGCTGCTTTCCTTCACGAAAGTGAGCAGTTTTTCGATCCGTTCGATCGTCTCTTTTCTGCCGATGATACTCATAACATCACTCAGTTCCGGGCCGCCGAGACGACCGATCAGTGCAACACGCAGCGGCATTCCGATCTTGCCGAAACCGATCTCCTTTTCTCGCACGAACTCTTCCATCAGGGCGTGGTAATCGGTTGGCAGATGGAGCTCACCGGCCGTTTCGAGTTTCCTGGCGAATGTTTCGAGAATCTCGTCCGCACTGCCCTTCATCGCCTTTTTTATTGCCTTTTCATCATAATTTGACGGTGTTTCGATGACCTCTTTGATCTGCTCCGCAATCTCTTTGACCGTCTTGCATCGCTCTTTGAAGATATCGAGCAGGATTTCCCGTTTGTCGTGACTCAGGAGGTAGAGGTCGAAATCTTCGAGCAGTTTGGCCAGCCGCTCGTTGGAGCTGTTCTTGATGTAGTGGGCATTGAGCCAGAGCAGTTTGTCGGGATTGTATTGCGATGCAGAAGCGTTGATATCGGTCGGATCGAAATGTTCGAGCATTTCGTCGAGCGTGAAAATCTCCTGGTCGCCGTGACTCCACCCGAGACGGACCAGGAAATTGAGAAGCGCTTCGGGCAGGTAGCCCATCGCTTTGTACTCCATGACATCGGTGGCGCCGTCACGCTTCGACAGTTTCTTTCCGCTCGGACCAAGAATCATCGGGACATGGTAGAACCGCGGCAGTTTGAATCCCAGTGCTTCGTAGACGATGATCTGCTTCGGCGTGTTGTAGAGGTGGTCGTCGCCGCGGATGACATCGGTAATGCCCATCAGCGCATCGTCGATCGCAACGACGAAATTGTAGGTCGGCGTGCCGTCACTGCGTGCGATAATGAAATCGTCCACCTCGCTCGCCCGGATCGTAATGCTCCCTTTGATGCCGTCTTCGAACACGATATCGCCCTCCAGCGGTGCCTTGATGCGGATGACAGGCTCGATACCGGCCGGCGGTTCTCCTGTGAAATCCCTGTAGCGGCCGTCGTAACGCGGACGCTCTTTGCGCTGCATCTGCTCTTCCCGGAGTTTGTCGAGCTCCTCTTTGGTCATATAGCATCGGTAGGCTTTCCCCTCGTCCAGCAGTTTGACGATATAGCTTTTGTAGAGGTCGAAACGGTCGGATTGGTAGACCAGTTCTCCGTCGTAATCCATTCCGACCCAGTCGAACGCTTCGATGATCTTTTTTGTCGCCTCTGCCGAGTTTCGGCTGAGATCGGTATCTTCGATACGAAGTTTGAATTCTCCGCCGTTTTTGCGTGCCCAGAGATAGCTGTAAAGCGCTGTGCGCAGGCCACCGATATGCAGGTATCCCGTTGGTGAGGGGGCAAAGCGTGTCACTACCATATTGCAAGCCTTTGGAAAAAATTGGGGTATTATACCAAACCTGG
>NZ_JAOZPV010000127.1 GCF_029932565.1 Hydrogenimonas sp.
GGTGCGTGTGTGGAACTTTGTCCGACCGACGTCATCAAGGTGATACCACGCAAGACATATGCAGATATTTATGGGGGAGGAGACAATAATGCGTAACATAGTAATAATGGCACTAACAAGTGCATTGATAATTGGATTGGCCGGATGTGGTGAGAAAAAAGAGGAAAAAGGCGGAAGCCAAAAGAGTACGACTCAGGAGATCAAAATTACGACGGGTGCTGTAAAAAAAGGCGAAGAAACCAAAACGTCGAAAGAGAATACTGGACAGTTTTACTACTCTTACAACAAAGAGAAAAATGCGACGGATGAAGAATCCAAACGACGCACGACGCTCGATGCCTATCTCCATATCCGTTCACCGTACGAGAGAGTACAGATCGAACTGATGATCAAGAAACTGAGCAAAGATTTCGTTATACGCTGTTCGCCATGTCACGACGATTATGCCAATGGTGTCATCGGGCCATCTCTGCTCGACAAAAATGGGGAATTTATCTACCAGCGTCTTATCGATTTCAAAACCGGCAAGAAAAAGAATGTTTTGATGAAGCAGCTGGTAGAGATGATGGACGATGCCAAACTTAAGAGTATCGCCAACGAGATTGCCGAATTCAACAAACAAATCCAGGAAATGAGAAAGGGTAGACAATGATTCGACACATTATCGCAGCCATCGCCACACTGCTGGCTCTGTGGGCCATGGTCTTCATGTATCAGCTCGATCAGAAAGCGGAGCGCTATAAAAAGATTCAGGAACTGATCGAAAAGACGAAGATTGAAGTGCAGGAAGAGAAGACTGCTATTCAGCCGATTGAGCCGACCGAAGCGCCTGTCAGTGTGGAAGAGCAGATGAAGAAAGAGGAAGACGAAGTCGCGAGAAAGCTCAAATCCCTTCGTGAACGGGCGGGAAGTGCCATGGCGTTCAAAGTCAGTCCGATGTACAAGCAGAAGTGCTCCTCCTGTCACGGTGTCAATGGGGAAGGGGCTATCGGACCGAAACTGATCGGTAAGAGCGAGTCGGAAGTGAACCAGGCATTGATTGACTTCAAAGCCGGTAAGAGAAAAAATTATGTCATGTATGGATTGTTGACCAAAATGAGTAATGAAGATCTCAAAGCGTTGAGTGAAGAGATAGGAACGTTCCAACAGAAACTGGAAGCGGCAACGCAGTAACCGTTTCCCAAAAGATCAAGGAAAAAAGATGGATAGATATAACAGCACGATACGCGATATCATCCGTGCCCCCTTTTTGTCGACATTCTATTACAAAACAAAACGTGGTGGCATCCGTCCGACATGGCGTTTCTGGCGATGGCTGAGTGTGATCATCATCAATATCGCCTTTTTCATCTCCTACCATGTCGATGTCCAGTTGCTTGAAGGGACGATGAACGGTTCGAGACTTTTGGGCTTTCATCTGATCGACCTTTTTACAGCCATCGAAACATGGGCGGCAACGCATGTTATCCATATCAATATGATTATCGGATCGGTGACGATCGCTTTCTTCTATCTGCTGTTTGGAGGAAAAAGCTTTTGTGCGTGGGCATGTCCCTATGGCATTATCAGCGAGATTGGCGAATATTTTCACCAGAAACTCGTTCGAAAGAAGATTATCAAAGAGCGACGCTGGGATCCGCGCATCCGTTTCGCGTTCTGGGCCGTGATTCTGGGTATTACCTTCATCCACGGCTTTTTGATTTTCGAAGTGATCAACCCGATTGGCATCCTGAGCCGGCTTATCGTCTATGGCTGGAGTCTGGCGGCTGTCTGGGTCGTGGTGATACTGCTTTTTGAAATTTTCTATTCGCGTCGTATGTGGTGTACCTATATTTGTCCCGTCGGCACCACCTACAATGTGATCGGCTGGGTCACGGCCACCAAAGTCCAGTGGGACATGGACAAATGCGATCACTGCGGTGCATGTCTCGATGCCTGTTTTGAAAATCATGTCATTGAGTTCATCAAACCGAAATATGACAAGGCCCGGAAAGAGAAAGGTGTCAGCAAACAGCTGGTGATCAACGGTGACTGCACATTGTGCGCGCGCTGCTTCGATGTTTGTCATACCGATGCCTACAACTTTACTTTCCGATTGAAAGATCTGGTCTGATGGGTGCGATTGTCGAAGCGAGAGGTGTCACGAAAACATTCATGGGTGTGAAGGTACTCGACGATGTCTCTCTCGATATCCATCTGGGTGACAGAGTCGCGATGATGGGTCCGAACGGTGCGGGGAAAACGACGTTCGTGAGGACGGTACTGGGTTTTTATCATGTCGACAGGGGCACCGTGCACGTCGATGGAAACGATCCGATCAAAAACCGTACCGACGTGTTGCAACAGATCAGTTTCATACCCCAGTTGCCGCCACCTGTAAAACTCAACATTTCCGAACTGTTGACCTATATTGAACGGAGTACGGGGACATCCAGAAAAGAGATCATTGCACAGGCGAGCGCCATGGAACTCGATGTGGAAAAACAGATGGGCAAACCCTTTTTCAAACTCTCCGGCGGTATGAAGCAGAAACTGCTGATTGCCATCGCACTGGCGAAAAGAAGTCGACGGCTTGTTTTCGACGAACCGACGGCAAACCTCGATCCGAAGGCACGGGAACACTTCTACCGGCTTCTCTCATCGATCGATTACGACCATTCTACTATTTTCATCACCCACCGTGTCGAGGAGATCGAGGGGCTGGCGAACCGGAAAGTCTATATGGATCTCGGGAAGG
>NZ_JAOZPV010000064.1 GCF_029932565.1 Hydrogenimonas sp.
GATTGGAATGGAGATATGCCGCCCGTAACGATCCAAACGGTCAGGCGGCACGAAAGGTTCAGGCTGCTGCCTCTTCTTTGTCGAGGTGCACATCCATCTGTGGATAGGGTATCGAGATCCCTTTTTCGTCGAATACCAGTTTGACCTTTTCGACCGTATCGAAATTGACGGCCCAGTAGTCCGGCGTGTTGACCCAGGCACGGCAGACAAAGTTGACGCTGCTGTCGGCCAGTTCCGAGACTGCGACAAATGGAGCCGGATCGGCATGAATGCGATCATCTGCGAGCAAAATCTCTTCGAGTGTCTTTTTCGCCAGTTTCAGGTCGTCATCATAGCCGATGCCGAATGTCCAATCGATCCGACGCGTCTCTTTGGCCGAATAGTTGACGATATTCCCTCCGATCACCGAACTGTTCGGAACGATGACGACTTTGTTGTCGCCCGTTTTGAAGATCGTCGAGAACATGTTGATCTCCTCGACCACGCCGGCAGTACCGCCCGCTTCGACAAAATCGCCAACCTTGAAAGGCCGAAACAATATGAGAAGCACTGCAGCTCCGACGTTCGAGAGCGTTCCCTGCAGCGCCAGACCGATGGCCAGACCGGCGGCACCCATAACAGCGACGAATGATGTCGTATTGACGCCGAGATTGTTGAGTGCCGCCAGGATGACGACGACCATCAAAAGAATGTAGACCATGTTCCCGACAAAGGAGACCAGCGTCGCTTCGACTTTCGCATGCTCCATCGCCTTTTTGACAACACGGGTCAAAACTTTTGCGATCCATTTCCCGAGAACGAAGATCGCCAATGCGCCAAGAATTTTCAATCCGTAAACGATCCCAAGATCGATGACTCTACTCCATTCGATATGCTGTAAAAACTCCATGTTCATCCGTTGTCCTTTAAAAATCGTAGACAATACCGACAGTTGTCGTCGTGTCGGTCTTGTCTTTGTCATCTACCGGCGAATTGTCGTATTTGACCTCAAAGCCGACACGCAGAGAAAAATTCTCAACCAGAGCCGTTTTCAATGCAGTGCGGAACACTATTTCATAGTCGTTCGTTTTTTCCAGATCTTCCAGAAAATTGAGCTCGGAAACGATATCCGTCTTTTCATTGAAATGGTATTCGTGATTCGCTCCCAGCTTCAGAAAGTGATAATCTTCATCGTCACCCGTTGTCAGATTGGCATAGCGGTACTGGTAACCGCCACGGACTTTCAGAAGCTGTGTGGCATTGTCTAGAACGATATAGCCGATACCAATGCCGCCGTTGTACTGCTGTTCGAACCCTTCAAATGGGTTCCTCAGCACACCCGCTTCGGCATAGGCGTACCATCTGTCGTTGAGCATATGGTTGGCCAGCGCGTGCGCCCTGTAGCGTTCGTCGGTTTTGTCACCATCCTTTTCGCCATAATAGGCATCGGCACGAAAGTGCAGGTCGGTTGTTTCCAACCACTGGTATTCGTTGCTGTAAAGCGCACTCAAGGTCTGACTGTCCGAGTTTCCGCTCGTGCCCAGATATCCCAGCTCGATATGCTGTTTGAATTCGCCCACTTGCATCTCCGCCGCCAGCAGTGCACCCGCTGCCAGCAGAATGGCCATAACTTTCTTCATTCCTTGCTCTCCTGTAGTGAAATGTGTGATTTTTACACGAAAATCGTGAACTCAATGTGAATTGCGATCCTCCCCGTGTATACCTGTTTGAAAGCAAATTGGGTTCCATAATTTATGGTAGAATTCCAAAAAAGTTATTTAAGTCCCATTGCAAGGATGGGTACTACGAGGTATTTGTATGAACAAAAAACTCCATATCGTATCACTGGGCTGTACGAAAAATCTCGTCGATACGGAAGTGATGCTGGGCCGTTTGCGAAAATTTGAAATGACACAGATACCGGAAGAAGCCGATGTCATCATCGTCAATACCTGCGGATTTATCGATGCGGCCAAAGAGGAGAGCATTCAGACTGTTTTGAACCTGCATGAAGCGAGAAAAGAAGAGTCTGTACTGGTTATGGCGGGATGCCTCAGCGAACGTTACAAGCAGGAGTTGCAGAAAGAGATGCCGGAAGTCGATATTTTTACCGGTGTCGGAGATTACGACAAAATCGACGAACTGATCATGAAAAAACAGAGCCGCTTCACCCCCCATGTATTTTTGCTCAATGAAGCCCATGAACGCGTCATAACCGGCTCCCGTTCGCACGCCTACGTCAAACTGGCGGAAGGTTGTAACCAGACATGCAGTTTCTGTGCCATTCCCGGCTTCAAAGGAAAGCTTCACTCCCGATCGCTCGAAAGTGTCGTGAAGGAGGTCAAACGGCTTGTGGAACAGGGATTTTACGATTTCAGCTTCATCTCCCAGGATTCCAGCAGTTATCTCAGGGATCTCGGAATCGACGATGGACTTGTGGAGCTCATCCATGCCATCGAAGCCATTGAGGGGGTCAAAAGCGCACGCATCCTCTACCTCTATCCAAGCACCACTTCGATGGGATTCATCAAAACCGTTGCCGATTCACCCATATTCCAAAACTATTTCGATATGCCGATTCAACACATCACACCCCGTATTCTCAAAACGATGAAGCGGGGCATCGGAAGCGAAAAGATCAAGGATCTGCTGCATGCCATGAAGATGGTACCCGACAGTTTCGTTCGCACCAGTGTGATCGTCGGATTTCCGACCGAGACGGAGGCAGAGTTCCAGGAACTTTGCGAATTCATCGAAACATTCGGATTCGACCGTGTAAATATTTTCGAATACTCCGACGAAGAGGGGACGAGCGCCTATGATCTGGAGCCGAAAATCGATCCGGAAACGATTCGTGAAAGAGCAGAAAAACTTGGAGAGATCGTCGAAGAGACGACAAAAACCTCACTTGCCAACATGGTCGGCTCGAGTGTGAAAATGATCGTCGAGGGGCCCAGCGAAGAGCATGAATTTCTTCTCTCCGCACGCCCGCTGCTCTGGGCACCGGAAATCGACGGCGAAGTTCTCATCAACGACAGCGAGATCGAACCGGTCGAATATGGAAAAACCTACGAGGTTGAAGTGACCGATTGTGTGGGAACCCAACTGCTGGGACGCATTGTCGCATATGCTTGAACCCGAAGCGCTTCAACAGCTCCGAAACAGAAAAAATCTGCTCGCATTTTCGGCCGGAATCGACTCCACTGCACTCTATCATCTGCTGAAAGAGAAGAAGATCCCCTTCGATATCGCACTGGTCAACTACAAAAGCCGGCCACAAAGCGACGAGGAGGCATCCTATGCGAAATCCCTGGCAGAACAAGATGGCAAAAAACTCTTTCTTCTGGAAAGAAAAGTCGAGGGAAGAGATTTCGAACATCGGGCCCGAAAAATCCGGTACACATTTTTTGAAAACATCATCGCAGAAGAGCGATACGAGAATCTCGTGACGGCCCACCAGCTCGACGATATGCTCGAATGGGCACTCATGCAGCTTTGCAAAGGATGCGGAACTGCCGAAATGGTCGGGATGCAGCCTGTCGAGGAGCGCAAATGTTACACACTGGTCCGACCGCTTCTTTTTACACCGAAAACATCGCTCCTCTCCTATCTGGAGGAGAGGCAGATTCACTATTTTGTCGATACCACAAATCTCGAAGAGAGATACACACGCAACCGTTTCCGACATCAGGCCGCTGCCTTTTTGATGGAGGAGTGCAGCGAAGGTATCGCACGAAGTTTCCGCTATCTGCTCGCAGACAAACAGTCGCTCCTTCCACCGCAGAACGCCATCTTCCGTTACAAAAATCTGACGCTTTTCAAACGTCCGGAATCGGAGCTACAAACCATCCGTCTTGTCGACCGTCAGTTGAAAGAGAACGGCTATCTGCTCACCCGAGCACAGAAAGAGGAGATTGTGAACAACCGTTCGGTCGTTATCGGAGGCATCTGGGTCGTAGAGATCACAGAACGATTCGTCTGGATCGCACCCTATACGAAAACCGAGATGCCGAAACAGTTCAGGGAGCGGTGCAGAAGCAGTAAAATTCCGGAAAAGATTCGCCCCTATCTTTTTGTAACGGATGGCTTGGAACGGTTGCTTTCGGCACTCGACAGTTTCTCTTCGTAGACACGTATACGGAATATACCTTCGATTTCATCGCCGCCATGTGCACGGAACGCGATCGGAAAATCTGCCTGGATAACGAAGGGGATGGAGGGGAGGGCATCCAGAAACTTGTAGAAATTCTGTGGCGAATCCATTTTCGCCATCGCATTGATTTCGTATACCTTGAAATAGGAGTCAGTCTCGTTGACATCGACCGGCTTCATATCGACTTTCAGAAAATAGTTTTTCGCTTTCGCAATGAACTCTTTTTCATTCCACCGGTTTTCGAACGCTTCGACGATTTTCCGATTCTTGGACTGAAGTGACTTGAGTCTGTCGAAAATCGTATCGTGTTCATCCTTGGCCGCGAGATAGTGCGCTTTCTCTTCCGCATACTGTTTGTTGACGGCTTTGTAGGATTTCACCGCGGGAATCACCAAAGCGAAAATAAGGACGAAGAGAATCAGCAGATAGAAAAGAATCCACATCAACAATCGGATAAGGCGAATCTCTTTGAAACTCATTCCTCCACCTCGCTTCCGGTTTCGATGCTTCCCTCATTGACCGAAACGAAACGCCACCATCCGTTCTCGAGCGGATAGAACGTCGTGACATTGCGTTGAAAGACTGACTTGAGCGGAGCAAGCAGCAGATAGTTGTAGACATCTTTGGAAGGGGTCACGCCGTACAGTACGAGCCCCTCCTTGTCGAGAATGGCCTTGGTCAACGTAATCTGATCGGGTACAAGATCGAACAGGTTTTGAATACTCTCTTTCAGAAGGGTGTTGTTTGTATTGATCGTCTCATACTTTTGTGCGAGCCGTTCAATCCGGGCAATCTCTTTTTTGAAACGTTCGCTTTTGCCTCTAAATTGCCGCGTCTCCTGCTTCATCGTCACGATGTCGCTCTCCATCGAACGCTTTTTCAATAGAACGAATGTTGAAAATCCAAAAATCAGCAGCAGTGTTATTGCCAAAAATATCACCAGTATTCTGCTTTCCTGATCCAGCTTTGGCTTCGGTTTCGGATGGATAAAACTGAATCGCATGCTATCTGCCTATCTCTTCACATACCAGTTCGGCCATTACATCGATCGGATCGAACCGCACCAGGCTCGCCTGCATAAACAATTCATCTTCGATGTATCGCACAAAATCACTTTCGAGTTCATCCATATCGAAAATCGTAACTTTTTCAATGAATGCGTGGGGATAACGATCATCATGGTAAAATTTCGCAATCGCCTCTTTCATCTCTTCAAAAAAGTTGAGATTGTACTCCAGAAGTTCCAGCGCGGACTCATCTTCCAGACTCTTTGAGCCCTCTCCGATATCCTCTTTGAATTCACCCAGGATATCGACATCACTGATCGGGGCAACCTCTTCATCTTCATCCAGCATGTCCAAATCGAACGAGAGTTCTTCGATTGGCTCCTCCGACTCCGTTTCGAACCGCTCCTCTTCCATCTTTCCTTCCGAAACGAGGAGGACCTGGGCATACCACATCTGTTCGGCAGAAAGTACAGCCATAAAAGCGACGCCTTTCTGATGAAGCAAAAAGAGGCCGGGATTCTCTTCGAGAAGCGGCTTGCTTCTTTGATAGAGCAGAACAAAAGGGGAGAAAAGCAGGTCGAACTCCATCCCTTTGAACTTCTGTTCGAACCATTTCATCTCTACCAGCGAGGTATAGGCCATCCATTTCTCGTCGATGCATAGAGAATGGACGAGTGCCGCATCGACACCGAAACGTTCGAAAGCAGGTTTGCCGCATTCCGGCAACGCTCCCTGGTTGATCGTATCGAGCATGGCGGCGACATAGGTTTTCGGATAGGTGTGGCAAATCTCTTCATACCAATCGAGCAACTCCGACCGATTTTCCGAAGAGATGATGCGGCGTTCCAGAATATCGATTTCATCCTTCTCGACATAACCGAATGCAGCCTCTATTTTCTCCTCGTTGAGAAAAAAAAGAAGAGCCGTTTTCGGCCAGAAATAGCGCTGCAATTTCCCCACATCTTCCCTTTGTCAGATATCAATTGTCAATATCTTAAACTATTTTTGCTTAAGGCATCTCTATGAAGCACCCTTGAACAGTGAGCTATAGAGGCTTTTGAACTTTTCGTAGATATTGTGTGCACGCTCGACGAGTTCGTCATCGGTCAACCGTGTCGCGACAAGCTTTTCATACCGCTCTATCATTACTTCACACATCATTTTGATTCGGATCTTGTCCGCTTCGCTGATCGGCGGATGGTTGGCAATATCTTCTATCTGACGCAAAAATCCGGCACCTTCACGAATATAACCGAGATAGCGCTCCGCCACTTCGGTCTGTGTCATCACCGTCAATGCCATCCGGTTGTACCGGTCAAGTGCGTAAGCCTCTTTGGCCAACGCATAGGCTTCATCATAATCTCCCATAAAATAGTGCCATTTCGCTTCAAACGCCTTCTGATAGGAGGGGTTGGTCCATGCAAAAATCGCCATGCCTCCCAACAACAGCACCGCAAACAGTAGATAGGTGATTTTGGAACTCATCTCAAAAAGTCCTGTGCAGGGAAGCAGAGGTCGATGCTTCTTCGATGGGGGGCACCAGCGATGGGTGGGGAAAAATTGAATCTGCCCGTAGTATCGCATATATCTGCCTCTGAGACGCCTGAATAGAGCCTTGACGGTTTTCCGCGTATTCCCACACGTTTTGGTGCAACTTCCGTATACAGGAATGTTTGGGATGGGTTCTAAACTGCATGTTCAAGCATCCTCTCGCGAATCAACTCCCTGGCCGACTCTTTCTCCATCCCGGAAATATCGATCGGTTCGGAAGCGTAGTACTCTATTGTACCAAAGGGTTTTGGAATTACGAACCTGTCCCAGCTTTTCGCCTGCCAGTAGCGTGAAGGTCGACAGTTGAGAATGACGATGGGAATCTTCGCTTTTCGGGCAATCACGACGGCTCCGTCGGAGACACTGTGGCGCGGCCCCTTCGGCCCGTCGGGAGTAATACCGATACTCTCCCCCTCTTTTACCTTCTTGAGTGCGGCTATGAGCGCTTTTGCCGCTCCTTTCCGGCTCGAACCCCGGATAGTTCGCAGACCGAAAGGGGCAATGATACGAGTAATGATCTCCCCGTCGAAATGGTCACTGATCATGACGTTGACACGGGTTTTCGGCGCGGTCTTCCGGAAGATAAAGGGCGCCATCAGAAGCTCGCCGTGCCAGAAAAGAACGACGAAGGGCGTGTCAGGCACCTCTCTCTTGAAACACCATACCTTTCTGTTGGTGAGGTAGAGAAACCACATGAGCACAACCCCGATCGGGGGAACGATCCAGAGAGCAAGCTCTCTTAAAAAACGTTTACGCAACCACTTCCCCGCGATGGCTTGTACGGCCCGCTTCGGTGATACGGACTTTCACCGTTTTTCCAAGCAGCTCTTCACTACCAGGCACCGAAATGAGCATATTGTTGTCGCTTCGGCCGGCGATCATGCCTCCGGGACGCAGCTCTTCGAAATAGACGTCGCAAATCTTCCCGACCCGCTCCGATTTCATCTCGTCGAGCATCGCGTTATGGCGCTCCTGCAGCCTTTTCAGACGCATGGAACCCACCTCGTCGGAGATCTGATGCTCATAATCCTGCGCCGGTGTCAGCGGACGAGGCGAGTACTTGAAACTGAAAATCTGCTCGAAGCGTACCCGTTCCATTACATCCATCGTCTCCTCGAAATCCTCTTCGCTCTCACCCGGAAAAGCGACGATAATGTCGGTGCTGATCGAAACGTCGGGAACCATCTCACGCAGTTTCACGGCACGGTCCAGAAACCACTCTTTGGTGTACCCCCGTTTCATCGCTTTCAGAATCTGCGTCGATCCACTCTGCAGCGGCATGTGCATCGATTTGCAGATTTTCGGATTCTCTGCGAACTCTTTGAGAAATTCGTCATCCATATGGAGCGGATGGGGCGAGGTGAAACGGACCCGCTCCACCTCCTCGATCTCACTGACAGCCCGCAACAGGCCGGTGAAGTTCA
The DNA here is from genome assembly GCF_029932565.1 of Hydrogenimonas sp. Classification (GTDB taxonomy): domain Bacteria; phylum Campylobacterota; class Campylobacteria; order Campylobacterales; family Hydrogenimonadaceae; genus Hydrogenimonas. Next base: position 8,115 of record NZ_JAOZPV010000064.1, read on the forward strand.
TCTTTGGATGCTCTCCGCTGAACCTGCGTCCATAATTGTTGACGTTCTGTCCGAGCAGAAAGATCTCTCTGGCACCGCTTTGCGCCGCTTTTCGCGCTTCCTGCACGATCAGTTCGGCCGGAATCGAAACCTCGTCGCCACGCGTGTGGGGCACGATGCAGAAGGTACACTGTTTGTCACATCCTATCGAGATATTGACATAGGCCTTGTAGGGGGATGTGCGGAATTCGCCGAACGCATACCGGCTCTCATCGTAATCGATATCGACTTCGACCGCTTTGGGGGTGTGAAGCACCTCTGTGATCTTACTGACGTTCCGGGCTCCGAGTACGAAATCGACGAACGGAGCCCGTTTGATGATCTCCTCACCGAGATGGCTCGCGGTACATCCGCAGACGCCGATCTTCGCCCCCTCTTTCCTGCGTTTGTTGAAGAGGCCGATTTCGCTGAAGAGTTTGTTGACCGGCTTCTCACGCACACTGCAGGTGTTGATCAGGATCAGATCGGCCTCTTTGAGATTTTCGGTCTGTTCGTACCCTTCCTTTGTCGTAAGCTCGGCAATCATATGCTCACTGTCGCGTACGTTCATCGCACAGCCGAGCGTCTCGATGTAGAATTTTTTACCCATCCGCATCAGACCAGGATATGCACCTCGTAGAGATAATCATTTTCGTCCAGACCGAAACGGATCTCCCGGAAATAGACGCTGTATCCCTTCTCTTCGAAATGTTCGACCATCTCCATCAGATCTTTGTGGGAATTCTCTCTGTCAAAATAGAAAATTTTCTGTCCATCTTTTTCGAGCTCTTTCTCGATTTTCTCGACACTGACTGCCTTCGGCTTCGCGTTCAATTCCGTTCTTGCTGCTTTAAGTTCCATGCTCTCTTCCTGATATTGTAATATTGCGATCAGATGGCAGAGACTTTTCAACCACCTTCACGCTTCATTCGCTTCATTCGTAAAGCGCATAATAATTGCCCGATTATATCGAATTGAAAGTAAACTTTTTATAAATGTTAAAGATTGCTTTCAGTATAATTGGCGTCTCAATAGACTGCATAGCCTGCTGCACGAAAAAAATCAATCATAAACTTTAGAAGGAATTGTTGAACCGATGGAAAAAATCATAGATATTATCGACTCCATTGCCCATGAAAAAGGTCTGCCTCCCGAATCGGCCAAAGAGGCGTTCAAAACGGCACTCATCCAGACAGCCAAGCGAGTCATCTGCGAAGGGTGCGACTACGATGCCGAAATCGACGAAGCGAACAAAACCTACATCCTGAGACAGAAAATCACCGTCGTCGAGGCGGACGATCCGCGCCTTGTGGACGAACCGGAAAAGTTCATCGCACTCGAAGAGGCAAAAGAGCTCGATCCGGATGTCGAAGTCGGAGACGAGCTGACCGGGGAACCGATCAACCTCGAAGAGTTCGGCCGGAGTGCCGCGGCCGCACTTTACCATGAGATCGAATATCATATTCAGCGGTTCGTCGAAGAGCAGATGTTCAACAAGTACAAAGCGATGATCGGCACGATTATCAGCGGCCCGGTAACACGTGTCGACAACGAACAGAACACCTACATCGAGATCGACGAAGTACGTGCCGTACTGCCGAAACGCAACCGCATCAAAGGGGAGTCGTTCAAAGTCGGCGAAACGATCAAGGGCATCCTCCGCTATGTGGGCATCGACAAAAAATTCGGCATCCATCTGGAGATTTCCCGAACGATGCCGAAATTTCTCGAAGAGCTCCTGCGGCAGGAAGTACCGGAAATCGCCGACGGTCTCGTCATCATCGAAAAGTCGGCACGCATCCCGGGCGAACGGGCGAAAGTGGCATTGACGGCAACGAGCCCCAACGTCGATCCGGTCGGTGCCACAGTGGGCGTACGCGGCGTACGCATCAACGCTGTCAGCCAGGAACTTCACGGCGAAAACATCGACTGTATCGAATATTCACCGATTCCGGAGATCTTCGTGGCACGCGCACTCAGCCCGGCGATCATCAACAGCGTAAAGATCGAGGATGACAAGGCTATGGTCACACTGCCAAGCGACCAGAAATCGAAAGCGATCGGAAAAAGCGGCATCAACATCCGCCTGGCATCGATGCTGACGGGTTATCAGATCGAACTGAACGAAATCGCAACGACCGTGGCCGGCGCGACAACCGAAGGGGCGACCGAAGAGGAAAAACCGGTCAATCCGGATGCACTCAAAGCGCTGTTTGGAGAGTGACGCAATATCGTCGTTAGTCGTTAGTCGTTAGTCGTTAGTCGTTAGTCGTTAGTCGTTA
>NZ_JAOZPV010000011.1 GCF_029932565.1 Hydrogenimonas sp.
CGTCATAATGGCCGACACACTCGGTGCATCGGTCCGGATCGATGATATAGATGGGGTCTCCCTCTTCGATTGCTCCGTTGGGACATTCGTCACGACATGCGTCGCACGCGATACATTCATCGGTAATCATCAATGCCATATAATAACCTTCCTGCGGGCAGATTCCTATGCCCAGAAATTAAATTTCCGAGATTTATAACCTATGTAACCTTATCTATACCTTAAAAAGAATGAATACATCGTCACAGAAAGAGATATGGCAATCGGATGAAAAAATCTTTTTACAACCCGCATGGTTAGATTGCGAACAAGGGGTTATGGTACGGGCAATTCGCATTGCGGTGTGGGTGAAAAGATAAGCGTGGCAATTGTGCCGCTCTGCCCGTCGGTCCTGTTTCTCAGGGAAATTTTTGCTCCCATTGCATCGGCGGCCGATTTTGCCAGAAAGAGCCCGAGTCCGGCTCCCGGTGCGTTTCCAAGGCGTTTGAAGGGAGCGAAGAGATCGATGCCTTCATCGATTCCCGGACCTTCGTCGATCACTTCGAGTTTGATTCTGTTTTCATCGATTAGCCTGGTTCTCAAATGTATCGATTTGCCTTTGGGTGTAAATTTAATGGCGTTCTGGAGAAAATTCTGCAAAATCTGGTTGAGGAGTGTCGTCTGGATGCAACCGACAAGGGTGTCAGGTTGAAGATCGAGGGTGAGATTTTTGTTTTCTGCTTTGGCGAGCAGGATGAAATCTTCGCCTTTCTTTTTGATGAAATCGATAATGTCGACTGTCTGGGGCAGTTCGAAGTGGGCACCTTCCTGTCTGCCGATTTCCAGGATTGACGAGATCATCTGGTTCATCTCCTGAATCGTTTTGTTGGAGAGCTGCAGCGCCTCGATATACTTTTCCGGTTCTCTCTTCTTGATCAGTGTGACATCGTTTTTGAGCTTCATGACGTTCAAGGGTGTTTTGAGTTCGTGGGCCGCACCGATAAAGAGCTCTTTCTGGTATTTGACGAATGTCTGTATGCGGTTGATAAGACGGTTGATCGACTCCCCGAGCGGCACAAACTCTTCGGGAAGCATCCGTGTATCGATCGTCGTCAGAAAGTTTTCATTGAGCGAGGAGAGTTTTTTCGTTAGACGGGTAATCGGCATCAGCAGCATTGCCGACAGACCGAACGCGTACAGTACGATCAGAATGAGACTGATCAGGTTGATGATGATGATCGAACGGAGAATCTTCGCCAACATCTTGCGAATGTTGGTGATCTCTTTGCTTACAAGCAGATAGGTCTGTGCCTTGAAATTGTAGGGATAGATGAGGTCGATATAGTGTTTGCCGTGTTTTTTCCGTTCGCGCCATTCGAGAGAACTGTAGAAGTGGTGGGGTGCAGGGATGACTTTGGCCGAGATCTGTAGAGCGTTTTTCAGGTTTTTTGCGTCGATTTTCTGCCCTTCCTGATAATCGGGAAAAGTTTGAACGATGTAACGTGCCTGTTTCATCAGCTGCTGGGAGAGTTCGTCGTAGATTGACTGTTTGATGTAGGCGTAAAGCATGGTTGAAAAGATGATCAGAAGAACCGATGACGCGATAATGAGCTGCGTCAGAAACTGATTGCGTATGCTGCGGTTGCCGGTCATCTTGACTCTTTTTTTGAGACTATTTTAACGTAAATGGAAGCTGAATAGAAAGAGGGTTGGTGTGGGTCTGCACGGCTGCAAGCCGTGCAATAAATTACTCTTCGTTGTTTTTTTGTGGATAGCAGAATCGATAACCGCGGCGGCGGACCGTTTCGATCGTTTGAATACCGAGGGGTTTGTCCATTTTTTGACGGATCTGGTTGATCGCCACTTCGATGACGTTTGGAGTAACCAGTTCCGGTTCTTCCCAGATGGCATCGAGCAGCTGCTCTTTGGAGACGATCTCGTCACGATGGCGTGCCAGATGTGTGAGAACTTCGAACGGTTTTCCCTTCAGTTCGATCTCTTTGCTTTTGTAGACCACCTTCTCCTCTTGCGGATTGATGCTGAGATCGTCGATCTCAATGACGTTGCTGCCGCCAAATCGGAGTCGTGCCTTGATGCGGGCGATAAGAATATCGAAGTCAAACGGCTTTTTAATATAATCATCTGCACCCGCTTCGAGCGCTTCGATTTCACTCTCTTTGTCGTCACGTGCAGAGAGGATGATCACAGCTGTTTTTGGGTTGTTTACTTTCGCCTTCTGAATCAGTTCAAGACCGTTGCCGTCCGGAAGCATCCAGTCCGCAAGAATCAGGTCGTAGTTGCGGATGTCGAGATAGTAGTCGCCATCTTTGAAGTTTTCTGCCGAGTCGGTCTGGTAATTGAACTCGTTAAGCCCTTCAGAAAGGGTCTTGTTTACTGTGGTTTCATCTTCTACAATAAGTATGCGCATAGTGTGCAATCCTTCCGGTTAAATTTAAGCGGGATTATAGCATATTTTTAGATTGTTTTAAACTATTTTTCAAAAATATTTAAAGAAAGGAGCGAAAATCTTCGACGCAGACGCGACAGTTCGGGAGAATATCGGGTTTACAGATTGAAATTTTTATCGTTTCAATCTGTGGGAAATCTTTTTTCAAGAGAGAAAAAAGAGATTCGAGCGCCTCTTCAATCAGATAAAACTTCTTCATGGTCATAATCGACACGATCCGATTCGAAACTTTGGCATAATCGAGAAAATTTTCCGGTGAGTAGCTGTATGTGATCTCGGTATCCACGCAGATACGCTGGGGAGTCGTCCGTTCATGGTCGAGAATACCGAGGATCGTTTCGAACTCCAGTGTTTCGATTCGAATCGTCATGCAACCCGCTTCTCTTCTCTGCGTAACAGCCGGACGATGTTGGGGATATGTTTGTAGACGACGATGATGGCGATGATCCAGATAGGTGCGTGCGAATGAATGTTGGGAATATCCGGATAGATGACATAACTGGCAATGATAAAGGTGACGAGAGCGCCAAGCGAAGCCAATGACGAGATTCGGATGGTCTTGCCGAGAATGAACCAGACAACCAGCGCGATGGCGGTGATGTCCGGCATCATGAATGCAAGCACACCGACACCAGTAGCGATCCCTTTGCCCCCTTCGAACATCAGATAGGGGCTGAAACAGTGGCCCGCCACCGCAAGAACGGCAATGGCCCACAGTGTTGCATCCGGCATACCGGTCAGCTTGGCAACGAGCAGAACGGCGACTCCTTTGAAGGCGTCGAGCGTCAGTGTTGCAATGGCCAGTTTTTTCGCCAGTGCGGGATCACGCTCCTTGACAACACGCAGGACATTGGTGGCACCGATACTTTGGCTCCCGCTGCTTTTTACATCGACTCCGGCAAAAAATCTGGCGAGAATCAGTCCAAACGGGATGCCTCCGATCAGATAGGCAGCGATGTAGAAGATAATGTTCGGATTGGTCAAAAACTCCATGCGTCGACTTCTTTATGGTAAAATTATGCGCAATTATAAAACAGATATGGTTATAACGCTATTAAGGAACGTGGTTTTGGAAAAAGAGGAATTGAAAGAGAAGATTCTTGCATTGAAAGAGAGACTGCCTGTTACGATTGTCGCCCACTATTATCAGCGTGACGAAGTGTTTGAGATGGGCGATATTACCGGTGACAGTCTCGAACTCGCCCGCCGATGCAAAGCGGACGACAACGAGTGGGTGGTCTTTTGCGGTGTCGGTTTCATGGGTGAAAGCGTGAAAGTTATCGCTCCGGACAAGCGTGTCGCGATGCCCCGGATAGCCTGCTGTGCGATGGCGCGTATGATCGACAAAGAGTGTTACGACGAATCGGTCGAGTTTCTCGAAAAGCATGGTATCAAAGAGGAGGATGTACTTCCTATCACCTATATCAATTCCAGTGCCGCCGTCAAGGCGAGTGTCGGAAAGATGGGGGGTATGGTCTGTACCAGCTCCAATGCCTATAAAATTATCGAAAAAGGTCTTGAAAGTGGGAAAAAGATCCTCTTCGTACCCGATCGGTGCCTGGGACAGAATATCGCTAATATGATGGGACTCAAATCGTGTGTCATCGGCGATGGCCAGGACCCAAACGATGTGGATGTCATCTGTTACAACGGTTTCTGTTCGGTCCACCAGCTCTTTACGGTCGACGATGTGATGTTCTACCGCAAACGGTATCCGGGTATCAAAATCGCCGTACATCCGGAGTGCGATCCTTCCGTCGTGGCTGTCAGCGATTTCTGCGGTTCGACGAGCCAGCTCATAAAATATGTCAACGAGTTGCCCGACGAGCAAAAGGTGGCGGTCGGGACCGAATACAACCTTGTGCACCGCATGCGTGACAAAAATATCTATGTGCTCTCCTCGACGAAACCGGAGTGTCCGACGATGAATGAGACGACACTCGAAGATCTCTACAATACCCTCAAAGCGATCGAAAACGATGAAGTGGCGACAGAGATATTTGTCGATGAAGAGACGGCCAAATGGGCCAATACCGCACTGGAAAGAATGTTGGCGCTATGATTATCCAGGAATTTGTCAAAGAAGTGTTGTTGGAAGATATCGGTCGGGGTGATCTATTCGGACGGGTTGCACCCAAAAAAGAGGCGACGGCACAGGTCATTGCCAAAAGTAGCGGGATCATAGCCGGAGAACCTTACCTGGAAGCGTTGGCCCAATTCTGCAATCTCGAACTCTATTGGCTCAAACGCGATGCCGATTCATTTCAAAAGGGTGATATTCTTCTCAAAATCGTCGGTGATGCGGCCGATCTGCTTGCGGCGGAACGGACACTGCTGAATATGCTTCTGCATGCCAGTTCCATCGCTACGCAGGTCCAACCATATATTAAGGCACTGGAGGGGACCAATGTGATGCTTCTCGATACCAGAAAAACAAGGCCGATGCTCAGAAACTTCGAAAAGTATGCGGTACGGGTCGGTGGGGCGGCCAATCACCGTATGGGACTCGACGATGCTCTGATGCTGAAAGATACGCATCTGAGTCTCATCGACGATCTGGAGAGTTTCATGGCCGAAGCGCGAAAACAGATTCCGTTTACAACCAAAATCGAAATCGAGTGTGAAAGTGTCGAAGCTGCCGCCAAAGCGATGGATGTGGGAGCCGACATTGTCATGTGCGACAATATGGATAGTGCCGACATTCGCGAAGTTGTGCTCTATCGGAACGAAAACTATCCGGGCGTGTTGATCGAAGCGAGTGGAAACATTACGCTCGACAACATTCACGAAGTTGCCTCGACAGGAATCGATGCGATCAGTTCGGGCAGTATCATCCATCAGTCGCGATGGATCGATCTTTCGATGAAGATCGTCACCTGACGATCTTCGATGTGATACGCGAAACCGGCGAAGCCGCTTTCGCTACGCTGACGCTGGGTCCGCTTCGGCAGCGGGCCCGCGCACGGCAAGTGCCGTGCTTTGGCTGACGCCGGAAGCAAAAAAGGTGCAGTATGAATCGTAACGTGATCTTGCCATTTTATACTATCCACTATCCACTATCCACTCATCATGGCCGATGATTTAGAAAAAACGGAGGAACCGACCCCGAAAAAGATCGAGGATGCCAAAAAGGAGGGCAATGTCCCGAAGAGCATGGACACATCCGGGTTCATTACTCTTCTGGTGGCTGTTGTCGCATTTATCGCTCTGACCGGCTGGATTTTCGATCGGCTTGAAACACTCTATCGCTACTATATCCACTTTGTCGGTATTGATATTACCCCATCTCTCCTGCTTGAAATTACGATCCATTCCGTTATCGAAATCTTCATCATGGTGCTTCCGCTCGCTCTGCCGGTTGCGATTGCCGGGATGCTCGGTGCCTGGGCGCAGTTTGGCATTATTTTTACGACCAAGCCGCTTGTACCGGATTTGACAAAGATCGATCCGGTCAAAGGTGCCAAAAATCTCTTTTCGCTCAAGAAACTGGTGGAAGGATTCAAGATTACCGTCAAAGTGGGATCGGTATTCGCGGTGGCTTTCACTGTTTTTTTGGGATTTATCGAGGAACTGACATCGGTATCGCATGCACCGCTCGCCCAGCAGATCGCATGGCTGGCCGATCGTGCCATGGTACTCGCTGCCGTGATGCTCGTACTGCTGATGGTGCTTGCTCTGGTTGACCTTCTTTTCGTCCGCTACAACTATTTCAAAGGACTTCGCATGTCGAAGCAGGAGATCAAGGATGAAATGAAACAGATGGAAGGAAATCCGGAAATCAAAGCGAAAATTCGTCAAATCCAGATGGAGATGGCACGGAAACGGATGCTGGCGGAAGTGCCCAAAGCCGATGTCGTCATCACCAACCCGACCCATTATGCGGTGGCTCTTCAATACAGGGAAGAGGAGGGGCATGCACCGAAAGTTGTGGCGAAAGGTGCCGATCTGATCGCTCTGAAAATACGGGAAATTGCACGTGAGCATCATATACAGATCGTAGAAAATCCGCCATTGGCACGTGAACTATACAGACGTGTCGAAATCGATGAAGAGATACCGGAGCAGTTCTACCAGGCGGTGGCCGAGGTATTGGCTTTCGTTTACAAAAGCAGACGAATATCCTGAATCTTTTTCAGGGCTTTCAGAGGTGCGCTTGGATAAAATCGCGCCATGGATTATCGGAGAGCAAGAGAGGCGATCGAAAACGCCCGGTACGTCACTATTGTCGGCCATCTCAACCCGGATGCGGATACCCTCGGAACAGGGCTCGGGCTCTGGTGGATACTCAAAGAAATGGGGAAGCGTGTCGATGCCGTCTATATGAGTCATCCCCTTCCGCAGATGCTCTCTTTCCTGCCGGCTTTCGGAAAAATCAAGCATGCTGTTGATGCACGAAGCGATCTCATTCTCAGTGTCGATTGCGGAAGCTTTGACCGGCTTGGTATCGAACGTCCGGAAAAGGCCGTTGTAGTCAATATCGATCACCATCGAAGCAATACGGCGTATGGGGATATCGATCTCGTCGAACCCGACTACTCCTGTGCGGCGGAAGTGGCTTTCCGACTTGCGCTTTCCGCCGGGTGGGATATTCCGCGCAGTGCCGCCATCAATTTTTATACCGCACTGATCAGCGATACCGGCTACTTCGGTTATGAAGGTGTGAACGCACGGGTTTTCGACTTCGCCAAAGCGCTGCTGCAGCTCGGTGCCGATGCGGAGTGGTCGGCCAGAATGCTGCGGGAAAACCAGCCACTTTGCAAAATGCGCCTTTTGCCAAAAGTATTGGAGACGTTGACGCTTCATCTGCAGGGACGGGCTGCAGGCCTTCATGTCACCCGCAGGATGCTTGAATCGGCGGGGGCAACGGTCAATGAAACGGATGATATGGTGAACTATGCCCGTGCACTTGCAACCGTCGAAGTCGGTTTTTTGATACGGGAGGAGGAGGCTGGGGGTCTGAAAGTCTCACTCCGTTCCAAATCGAAGGCCGATGTCGGTAGAATCGCGGTAGCTTTCGGAGGAGGCGGGCACATTCGGGCAGCCGGTTTTACGGTATATGGAATGGAACACGACATGCTTGTCGAGAAACTGTTGTATATGATAAAAGAGGAGATAGAAGCATGAGACGAAAGAAGAGCAATGTGGGTGTCACCCTTCTGCTTGTAACGTTTTTGGCAATCATCGGAGGAGCGGTCTATTTCGCCAATTCACCGATGTTTGAACGCAATGTGCCAAATATCGAGGTCCCTGAAGCGCTCTACTGGAATCTGAAAAAACCTATCCGAGTCGTTTTAAAAGATGATACCGGTATCCGTAGCTATAAAATAACATTGAGCGACGGAACGAGCAGTTTTGTTGTTGCAGACAAGAGACTGGAAGTGCCGGAAAAGGAGATTGCAGTTGCTGTCAATCTGCCACGTGCAGGGTGGAATCGTCGGGCAACCTCGGCAGTCATAGTGGTCGAGACCAGTGATATCAGCAATTGGAACATGCTCAAGGGCAACAGGGCATCGAAAAAAGTGGCAGTGACGATCGATGCGGTCAGACCGTCGGCCTATGTACTGGCGAACTCCTACAAGATTACGCGGGGAGGCAGTGCGCTGGTTGTCTTCAGCGCATCCGACGACCATCTCAAGGATGTAGCCGTTCATACGAGTTTCGGAAAAGTTTTCAAAGCCGAACCGTTCTATAAGGAGGGGTTCTATGCTGCGTTGATCGCATGGCCTGTCACTGAAAAAAAGTTCAGAGCATGGATTGAAGCGAGTGATCTGGCAGAGAATGTAACAAAAACGCATGTACCGCTCTATGTCGAAAACTATCGATATCGACGATCGAACATTACACTCAAAGATCGTTTTTTAAACGGAAAAATTGCCGATTTGAGCAGTCAGTTTGACGAAACAGCCAATGTCGGAGATCCTGTGGAGCGTTTCAGGATCATTAACGAAGAGATTCGTCAAAAGAACGAAGATCTGATTCATCGCTTGAGCCTGAAAGTCTCCGATCAACTGATTCGCCGTTGGAGCGTCAAGCCTTTTTATCCACTTAAAAACGGCAAAAAGGTAGCCAGTTTCGGAGATCATCGCTTCTACTATTACAAAGGCCGGAAAGTGAGTGAATCCTACCATCTTGGTCTTGATCTTGCCAGTGTCAAAATGGCAGATGTCAAGGCCTCCAATCCGGGACGTGTCGTCTATTCAGGCTATAACGGCATCTATGGCAATATGCCGCTGATCGATCACGGGCTCGGCCTTTATACGCTGTATGGCCACTGTTCGACACTCTATGTGGCGGAAGGTGATGATGTCCTGAAAAACGATCTCATTGCCAAGACGGGCAAAACGGGGCTGGCACTGGGAGATCATCTCCATTTCGGTGTTCTTGTGCAGGGAGTGGAGGTCAGACCGGTGGAGTGGATGGATGCACATTGGATCAAGGACAATATCACGACCGTTTTCAATTCGGCGAGAAAAATGATCGATCGCAGAAGCCGGTAGCTGTTTTGTTAACATATGTTAATACTGGGCCGATATTTTAGGCCGATTGTGGTATTATGGAACATTTGAGAATAGACGGAATAGTTTTTGCAAGCATTTTAATGTGTCGGCAGTGGGTCGGCAAAATGGATGAAATCAGGAAGAAAAATTTATGATAAAGCAACGAACGATAGCCAAAAAGGTGGAGAGTGTCGGAATCGGCCTGCATAAAGGGAAGCCGGTCCATTTGGAACTCGAACCCCTTGAAGCAAACAGCGGGATCGTTTTTTATCGCAAAGATGCGGGGGCCACGATCCCCCTTTCTCCGGAGTATGTGGTCGATACGCAGATGGCGACGGTCATCGGAAAAGATGGCGTCAATATCTCTACGATCGAACATTTTCTCTCTGCTCTTTACGCATACGGAATCGACAATATTCGCGTGGTGTTGGACGATGCCGAAATGCCGATCATGGATGGGAGTGCGGCCAGTTTCTGTATGATGCTCGACGAAGCGGGTATCCGTGAGCAGAACGCGGGGAAAGAGATTTTGCGTATCAAAAAGGATATCAGGGTAGAGGCCGGTGACAAATTTGTTGCACTGAAACCCTCCGAAACGGCAAGTTTCGATTTCCGAATCCGTTTCGATCATCCTGTTATCGCGGAACAGCAGAAGGAATTTGTCTTCAGCAAAAGCGGTTTTATCAAAGAGATTTCCCGTGCAAGGACATTTGGCTTTTTGAAAGAGGTTCAGTACCTGCGCAGCAAAAACCTCGCATTGGGTGGAAGCCTGGAAAATGCCGTTGTCCTGGATGATACGAAGGTCCTCAATCCGGAAGGATTACGATTCGAGGATGAGTTTGTACGTCACAAAATTTTGGATGCGATGGGCGATATGAAGCTTCTTGGGCGCCCCATTCTAGGAAAATATGAAGCCTTTGCCGGAAGCCACGATCTCAACCATAAATTGACACTCGCCCTTCTCGCGGATGAGAGTGCGTACGAAGTGGTCACGCTTCAAGTGAAGGAGAGTGTGGAGTTTGCGCGAAGCTTTGCATAAACCTGTTGTCGAACTGCTTGTCATCAGCGTTACGTCACCGATGCTGGTCGGCATCTATGAAAAAGGCAGATTGCTCGAAACCTTTCTTTATGACGAAAAAACGTCGAAGGCTCTGCCGCCTCTATTGCATCAAGTCCGTTACAATTACCATCTTAAAAGTCTCTTCTATGCAAAAGGTCCCGGCAGCTTTATGGCGATCAAAGTGACCTACGTAATGTTGAAAACATTTTCTATCGCATTGAACATTCCTCTCTATGCGACGGACGCGTTTGCATTCAATGGCAACCAACCTATCAAAGCGATAGGGACAAGCTGTTTTGTAAAGAGGAACGGGGAGATCGTGATAGAAAAAGAGTGTGAGTCGACGGATGGGCGATTTACTTTGCCACAACAAATAGATTACGAACTTTTTGTCGACGAAACGGAACCTCTCTATATTCTTCCGGCCGTATAGTTTTTTTCACCGTTCTCAAAAAAACGCGGTATCGATACCGTCCTCTAAGCATAATTACTATAAAATGACGCAATTTTCAAGAGGAGACGTGTGTGACGATCAGTGTGCCCGCTACCAGCGCGAACCTTGGACCAGGTTTCGATACATTGGGCCTTTCACTTGCATTGCGCAATAAAGTCCACATTCAACCTTCCACATTTTTCAGTGTCTCCATCAAGGGAGAGGGGGCCAATAATCCCCGCCTGAAAGGAAACAACCTTTTTATCAATATTTTTAACGACCATTATCGTCATCTGACCGGGAAAAAGGGTCTCTTCCGCTTTAAATTTTATAACAAAATTCCGCTCTCGAGGGGCTTGGGAAGTTCGTCAGCCGTTATCGTCAGTGCCATCGCGTCGGCGTACAGTGCCGCAGGTGTCAATATTACCAAGCGCAAACTTCTGAATCTCGCACTCCATTACGAGCATCATCCGGACAACATTACGCCGGCCGTAATGGGAGGTTTCAACGTAGCAGTGGTGGAAAATCGGAAAGTCTACAGCCAGAAGAAGCGTATCCCGAATTATCTGAAAGCGGTGGTCGTTATCCCTGACAAGCCGATTTCGACCGCCTATTCGCGTACGACTCTTCCGAGAAGTTATCGCAAAGAGGATGCCATCTACAACCTTGGCCGCGCATCCCTTCTGACCGCCTGTTTTTTCAATGAGTCGTGGGAGATGCTTCGTGTCGCGGCACGTGACAGGTTTCATCAGGCGGCACGGATGAAGAATCTGCCGGAGCTCTTTGAAGTGCAGAAGATCGCGATTGAAAACAATGCACTGATGAGCACCCTTTCGGGCAGCGGATCGACCTTTTTCAATATGACATACAAAGAGGATGCCGAATCACTGCTGGAAAAATACAGAAAACGGTTTCCAAACTTCCGAAGCGCCATCTACGATTTTGACAATGATGGCGTGATCTTCGGCTAAATCGACAACTTCATTTAAAAAAAGCCTAAAAATAGAATTATTTTGGTATAATTGCACGATTATGTCCGATCCGGTTAGAATGTGCATCCATTGCCGCGGCCGCTTCATGCAGGCTCAGCTTATACGGCTCCAGTGTCAAAACAATCAGATACAACCATTTCAGGGGTACGGAAGAAGTTTCTACCTATGCCACTCGTGTATCGATGACAAGAAGCTTGCCAGACGGCTCGCTAAGCAGTGTGGAAACAGAACATATCTGACGATCGATCTGGGCGAATATATCAGGGGGCTTCTGCCAGACGGCGGTCGCACCGAATTTAAGGAGATGATAGCGAATGGATAAAGTACGCATCCATGAAATAGCAGCAGAGCTGGGAATCAAAAGCAAAGAAGTTGTGGAGATGGCCAAAGAGATGGGACTGGACGTCAAAGCACCTTCAAGCAGTGTCTCTCCGGAAGATGCGCAGAATCTTATGAGTTTTGTGATGACCGGAACACTTCCCGCGTCAGCCGCACCCAAAAAATCTCCGGAGCCCAAAAAAGAAGAGATTACGGAAAAAGCCGAAGAGAAAGAGAAGCCGAAAACAGCTGAAAAAGAGGTGGAAGCGGTCGAGGAGAAAGCCGAAAAGCCGAAACCCAAAAAAGCCGAAAAGAAAAAAGTGGTCGAAGAGAAACCCGTTGAAGAGGTTGCAGCTGAAAAAGAGGCTGCGGTAGAAGCTGAGGCAGAGACGGCCAAAGAAGCGGTGGCGGAAGAGAAAGAGTCGCTTGCTCAGGCTTCCGTAAAGCGCCGTCGCGGTATCTTCATTGTCAAGAAAAAACGGCCTGTTGCCGAACCTGTAACCGAAACACCGACGATCAAAAAGAGCGAGATCGCACAGGAGAATCGTGTCATTGCGGCGGTTGATGAAACCATTGCCATGAAGAAGGCGAAGAAGAAGGTGAAAAAAGCCGCTCCGGCACCTGGATCAAAAGAGAGTGGCGTGAAATTGAATCTTCTGGAAGATCGCGATATTGGCGGTATTACCGTTGACTACACTACGGAAGAAGTAGTGCTTCCGGACTTCAGTGAAGAGCTTCGAAGCATGGAGGAACCGAAATCTCCGACAACATTGAAACCGGTGGAACCGCGTCCCAAACAGCCGATTGGCCGCCGGGGACCGCAAAGCAGAGGAAAACGCAGCGTGAGCAGAACAGCACCGAAAAAACGTCAGCGACGTACCGAAAAAACAGAAGTGGCTTCGGCCGTAGTCAAGATCCCTGAAGATTGCAGGGTGTACGAGTTTGCGGAGAAAGTGGGCAAAACGGCAGGCGATGTCATCAAGGTCCTCTTCGCGCTTGGTAAAATGGTGACCAAAAACGATTTTCTTGAAAAGGATGAGATCGAAATTCTGGCCGAAGAGTTTGGTGTGCAGGTCGAGACGATCAATCCGCTCGACGAACTCGATTACGTTTCCGTCTATGATGCCATCGAGGATGAAAATTTAGAAGAGCGTCCTCCGGTTATCACGATCATGGGGCACGTCGACCACGGCAAAACATCGCTTTTGGACAAAATCCGGGAGACGAAAGTGGCCGAAAAAGAGGCGGGCGGCATTACGCAGCATGTGGGTGCCTATCAGGTCGAAAAAGATGGCAAAAAGATCACCTTCATCGATACACCCGGTCACGAGGCGTTTACCGAAATGCGAGCACGCGGCGCCCAGGCGACCGATATCGTCATTATTGTCGTTGCAGCCGACGATGGTGTCAAGCCGCAAACGATTGAAGCGCTCAATCATGCCAAGGCAGCCGATGTACCGATGGTGATTGCCATCAATAAAATCGACAAACCCGACGCCAATCCGGATATGGTCAAATCACAACTCGCCGAGCTGGGATATATGCCGGTCGACTGGGGCGGAGAGTATGAATTCGTCGAAGTCTCAGCCAAAACGGGCCAGGGTATCGAGGATCTGCTGGAGACCATTCTGCTTCAGGCGGAGATCATGGAGCTGGAGGCCAATCCGAAACGCAATGCGAAAGCGGTAGTCATCGAAAGCTCGCTCGAGAAAGGGCGCGGACCGGTTGCGACGGTTATCGTCAAAAACGGTACACTTCATGTCGGCGATCATGTCATCTGCGGCCAGACATTCGGCCGTGTCCGGACGATTTTGAACGATCTTGGCAAACAGGTCAAGCAGATTGGACCGAGCGATCCGGGAGTCGTCGTGGGGCTCAACGAGGTCCCGGATGCGGGTGAAATTCTCGTTGCAATGGATACAGACAAGCAGGTGCGCGAACTGGCACAGAAGCGGGCAGAATATATACGCCAGAAGGAGCTCAGCAAATCGACGAAAGTCTCTCTCGATGAGCTCAGTGCCCTGATTGCCGAAGGGCAGATCAAGGCGTTGCCGGTCATTGTCAAAGCGGATGTTCAGGGTTCGTTGGAGGCGATCAAGGGAAGTCTCGAAAAACTCAAGAACGAAGAGGTCAAGATCGACATTATCCATTCGGGTGTCGGAGGGATTACCGAAAGCGATGTGACGCTGGCCAATGCCAGTGAGAACGCTGTCATTCTCGGCTTCAATGTCCGACCGACCGCCGCCATCAAGAACAAAGCGAAGCAGTTGGGTGTCGAGATCAAAACCTACTCGATCATCTATGACCTGATCGACGATGTCAAGGCACTTCTGAGCGGCTTGATGAGTCCTGTCATCAGCGAAGAGGGAATCGGCCAGGCGGAAGTGCGTGAAACCTTCAGCGTTGCGAAAGTGGGCACGATTGCCGGATGTATCGTAACCGACGGCATTATCCGTCGCAATGCCAAAGCGCGCCTGATTCGCGATGGTGTTGTTGTTTACGATACGCGTATCAGTTCGCTCAAACGTTTCAAGGATGACACGAAAGAGGTCGGTAAAGGGTACGAATGCGGTCTGATGCTCGAAAACTTCAACGATATCAAAGTGGGTGATGTCATCGAAGCGTATGAAGAGAAAGAGGAAAAAGCGACTCTATGACTCCGGAAGAGATCAAGCGAAAACGTGCCGATTCGATTCTGCGCGAACTGATTCCAGAGGCGCTGTCACAGCTCGGTGACGAGCGTCTCAGGAATCTGACGGTGACGGAAGTCGTCTGCAGCAGAGGACGAAACGACGCCGATGTCTACCTCGATCCGACCGGAATCGACGAAGATGAGCAGAAGGCGATTCTGAAGCAGCTGAAGAAGGTTGCACGGGGACTCGAAGCCTACTGTCTGAAAGCGGAAGGGTGGTTCAAGTCGCCGAAATTTCACTTCAAGTTTGACAAAGAGCTCGACCGTGTCAAGCGGATGGATGAACTCTTTGCCCAGATCGAAAAAGAGCTGAAATCATGAATTTGCTGGATGAAGTCAAAAAGGTTGTCGAGTCGCACGGTGCGAGACTTTACGACACGGAAGTGGTCAGTGAACATGGCCATACGATCTATCGGGTCTATGTTCTCAAAGATGGCGGTGTCGATCTCGATCTTTGTGCCGATATCAGCCGGGACCTCTCCCCGATGCTCGACGTCTATCCCCCCGTCAGCGGCCAATACTATCTGGAAGTAAGTTCACCGGGCGTAGAGCGGACCCTCAAAAAACCGGAGCATTTCGAACAATCGGTCGGAGAAAAAGTCTATCTCAAGCTCAGTTCGGGTGACAAGGTCAAAGGAACGCTGCGCGGTTTTGAAGATGGCGAAGTGGTTCTCGAAACCGAACACGGGGAGGAGCGGTTTCCGCTGAACGAGATTCGCAAAGCCCGCACCTATTATGAATGGTAGTCTCCGATAGTTTTTTCATGCGCCTCGCACTTCAGGAGGCGTGGCAATATCAGCTTCTGACGTATCCCAATCCAGCCGTCGGGGCTGTTGTTACAGGCAGCAGCGGGGAGGTGCTTTCTGTTGGCGCTCACAAAGAGGCAGGCAAACCGCATGCCGAAGTACTGGCTATTCGCGACGCCTATATCAGACTGACCGGTGACATGTCGCTGGCCGGCTGCGATGACGCGGAATTGCTGCATGCCAGACTGCCAGAACTCTCCAAATCACTTTTTCACGACAAATCCATCTATGTGACACTGGAACCGTGCAATCATACGGGGCAGACGCCGCCCTGTGCCCTGCTCATCGAACGTCTCGGGTTCGGACGGGTCGTTATTGGCAGTATGGACCCCAATCCCCTGGCAGCCGGTGGTGCCGCGCGGCTGGAAAATGCCGGTATTACCGTGACGAAAGGGATAGAGAGGGCGGCCTGCGACAATCTGCTGCTTCCCTTTGTACGATGGCAGAAGGGACGGTTTCTCTTTTTCAAACTGGCCCAGAGCATCAATGGCATCATCGACGGCGACACCATCAGTTGTGAAGCTTCCCGCCGCTGGGTCCATGCGGTGCGGGAAAAGATAGACCGGCTCGTTATCGGTGGAGAGACCGTACGCACCGACCGTCCGGTGCTCGACTGCCGATTGACCGGAGGCCAAGCGCCCGATGTGGCAATCTTCACCCGGCACCCCGACAGCATCGATCGCAGCATTCCCCTTTTTGCCGTGCCCAAGCGTCGGGTGGAGTTCATCGATCGTCTGCCGGAGAAAGGACTGGTTATGATCGAAGGGGGTGCAGGAACTTTCGAAGCCCTTAAAGAGGAGATTGACGCATTGGTCCTCTTCATCGCCCCGTTTGTCAAAGAGGGAATGGGGTATAATGGCGGAAAAAATTTTGATATTCTGCATCAGCGAAAAAGCGGTGAGGATATGATGCTATTTTTAAGAGGTCGATAGTCAAACGTCAAAAGTCGATGGTGCTTTACCAAATGGCCAATGATCAATGACCGATGACCGCCGAAGGCAAAATATGGACAAACAGGACAAGCAGGAAAAGATCGTTTCGATGTTCGACGAAATCGCATCGACCTATGATGTGACGAATCGGATTTTAAGCATGGGCATCGACAAATCGTGGCGGAAAAAAGCGTGTGACAAAACGCTGCAGCTTCTCGATCGCAGCGAAAATCTGACCGTATTGGATGTGGCGTGTGGCACGGGCGATATGCTGCAGTGGTGGAAAGAGCGGGCGGAAGCAGCCGGAGCAACGATCGCCCGCTTCATCGGTGTCGATCCGTCGGAAGGTATGCTCAAGGTGGCAAAGGAGAAGGTGGATTATGCGGAATTTGTCACTGCCAAAGCCCAGGATATGCCGATCGAAGAGGATACGGCGGATATACTCTCCATCAGCTATGGCATTCGAAACGTTGTCGATCGTCAGGATGCCATCAACGAGTTTCATCGTGTGCTGAAACCCGGTGGTATGGTCGTGATTCTGGAGTTCACAAAACGGGAAGATCGCGGTCTGAAAGGAAAGATCGTCGATTTTTATATGCACCGTATTCTTCCGACTCTCGGAGGACTGGTAAGCCGAAACTATGAAGCCTACCGTTATCTGCCCGACTCGATCGAAGGGTTCTTGACGACGGAGATGCTCAAAAACGAGCTTGAAACCGCCGGTTTTGCAGTCCAGTACACACAGGCTTTTTCAATGGGAATTTCGACGCTGCTCATCGCCAGAAAATGAGTTGGTTCGATGGTGGATATCGATAAGCAGGGAATGAAATGGCCATCCGTTTCCCGATCTATGCGAAGGGTAGGTAAATGCAGACTCTGAGTGTCTCTCAGATTAACGAACAGATCAAGTCTCTGCTTGAGTCGACGTTTATTCAGATACGGGTGGAAGGGGAACTCTCCAGGGTCACTTATCATACCAGCGGGCATATCTACTTCTCCATCAAGGATGAGAAGAGCACACTCGGTTGTGTGATGTTCCGCTCCAACGCCCAGCGGCTCAAATTTCGTCTCGAAGAGGGGCAGCATGTGGTGCTCGGAGGGTCTATCACGGTCTACGTTCCCCGTGGAAACTACCAGATGATGGTACAGACCGCCGAGCCTTATGGTGCCGGGGCGCTTGCGGTGGCGTTTGAGCAGCTCAAGAAGAAGCTGATGGCCGAAGGGCTTTTCGACGCGGCGCGCAAAAAGCCGATCCCCCGCGTAATCCGTCATATCGTGATCGTCACCTCCAAAACCGGGGCGGCGATTCAGGATATGATACGGGTTGCCTCGAAGCGGTGGCCGCTGGTGAAGATCACGCTGATCGATACGCTGGTACAGGGAGCCGAAGCGGCAGAGGAGATCGCACGGCATATCGCCTGGGCCGACAGGCTGGGCGCCGATGTGATCATCGTGGGCCGGGGCGGAGGCAGCCAGGAGGATCTGTGGGCATTCAACGAAGAGATCGTCGCACGTGCCATTGCCCTCTGTGAAACACCCGTCGTTTCCGCCGTCGGTCATGAAGTGGATACTCTGATCTCCGATTTCGTCGCAGATATGCGGGCACCTACGCCCAGTGCAGCGATGGAGCAGATACTGCCTGACAGAACGGAGGTGTTGTTGGCACTGGACGAGATAATGGAGCGCATGGATGCCAGGATGCGGCAGATCCTCTTGCTCAAAGCCGAAACTCTGCGCCATTTGCAGAGTCGTATGGAACAGCACGCCATCTCCCGGCGTATCGAAATGCAGCTGAAGCAAATCGGTGATCTGAAACTCCGGATGAACAGCCAGATGCACCATCTGCTTGAAAGAAAAGAAGAGGCGCTTGGACCGTTGCGGGCCCAGTTGAAAATGGGTGGGCGCCATCTGCTGCAGCGCAAGACCCAGCAGTGGGAGAGTTTGCAGGCGCAGTTCGTTTCGCTCGATCCCACACTCAAGCTCCGGCCCGGCTTTGTGCAGCTTGTCAAAGGGGACAAGATGGCAACTCTCGAAACGGTGAAGCCGGGTGACAAAATTCGTCTTGAAGATGGAAAGAGGGTTGCCGATGCGACGGTGGAGACAATTCGATCGATTTTTTGATATAGTAATACCAGATTTTGAGGGCACCCGTAGCTCAGCTGGATAGAGCGTTGGCCTCCGGAGCCAAAGGTCAGAGGTTCGAATCCTCTCGGGTGCGCCAATGCAGTGAACGGTGAAAATGGGAGGTGTGACGTTATCGCTTCCATCTCTTTTTTGTGACCTTTTGCTACATTTGCCCGTAAAAATTTCAAAATCCCCTCCCGTATCATTTCTGTAACCAAGATTATGTTATAGTGTTTCGTTCGTTTTATAAAAAATTTTGAATTTTTTGTAATTCGGAAGAGTTTTTTATTTGGAGAAGTAGAATGAATATCTACGTTGGCAACCTGTCTTACAGAATGGACGATGGTGAACTGAGAGAAGTTTTTGCACAGTATGGTGAAGTAAGCAGCGCGCGTATCATCAACGATAGAGAGACCGGCCGCTCGAAAGGTTTCGGTTTTGTTGAAATGCCGGACGACAATGCGGCCAATGAGGCGATTGAAGCCCTCAACGGCAAAGAGGTAGGGGGGCGCAACCTCCGTGTCAACGAAGCACGTCCACGTGAACCGCGCCAGCCTCGAGGCGATTTCAACCGATTTTGATCTTTTGGAGACGGCGAAACCGTCTCCTCGCTCTTTTCCCTCCTGCTTTCCCTGAAACCTTCGTTAACACTGTGTGATATATAATTATAATAATTTTCTATCGTACAGGAGTTCTGTCATGAGACAATCTATCAGACGTACTGCTTTGGCAGCTTTGCTGTTGAGTGCATCTTTGGGACTGCCGCTTCTTGCCGACCATCACGATACCGCCAAAATGCCTTCGAAGGTGATTTCTGCCAGCGATGAATTCATGATGGAGGTCGAGGATGTCGACTATAAAAGAGGCGAGCTGACACTTCGGGGCAGCAACAAACGAATGCAACTGCATGTAGACAAACAGCTGCACAATCTGAAAAAGATTCAGCGGGGAGATTGGCTGGTTGTCACCATGTACGAAGAAGCAGTCGTGACAAGTGCCAAAGGTGGTGAGCCGAGCGCGTCGGTTGCACGGGAGATTGTGGCCGGTCCCAAAACCGATGTACCGACACTCAAAGCAGTCGAAGTGACTACACTGACCGCCAAAGTGGTTGATGTCGACTACAAGAAGCGGACAGTCACGTTGGAGGGTCCTACCGGTGAACGCCGGACGATTCACGTCAAAAACGATGTCAAATATCTGGAAAATCTGAAAAAAGGTGATACCGTTTCAGCAACGATCACCCAGACCGTTTTGATGAAAATCAGAAAAATGGATTAACGACTCCATGCCCGGTTGCGGGCATGGAGAAAATCGATCTATTCGGCGCCGGGACCGAATGTATTGTAGATATAGTCTGCCATCGCTTCGTCGGAGATTTTCCCTTCACGCTTTTCAATTTCGTCGAGATTTTTCCGCATGATCGAATGGGTCGATTCGCTGTCGAAATCTCCGTTTCTGATCTCGTCGAGCTTTTTCAGCAGCGCTTCTTTGCTCAACCGGTTGAGTGGCGGTCCGTAGATATTGGCACTCTCTTCGGAAGCGATCCCTTTTGCATCCGCTTCACGCGGATCGATGCCGGGAGTACCTTTGATTTTCGGAACACCGTTCGCTTTGTTGCCGTGGCAGTTGGCGCATCGGTTTTTGTAGATACTCGCTGCATCTTTGACATTCGCCGACGCACTTAGCGAGATCAAACCCGTGGTGGCCAGAACAATGGCCAACAATCCAATTTTTTTCATGAAACCCCTCCTTTTTTATAAAAGATATTTAATCTTATCCGGTTTCAGATTAAAATTCTCTTTCAGTTTGATTATAAGTTTAGCTTAATGAATGACCCATCCTTTCAGCTGGTTCGCCAACGTTCTGGCCGACTGCTTGGCGAGGTTTTCGATATACTCCTCCCACTTGCTTTTCTCTTTCCATTGCGCCTCTTTGACCCCACTGAGGGTTTGGGTTAATGCTTTCGCATCCTCGATGGAGCCGATCTGATCGATCAGACCGATCCGCTGTGCTTTGGACGCGATGAAAATCTGCGCATCCGCGAAAGTTTCGGGATGGGTGGGATCCAGATCTCTCGCTTTGGCCACATCTCTCACGAACATATGGTAGATATCGAGCACGTGGGTTTCGATCTCTTTGCGTTCTTCAGGCGTCCATTCCCTGAACGGTGTCCCCGCTTCCTTGTATTTCCCTGCCTTGACGATCTGGGGTTTGACGCCGATACGGTCGATCAGACCCTGGATGTTCAACCCCTCCATAATGACCCCGATGGATCCGATCGTCGCGGCCGGATTGGCGATGATACGGCTTGCCCAGATCGATGCGTAGTAGCTACCGCTCGCCATGGTGCCGGCAGCGTAGGCGACGACCGGTTTCTTGGCGTTGAGACGTTTGATCGCCAGAGATATTTCGACGGAAGGCGCCACCGCGCCGCCCGGCGAGTCGACAAGGAAAAGTACCCCTTTGATATCGTTGTCGTCGGCCAGGGTTTCGATCTCCTCCACCACTTTCTCCGCATGGATGACCGGACCGAAAAGATTGACGGTTGCGAGATTGGGCGGTTTGACCGATTCGCTGCTCGCGGGTGCCAAAACAAGGAGCAGAATGAACAGAAAAATCAGCGATTTGAAATATTTCTGGACAAAGTCGAGCGTCGCGGTAATCGGTGAAAAAAGTTTTTTGAAAAATTCAGACATACTGTGCTCCTTCAATGAAGAGTTTTTCGACGGTGTCGGTATGAAGAATGAGCTGGAGAGGAATGGCTTCCGCCGTCTCCGGCGCATCCGGGAGTTTGACCGTGATGAGGTCGGCGGGATTGCCCTTTTCGATACGGCCGACAGGAAGTTTCATCGCTTCGGCGGCGCGTGCGGTCGAAGCTCTCAGGAGCTCGGTTGCGAAAAGCTCCAGGGGGGCGGCGTGATGCATCATCAGTGCCGCACGCATTTCGTCCCATAGATTCAGTGAGGTGTTGGAGCTGAGACCGTCGGTGCCAAGGAACCAGGGTATCTTTTTCTCCCTCACTCTCTCGACCTGAAGCCGGCCGCATCCAAGGAGCCGGTTGGAGCGTGGGCAGTGAATGATGGTATGGCCGCTCTCTGCAATGGTGTTCAGGAGAGATGCATCCGCCTGCACCACATGGGTAAGCAGTGTCGGCCGGTCGAGAAGCTCCAGAAATTCGATCGGTCGCTGCAGCGGTCTGGTCTGCTGAAGGAAATTTTCGAAAAATGGTTTGAACGGTCCCTCTCCCTTCTCGAGCCACTCCTTCTCCGAAGGTGATTCCATGAAATGGGCCGTCAGGAGTTTGGTCGGTGACTCTTTCAGAATCTTTTTTATCAGAATCGGGTGGACCGAATAGGGGGAGTGAATGGCCACAGCCGGAATGAGACGTTCCGATGCCGCTGCCTCACTCGCTTCCAGCCGCTGCATGAAATCGCTGTAGAGCGCATCCACGGCATCCGGCTGCGAGCCGATGGCTTCGTTGAAAAAGAGGACCCTCTGGGGAGCGGCTCTGCAGGCTGTCAGCTCCTTCCCGTAACTGCTGATGGCTCCGAACGTGGTCGTGCCACTGTGCAGCATGGTTTCAATCTGGCGTTTGTAGCATGCCGCCCTGCAGCTCTCGACCAGCTCGTCACGATGGGTGATGACACTCTGCAGCCAGATCATGAAATCACCGTATCGAAGATGGGTCGTATTGGCGCCAAACTCCAGGTGTACATGGGGATTGACGAGGCCGGGAAGAAGCACTTCATCGGTTTCCAATCGGACGATCTCGGCATTCGGATAACGCGTCTCCAGTATTTCGAAGGGGCCCGTTTCCATGATGGAGGTATCGAATGCCACTGCCATGTTCTGTCGAATGATCTCCCCATCGAAGAGCCATTTTGCCACAATGATCGTCATGTATCCCCTTTGCCGGTGCGGTTTTCGACTTTAAATCAAGATTATGGCAAAACTAGATAAAATCTACCATTAAAATCCAAACGAAGGAAATTCTATGAAAATTATGGTGATTCAGGGGCCAAACCTCAATATGCTCGGCGTCAGAGAACAGAATATATATGGGCCGATGAAGCTCGAGCAGATTCATGAGCAGATGAGAAACTTTGCACAGCAGAACGGGATCGAGATCGAATTTTTCCAAAGCAATCTGGAGGGGGAACTCGTCGACAAAATTCAGGAGTGTCTGGGTGATGCGGACGGTATCATCATCAATCCGGCGGCCTATACCCATACGTCGATCGCGATTCGCGATGCCCTGGCGGCCGTCGCACTTCCCGCTGTCGAAGTGCATATTACCAATATCTATACCCGGGAAGATTTCCGTCACAAAAGCCTGATTGCGCCGGTCTGTGCCGGACAGATCAGTGGGTTCGGTCCGTTCAGCTACCACCTGGCGATGGTCGCGATGCTGCAGATACTCAACGAAATCAAAGCGATGAAAGAGATGCAGCAGAAACAGCAGGCGCAGGGGCAGCAGGGATAGTATGAACTACATTCTCCGGGACGAGAACGCCATCTATTACGAATGCGGCTACAGCAGCGACAACGCGCTCTATCTTCGTCTCGGAAGCGAAGCGTGGCTCATTACCGACAGCCGCTACATTGTCGAGGCACGCGAGCAGGTGAAAAACGCCGATGTACTCGAAGCATCCGATCTGCTCAAAACGGCACGTGCCCTGCTGCGTGGAAGCGGTGTGGGCCGTCTCGTTTTTGATCCGAAAGATTGGAGTGTCCAGATGCTGGAGGGACTAAAAAAGAGGCTCCCGCATCTCCGTTTCATTCCCCATCCCGATTTTTCGCATCAGAAACGGATGATCAAGCGCAACGACGAGATCGAACTGTTGAAGAGAGCCGCCGAACTGGGAAGGGAGGGGTTCGAAACATTCGCCGGATATCTCAATCTTTCCGGCCTCGACAAACGGGAAAAACGGCTCCATTTCGAGATGGGTGCAGCGATGAGTCACCATGGGGAGTACGATCTGAGTTTCGATCCGATCGTGGCGATCAACGCCAATGCGGCCAAAC
Organism: Hydrogenimonas sp.; assembly: GCF_029932565.1. Taxonomy (GTDB): domain Bacteria; phylum Campylobacterota; class Campylobacteria; order Campylobacterales; family Hydrogenimonadaceae; genus Hydrogenimonas. Next base: position 23,326 of record NZ_JAOZPV010000011.1, read on the forward strand.
CCCATGCCCTTCCGACCGATGTGGCCCTGAAGCGCGGCGATCTGCTTCTTGTCGATTCCGGGTTGAAATATCGACGCTACTGCTCCGACAGAACCAGGACCGTCTCGATCAAAGAGGGGGTCCATTTCGGAGATGATCAGAGCTTCGGTTCGCAAACGATTCAGAAGGCGTATGATCTGGTCAGGAAAGCGCATGACACCGCGATCGAAAAAGCGCGCAGCGGAATGACGGGAGCGGAGGTCGACCGTTTGGCGCGCGAGGTGATCGAAAAAGGCGGGATGGGAGAACACTTTGTCCATTCCACGGGGCATGGCGTCGGACTCGATATTCATGAGATGCCCTATATTTCGGCACGTGGGAACAGTGTGATCGAAGACGGCATGGTCTTTACAATCGAACCGGGTCTCTATTTTCCGGGAGAGTTCGGCATTCGTATCGAGGATATGGTGGTGATGCAGCACGGAAAGGCGACGATCCTGTGACACTGCAGTTGCAAGAGGGGTTCCGGCTGCTGGCATCGAGACGCTTTCCAGCCCGATTTCCATCAAAGGGGCTGCGGCACAGGGCTGTCGTGGGCATTGGCGGCAATATCGGCGATGTTGCAAAACGCTTCGACCGGGTGGTGGACTATCTTCAACGGAGCGGTCAAATCCATGTGGTGCAACTCTCCCCGCTTCTTCGGAATCCGCCGTTCGGGTTCATCGAACAGCCCGATTTTCTGAATGCTGTCATGGTCATCGAAACCGGGTTGAATCCGCCTGCGTTGATGCGCTATCTGTTGTGGGTCGAGAAGCGTTTCGGTCGGCGAAGAAGTTTCAAAAACGCCCCGCGAACACTCGATTTGGATATAATATTTTACGACCAATTGCGTGTGAAAACGATGCGGCTGCGACTGCCGCATCCCCATTTTCATGAACGTGAATCGGTCATGATTCCTCTGATGTTTTTAAAAGGTGAGAGTGTATGAAGTTGATGACATTTACGGCACCGACTCCGGCTCAGGCGCTCAAAGCGGCCCAGAAAGAGTGTGGAGAGGATGCGCTCGTCGTCAGTACCAAGCAGATTCGAAAAAAGAGTTTGGCACAGCCGGCACTCTATGAAGTGGTGGTGGCGATTGAAGATGTGCCGCAGAAAAAACCGGTCAAAAAAGGCAGCCAAAAGAGAAGTGTGACGAAGAGAACGGATGATCGCATCATGGAGAATCCGGAGGAGGTGCTTGTCAATATCTCCGAGGCGGCCCGGCAGATTTCCGAAATTGCCAATGTGGAAAAGCCTGAAACACAGCAGAAAGCGAAATTCGAAATCGAGGAAGAGACTGTTTCCGAACCTGTTTCAAAGCAGGAGATGGAGGAGCTCAAAGCGATCAAGAGCGAGCTGTTCAAACTCGCCGATAAAGTCAAACTGATCCAGAATATGGTATGGGAGGAGAAAAAACCCCTTTCCCACACCATTCCGCCGGAGTTTGCGGAGATCTACCGCATCGCCAAAACGAGCGGCATGGATGGTATCCATCTGGATGAGATCATGCGTCTGACGCTCGAGCATATGCCGCTCCAGATGCGCACGTCATCCCAGACGGTGCGCCGCTATTTCCGAACGCTTCTGAGAAAGATGGTACCGGTCCGGCTCGAACAGGACCTGGTGCCGCCGCAGAAAAAGATTATGATGCTGGTGGGGCCGACGGGTGTCGGAAAGACGACGACACTGGCGAAACTTGCAGCGCGCTATGCCTACCTGATGGAGAAGAAGTACAAAGTCGGTATCATTACGCTCGATACCTACCGTATCGGTGCGGTCGAACAGCTGATGCAGTATGCGAAGATGATGCGTATCGGTATCGAAGCGGTCGTCGATCCACCGGAGTTCATCACGGCACTCCAGACCCTGCAGCATATGGATATCATCCTGATCGATACGGTCGGCAGCAGTCAGTATGACAAAGAGAAGATCGACAAGCTGCAGCAGTTTCTCGCATCGAACAACGATGTCGGCATCGATGTCAATCTCGTTATGGGTGCACCGACGAAGCTGGAGGATCTGCGTGCGATATACCGGAACTTCGCACCTCTCGGTATCGATACGCTGATTTTTACGAAACTCGATGAAACACGGGGATTCGGCAATATCTTTTCACTGGTGTATGAAACCGAAAAACCGGTCAGCTATCTTTCGGTCGGTCAGGAGGTTCCCGACGATCTGATGTGCGCGGACAGTGATTATCTGGTCGAATGCCTGATGGTGGGCCAGGCGAAGAAGGGCAGGCAATGAGTACGCAGGCCAGGGGACTTGAAGCACTCGTCGATGCCCAAAAGCATCCTGCCAGTATGACACGTGTCATCGCGGTAACCAGTGGAAAGGGCGGAGTCGGGAAAAGTACGTTGAGCGCCAATATCGCCTATGTGCTTGCGCGGAAAGGGTTCAAGGTCGGTATCATGGATGCCGATATCGGGCTCGCCAATCTCGATGTCATGTTCAACGTTCGGGCCGAGAAAAACATTCTCCATGTACTCAAGGGTGAAGCGACATTCGAAGAGATCGTCGTACCACTCGATGAAAACCTGTGGCTGATTCCCGGCGAAAGCGGCGATGAGATTTTGAAATTCTCCGATGCGACGATCGTCAGCCGTTTCATCGACGAAGCGCAGATGCTCGAAAATCTCGATTTTCTGATCATCGATACGGGCGCGGGCATCGGTGATACGATTCAGATGTTTCTCAAAGCGGCGGACGATGCCATCGTCGTGACGGTACCCGATCCGGCGGCCATTACCGATGCCTATGCGATGGTCAAAGTGATCAGTAAAATCAAACATGATATATTGATGATTGTGAATCAGGTCAAGAATGCCAAAGAGGGACAGAAAATTTTCGATACGATCCAGAAGGTTGCATCCGGCAATATTGGTACACATCTTGAACTCAAACTTCTTGGATCGGTGCGCAGTGATGCCTATGTTGCCCGAAGTGTCAAACAGCGTGTACTGGTTTGCAAAGAACTGGCGAATATCGCGCCGGCCGCCGACATCGAAACGATCGCGGTGCAGCTTGGGGACAAAAAGGAACACAAAATGCTTGAAGGCCAGAAAGAGAGTGGCATCGGCACATTTTTCAAGAAGCTGCTGGGGCAATTTTAATGGAAATGTTTTGGCAGACGACAACGATAAACGGGTCGGGTCCGGTATCATCATGAAGGGAAAGCATGCGTGAAGAAAACTATATCGCTTTTTGTGTTGTTTTTGGATTCTTCAGCGGCTTGATGGTTGGCTTTTTGACCCAGAATGATCCGTTCGATATGTTGTCGATCATTATGCTCACAACGCTTTTTTTCTATATGTTGGCCCATGTCAGTGTGGCGCTTTTCATCCGTTTTATGGAGTTTGGCAGGGTCCATTTCGAAAAAGAGGCATATGACAGGAAACTCGACTATTTCTATAACCAACTGCTGCAGAGAGAAGCCGGATTTGAAACAAATCACGCATATTTTTCTAATGGTGACAATCACATGAAAAACATGAAAAAAGGCAAAACACGATGATGGCGACAGGCTACGACGATCAGATCCGCCATTATCAGGATGAACTGGCAGTACAGTATCTTCCTGCCGTCAAAGCGATGGCATATCGCCTCAAAGAGCGGCTTCCCCGTTCCATTGAATTCGACGATCTGGTCAGTATCGGGGCGGAAGAGCTGATCAAGCTCGCACGCCGTTACGACAAAAAGCAGAACGACTCGTTTTGGGGATATGGAAAAACCCGTGTGTATGGTGCGATGCTCGACTATCTTCGCTCGCTCGATATTGTCAGTCGTGCCAACAGGAAACTGATCAAAATGATCGACGAAATCATTTCGCAATATATGGACGAACACGGTATCGAACCCGAAAACAGTTATATCGCTGAAATTTTGCAGGAGGATGAGCAGAAGATCAAGGATGTGCGACGTGTTGCCGCGATCTACAATGTTCTGCCGCTCGATGATCAGCTGGAGAGTGAACAGAAAGACACCTTCGCCCAGATTGAACAGGAGGAATTGATCGAGAAAATCATGGAGGTTCTCGAAACGATGCCCAAGCGTGACCAGATGATCATGCAGATGTATTATTTCGAGGAGCTTACCTATAAAGAGATCTCCGAAATTCTCGATATTACTCCATCGAGGATTTCACAGGTGCACAAGCGTGTCATTACCAAAATCAGAGACAGCATAGGATAGCGAGATGGCAGATATTCTCAGCCAGGAAGAGATCGACGCGCTGCTCGAAGCGGTCGAAGATGAAGGCACACCCGAAGCGCTAGAGAGCGAAGAAGAGGTTTTCGACCAGCGTCAGATCACCCTCTACGATTTCAAGCGTCCCAACCGTGTCAGCAAAGAGCAACTCCGGGCGTTTCGCGGTATTCATGACAAGATGGCACGTTCTCTCGCATCCCAGATCTCTTCGGTTATGCGTTCGATTGTCGAGATCCAGCTTCATTCGGTTGACCAAATGACCTACGGGGAATTTTTGATGAGTCTGCCCAGCCCAACCAGTTTCAATGTTTTTTCGATGAAACCGCTGGATGGAAGCGGTATTCTGGAGATCAACCCCTCCATCGCATTCCCGATGGTTGACCGGCTTCTGGGCGGTACGGGGGAACCCTACGAAACGACACGGGAATTTACCGATATCGAGCTGAATCTGATGGATTCGATCCTCCGTATCATCATGGGCACTCTGAAAGAGGCATGGGCACCGGTCATCGAGATTTATCCGAATGTCGAGTCGAAAGAGTCGAGTCCGAATGTGATCCAGATCGTTGCGCAGAACGAGATTGTCGTCATGGTCGTCATGGAGATCGTCATCGGGCACTCCAGTGGTATGATGAACATCTGTTATCCGGTCATCACACTCGAATCGATTCTGAACAAACTGGGAAGTCGTGACTTCATGCTGACCGAAACGAGTGCCAAGAAGAGTCGAAACAAGGAACTCAAAGCACTGGTCGGCGGTGCGCGAGTCAATGTAAGTGCTTTTTTGGGTGATGCGGAGTTGAGTCTCAAAGAGCTTTTGACCCTCAAAAAGGGGGATATTATCCGCCTCGACCGGCCGGCAGACGATACGGCCGTGATCAATGCCGACGGCAAGGATCGATTTATCGGAAAGATTGGATTGAGACGTTTCAGAAAATCGCTTGAAGTATCGGAGTTGATCGTCAATGAAAAAGATGAGGTCAAAGAGATTCTGCAGGAGATAGAACACGAGAGAATGCTGCGACTGGCGCATACGCTAAATGATGAAGAGGAGGTCGTCAATGGCTGATTGGCTGGAGTTGTTGGCTACAGAGACGGCTGCAACAATCGAGGGATTGACAGGACAGCGCCCCGATGTTACGTTTAAAGATAGAGAAGAGATAACAGAAATTTCCAATGTCATCGCGCCGATGGCAGTGATAACCGTAAATGCCAGCGGTGATTTGAATGGCAGGATGGCCATCGTTATGTCGCCGACGCTCGGCACGGCACTCTCCGACATGATGTTGGGTGGAGAGGGTGAGAGCAAGCCGACGATGGATGCCGACGATCTGGATGCGGTCAAGGAGATCGTCTCCAATATTTTCGGTGCACTGTCGACAGCCATGAAGGCACAGAAAGAGTTTCCCGATCTGACATTCGACATTTCGGATATCCGCTTTTTCGAAGAGGGTGAGGATATTGATCTCAGCGATTTTGCCACTCTGATAGCCTACAACTTTTCTCTGGGTGTCATCAACGGTATTTTCATGACACTGCTGGATGAAAATCTCGTTGCTTTGATTGACAATGCGCCGCACGCCGCGGCCGCAACCCAGCAAGCGGCCGAGCCACCGAGAGGAAGCGAAACGCATCCGGAAGAAGTCCATCCGATCGATCACGGCGAGATGAAAAACATCGGTCTGATTCTCGATGTCAAACTTCCTTTGCGTGTTCGGATCGGCAGCAAAAAGATGCTCTTGAAAGATGTTCTTTCGATGGATATCGGTTCCGTTATTGAACTGGACCAGCTCGCGAACGATCCGCTGGAAATTCTTGTCGACGACAAAGTGGTCGCCTATGGAGAAGTGGTGATCGTCGATGGAAACTTCGGGGTTCAGATCACCCATATCGGAACGAAACGGGACCGGTTGGAGACTTTGAAATCGTAAATCGTTAACGGCAGCAGGGTGGGGTTGATTTTCCCGGCGTTGTGTAGTATAGTCCCGGTATGAGTGATAAAAAGAAAAAAGTACTTGTCGGAATGAGTGGGGGTGTTGATTCCACTGTTACGGCGAAACTCCTGCAGGACGAGGGGTATGAAGTAGTCGGCGTCTATATGAAGCTTCACGACAAACCGGGCTACTACGAAGAGAATGTCAAACGGGTGCGGCATGTGGCCGATTATCTCGAGATTGACGTTTCGATACTCGATCTTTCGGAAGAGTTCGATGCAGCGGTCTACATGCCTTTCGTGGAGAGTTACAAAAGGGGCCTTACCCCAAACCCCTGTGCCGTCTGCAACCGCCAGATAAAATTCGGCAAGATGTTGGAGTATGCAGACAAAATCGGTGCCGACTATCTGGCGACAGGCCATTATGTACGGCATGACGGCAAAAATATTCTGGAAGCCGTGGACAAGAGCAAAGACCAGAGCTATTTTCTCTTTGACATCGACAAATCTGTACTGCCCCGTATTCTCTTTCCGCTGGGTGACTGGCTGAAAGAGGATGTCAAAGCCTATGCCGCCGACATCGAAGCTCTCAAAGATTTCGCTCTCCAGAAGGAGTCGAGCGAAATCTGTTTTGTCGAAACGACCTATGTGGATGTTTTGAAAGAGCATATGGATGTCGACATGCCCGGCAATGTGCTGGATACCGAGGGCAACGTCATTGGCCATCATAAAGGGTACATGCACTACACTATCGGAAAACGACGGGGGTTTCACGTGCGGGGTGCCCAGGAGCCCCACTATGTCAAGGAGATTCTTCCCGACACCAACGAAATCGTCGTCACCAGGAAAGATACGCTTCTTGCGACGAAAATATTCATCGAGCGCTGCAACCTGCCGAAAGAGATCGTGACCCTGGAGTGCGATGTGAAAATCCGCTATCGTACCAAGCCGATTCGCTGTCGCGTAACGCTGGATGAGAAAAGAAACGGTCTCATCGAATTGCAGGAAGAGGTTTACGGTGTGGCGGCGGGCCAGGCGGCGGTCTTTTATGAAGGGGAGAAACTATTGGGAGGCGGATGGATCACCGCATCGGAGTAACTTGTTTTTTTTGAAAAAATTGGTTAAAATTCCAGCCTGCATTGCGCGGGGTGTAGCGCAGCCTGGTTAGCGCGCCTCGTTCGGGACGAGGAGGTCGGAGGTTCGAATCCTCTCACCCCGACCATCACTTTCATACTTCCGACAATTTTGAAAAAATCAAAACTCAGTACAGAATCAAGCGTAAACGTTTTCTTTGCCGAACTTTTTGGTCAGCATCGCATAGAAGAGTGCGCGGTATTTGTTGCGATTGGATGATCCCATGGCTTCACAAACCTCTTTGATCGCGGCATCAAGTACGTCATCGCTTTCCTTCAGGCCGAGTTTGTTTTTCAGGAAGTTTTCCCGTACGCGAGCTAACTCCTCGGGATCCGAACAGGAGACCGATTCGGCATCGGCGTTGTAGATGGAAGGTCCAAGACCTCGTGTCACCTTTTCGACCAGTTCTGCACTCACATCCAGGCCCAGTTTTTTGCACGATTCCGTGTATTTCTCGATTTTCTCGTCCAGTTTGCTCATTTGCTCTCCTTTTTCATGTGTGGTATCGAATATTGTACCATAAACCATTTCAAACACAAATTGTTATCATAGAATTTCGTAATAGATTCTT
>NZ_JAOZPV010000065.1 GCF_029932565.1 Hydrogenimonas sp.
GAGTGTTGAGTGTTGAGTGTTGAGTGTTGAGAAGAATGGATTGTCGACGTTTAAAAGGAGATAAAAAGGAGCGAAAGCGACCTTCCTACATTTTACATTTTCAATTCTCAATTCTTCATTGAGAAGACGGCCCCTTTCGGGGCCTGCCGCTTAGAGACGAGATTCGTATCGGCGCAGCATGAAAAGACGCTTGAGCAATTTCTTGCGTGCAGCGATTTTCTGCTTTTTGCGCTTCTCGGTCATCGGCTCATAGAAGCGTCTTGCACGAGCCTCCGTGACGATCAGGTTACGATCGACCTGCTTCTTGAATCGGCGATACGCCTCATCAAACGACTCGTTTTCGCGTACGAGGATGCCAGGCATACTGACATCACCCCCTTTCGGTGAATTTTTGCGAGCGAAATTATAGCATAGTTTTGTTATTATATATCGATAAGAGTGAAGAGCGAGAGGGATGATGCCATGAAAAAAGTTTTCGAACACTGTTACGATCTCGACAGGCGTTGTTATGAAAAATACAATCTGACCGAAGATATTCTGATGGAGCACGCAGCCGAAGCGATGGAACGGCATATCCGCGAATTCCATGGTGAAAAAGGCCGCATTCTGATTATCGCCGGTCCCGGCAACAATGGAGCCGACGGTATCACCCTTGCACGGCTGCTGCACGGCGATTACGAGATATCTCTCTATCTGCCATATGGCGCAAAATCCAACATGGCAAAGATTCAACTCGAACGGCTCTGCCAGCTTGGGCTCGAACCGGTGCAGGCGCTTCCCTACCATGCCGACATCATTGTCGATGCGCTCTTCGGCGCAGGCTTTGCGAAATCTCTCGACACCCGGGGCATGGACCTTGTCGATACGCTCAACAGCATAGACGCCTATAAAATAGCCTGCGACATCCCCAGCGGTATCGACCCCAAAGGCAATCCCAACCCCATTGCATTCAAAGCCGATACCACCATCACGATGGGGGCACTGAAAACAGCACTCTACAGTGACCACGCCAAGCCCTATGTCGGCCAAATCGAAGTGGCGGCGCTTGGAGTCAGCCGCAGAAACTATGAACACCATACCGACACGTTCCTCCTGGAAGAGAAGGATTTCAATCCTCCCATTCGCACCAATCCCGCATCGCATAAAGGCACATATGGCCATCTATGCGTGATCGCCGGAAACAAACGGGGAGCCGCCGTGCTCTGCGGACTGGCAGGCCTGCGTTTCGGTGCGGGCCTGGTCACACTGATCAGTGACCGCAGTATCGACAATCTCCCGTTTTCCCTGATGCAGAGCGGGACTCTTCCCGATACCACGAGTGCCATCGCCATGGGAATGGGCATGGGGTACGAGTACGATCCCATTCTCATCAAAAGCACCATTGTCGAAGAGGATATCCCCATTTTGATGGATGCCGATATGTGTTATGTGCCCTGGATCAAAACCCTTCTCGACACATGCAGCAAAACGATCGTCACCCCCCATCCGAAAGAGTTTGCAACGCTGCTGAAAACACTCGAAATCGATGAAGTGAGCGTCTCCCAGATTCAAAAAGACCGGTTCGGATGGGCCAAACGATTTTCGGAACTCTATCCGAATACTGTTCTGATTCTAAAAGGAGCAAATACCCTGATTGCACATGAAGGCATCATCTATATCAATCCACTGGGAAACCAGGTGCTTTCCCAGGCAGGCAGCGGCGATCTGCTCAGCGGTCTCGTCGCTTCACTTCTCGCTCAGGGATACACACCGCTCAATGCCGCCATCAATGGCTCGCTCGCCCACGCATTCTGCGCACGGCACTATGAAGGTGCAGATTTCAGTGCCACCGCCGAAGATCTGATTGATGTGATTCGCACACTTGCAAAAACCGCACCCTGACCACGGATTATTTGAAAACACATCCAGCCGAAAAGGAGCTGAAACGATTGCCTGAGCGTGCAAAAATAGTCGTACTTTTCAGCGGAAAAGGGACCAATCTCGAAAATCTCATCCGCCATTTTCATCATCAAAAGTTTGGTGACACGGAAACCGAAATCGTTCCGATTACAAACAGGCCGGATGCGGAAGGAATCCTGCGTGCGAAACGGTATGGTATCGACACGGTCGTTATCGACCATAGGAATTACAAAAACAGAGAGTTGTTCGACACCAAACTGGTCGAAGTCATCCGCTCGCATTCTCCGAAGCTTGTCGTAATGGCAGGATTTATGCGAATCCTGACACCGATATTCACATCCCAAATCGAGGCGATCAACCTCCATCCCTCCCTGCTGCCTCTTTTCAAAGGGGCCAATGCGATCATGCGGAGTTTCGAAAGCGGCATGAAGGTGGGCGGGGTCACGATTCACCGTGTTTCCCAGGAACTCGACAGCGGAGAGATCCTGGCACAGGCGTGTGTCGGGATAGCGGAAGAGGATACGCTCGAAAGCTTTACACGCAACATTCAGGAGACAGAGTATCGTCTGCTTCCGGAAGTGGTCAAAAAGCTGCTGAACCTCCCCGATCCATAACCTGAAAAAAGAGATGACACCGATGTCTCAAGAGCGCATCAGACTCTCTTCGCTCCGCAGAAACGGATGCCATGAAACTTCGGTTCGCTCTGATAGACCACTTCGAAACGGATATTGTCAATCCCGTCGATCGCCTTTTCGAATCGCACGGTCCCACGCAGGCCCGGCAGCCCTTCTATGTTGCAGCGGCTGTCGGGTTCGATGCCGTAAAATGAGATACCGTTTTTCGAAATATCGAAGATGTAACCACGCTCGTGTACACCGTTTTCGTACTCGATCGATATTGCCACAGGAGGCGAGACTATCGTTCGGGGCATCATCCGTTTGTTTGTCACCGTTTCGAACCCGTCACTGAGGACTTTCAGTTCGGCACTCTCTTCCGAAATCATCGCGATGACCGATTCCACATTTTTCGTGCTCTCGATAATGTGTCTATTGCCTTCCGTCACCGCATCGAGCTGCTTGAGGATCTGCGCAAATGCTTCATACTCTTTGGTAAACTCTTCGCCAAAATGGTTCATCGTGCTGATCGTTTGTCGCTGCGTCGATTCGATCTCGGTGAAATATTCCCCGACACGCTCCGAACTCTCCTGCAGACGTGTGAAGAACGACTGGGTATGGGTCGCATTCTGTACGACCCCTTCGATATTTCGGACCATCGACTGAATAATACGCCGGGTATTGTTCGCGTTTTCCATCGAAACTTCCGCAAGTTCTCTCACCTTGTCTGCGACGACGGCGAAGCCGCGTCCATGTTCGCCAGCCCGCGCCGCTTCGATTGCCGCATTCAGTGCAATCAGATTCGTCTCGTCTGCAATTTCCGATATGAGTTCGATCGTTTTGTAGACATTTTCGGAAAATCCTTTCAGCTCCTCGATCGACCGGATCGTTCCGGCAAGGGCCTCGGAAGCCTGTGCTGTCTCTTCCGCATTCTGCCGCATCTGCATCTGTCCGTTTTCGATAAGACGCACCGATTCGTCCACATGGGACACCAATGTTTCAAGCTGACTGCTGAGCGTCTGATTCATATCTCCGATCGTTTTGAGACTCTGCGCGACATGCTCCACTTCGTCTGTCTGATGCATGACCAATTCATTCGAAGCTTTCAACCGAACCAGTCCATACGAGGCTTCAAATGCAACATTTTTCGACTGCGACACGACCCTGCCGATAACCGGACGCAATACATCGACCATCTGCTTCAGATGTCTGAAGAGTTGATCGATCTCGTTTTTGCTCGTTTCATCGATATCGGCATCCTCTCCCAGAATATCGTCGATGGTAAATTTGCCCTTCTCGACCCGCAGAAAAACCTGAAGCAGTTTTTCGAGCCGTTGCGCAATCACCTTTTTGAAAAGCAGATGGATCACCAGCAGAACGACAGCGATATTGACAAACCAGTTCAGGAACGAATAAAGAAGATTGCTCTGCAAAGCCGCCTCATAGTCACTGAGATCGATTCGCGCCGACTCGATCGCGATGACATCCCCGGGTATCCAGGTCGGGTGGCAAAGCTTACACCGCTCTTCCGCAATCATCGGCTTGGAGAGCATGAAGTAGGATTTGCCCTCATGCTCCACCTGCTGGATATGCTCTTTGCTTTCTTTGTGCTGCTGGAAGTAGTCGATGGTCTGTGCTTCGAAAGGAAGTGCCTTGTTCTTGGGATTTGTCGGTCTCTTTGAAGCCTCTTTGAAAAAGACTTTTCCTTTACTTACTTTGGTAAATCTGTCAAAAATCTCATTCTGTATCATCTGGGGAACTTCCGGAGACTCACCGGAAAAAAACTTTTCATTCCGACTCTCGAGCAGAACATCGGCGAAATTCAGGATACTGACCGCTTCACTATAGAGATTTTGGCGCAACGCTTTTTTGTTCTCCTCGAACTGATACCAGTAAATCGCTGTCGATATAATGATCATCGCCACCGCAATCAAAATGGAAAACATCACGGAGAGGCGCTTGTTCCTGATAAATTCTGGAATGTACATCGATTTTCCCCTTTGGATCTTATGCGTCACAAAATATTATTATAATATCGACAAAAAGAGATAATATGAAAGATTTATATTTCGGTTTTGGCACATACCGTATCCGTGTCAAAAATCCGAAGTATATCGAGGCATTGACATATGCTCTCGAACGCGGTATTCGACTAGTTGATATATCCACCAACTATGCCGGCGGCGATGCGGAACGTGCCGTCGCTCTGGCATTGACAACGCGCTGTCATTAACGTAACAGAACATGCGACAAGCCCATGTTTTGGCAGGAGTTAATCCCAAATTTCCGAAAGTACTGGTTTTTGAGATGATGCGGCACAGGATTTCAGGATCTGCATCATATCAGTCGGTCGTAGGCAGCTGATCAAGTTCCGCCTCGTCCGCCAGCTTTTTGGACATCTGTTTGCTGGCTCGGGCACCCAACTCCCGCAATCCTTCGACCTGCCGCACAATGTTTCCGCGCCCCTCGGTCAGCTTTTTCCATGCACCCTCATAGGTTTTCTGCACCGTGTCGAGCTGCTTGCCCACCCGCTCCAGATCCTCGGCGAACGAAACAAACTTGTCGTAGAGGGCTCCGGCACGCCGGGCGATCTCCAGCGCATTGCGATTCTGCCGCTCGTGGCGCCACGTGTTTTCCACGGCACGCAGTGCCACCAGCAGCGTTGTCGGACTCACCAGAACGATATGTTTGGCAAACGCTTTGTCGTAGAGTGTCGGATCGGTCTGAAGCGCCAGCATCAATGCACCCTCGATCGGCATAAACATAAAGATGAAGTCGAGGGTGTTGATTCCCTCGAGAGCCGTGTAGCTTTTGTCGCTCAGTTTCTCGATATGGTTTTTGACGGCATCGAGATGATGCTTGGCATAGAGCGCTTTCTCCTCGTCGTTCTCCGCGTTCACATACCGCTCATACGCCACTAGCGATGTCTTCGCATCGATAATGATATCGCGGTCGTCCGGAAGATGGACGATGACATCGGGCCGGAAACGTCTCTTCTCGCTGTCCTGCAGGCTGACCTCTCGTTCATACTCCTCTCCTTCGCGCAGACCCGATGCCTCCAGAACACGCTCCAGCACCATTTCACCCCAGATACCCTGCTGCTTGCTCTCGCCCCGAAGGGCCCGCGTCAGGTTGACGGCATCTTCGCTGATCTGCCTGTTGAGATCTTTGAGGGTTTTGATCTCGTTGAGCAGTGTCGCCATCTCTTTCGTCTCGTCGGTATGGACCTGTTCGATGCGCTTTCTGAACTCGCTGACCTGCTGCTGGAGGGGTTTGAGCACCTGCTCGACACGCTCTTTCGAAACGGTCCCGAACCGCTGGCTGTTCTCCTCCATGATCTGCGCAGCAAGCACTCTGAACTCTTTCTGCATAATCTCTTTGGCCTCTTTCAGCTCCCGGAGGCTTCGCTCCGCCTGCCTGCGCTCCTCTTCGATACGCGTATGTAGTTCGCTCACCTCTTTTTCGAGGGTTACATTGCGGCGGCGCTCTTCGTCGAGTGCAGCTTCGAGTTCATCCAGAGCCGCTTCGAGCATTTTCAACCGTTCCACACGCTCGTTGAGCCTGGCGTTTTCAACGCGGCTCATCTGTAGTTGATTATCAAGTGCTTCGTTCTCCTCTTTCAGTGAGAGGATAGAGTCTTCGGCATCTTCCATCCGATCCCGTGTCTGTGTCGCCAGCTCTTCAATCTGCTCTTCATAGCGTATTCGCTGCCTCCGAAGCACCAAGTAGGCAGTCAGCGCCAGAAGTATGGTCCCTGTGACAAATCCGGCGGCAAAATAGATCCATATCAGCGGAATCTGCATCGGTCAAACCTTTGGTAGTGGAATGGCATGAGGAATAATCAATGATAGAGGATTGTCCGGAAGCCGTCGTGTCCGGTTGACACAGGCGGATAGAATCGATATGTTTGCTGTAGCCCTGTTCTGATTTGCTGCCTGAAACCTATTTGACAGCCTCCTGCACCACTTTGACAATTTTGCGCTTGATATCTTCGATCTGATCGAGCTGGCGTTCGATATGATCCGCTTCTGCAGCCATCTGTGCCTCCAGCTTCCCGATCATCTGCTCCAGTTCGGCAATCCGTTCATTGAGTTTGTGATTGATCGTCCGCTCATGCTCGAGCTCCCGACGGATATCGCCGAGGTGCTTGAGCCGCTCAAGCAGTGACGCCTTTTCCACGTACTCCTGGTTGAGTGTCGACTCCAGCTCTTTGAAACGGCGCTTGAGAGGTCTCAGCTCCTGTTCCAGCTCTTCGTTGGCCTGCAGCAGCTCATCGATTTCGACCTGGAACATCGCCTGCCTGCGATCCGCCTTGCTCCGTGCCAGTATATATCCGGCAACAAACGCGATGATGGCGCCGGCGCTGATTCCCAATAATAAAAAAACAAACTCTTTTCCCATGACTCGGTTGCCTTCTTCCAAATTAGAGGTATTTTAACACAATTTCATTACAAATTGCTTGAGTCTTCTGCTGGAACATAATATGCTTGTCGCCACGCATGAACAAATCGCACGACTACGACAAAATTCTGACTAGGCTGACGACAATTCTTCAGCGTCTTTACAGTGGCGAAACACTGTGCGTTGCGGATCTGGCCGAGGAGTTCAATGTCTCGACCAAAACGATCCAGCGCGATTTCAACGAACGGCTCATCCGCTTCCCTATCGAAAAGAGTGGCCGCTGCTGGCAGATGCGGGCAGGGCACCGGCTTGAGAAAGTCCAGGACATTGACAACCTGTTGACACTGCAGATTCTCGAAACGATCGCCACCGGCGTCGGAAGCCGCTTCGCCGAACGTTCCAAAGCGCTTCTCGGAAAACTGAAAAACGACACCGCCGTTCCGATACAAAGCCACCTTCCCATCGAGGATATCACGTCTCACAGTGCCCTTTTCAAACGGATTGAAGAGGCTACTGTTTTGACCCGTTCGCTGCAGTTCGTCTATCACAACAAACCAAGAATCGTCCACCCCTATCGCATTGTCAACTTTGACGGCTACTGGTATATGATGGCATACGAACCGGCCAGTGAGCTCGTAAAAAAATTCTATATCAAAGAGATTGCCGATGCTGTGGTTACAGATGAGACTTTCGACCCCAATCCGAGCCTGCGCGAACGTATTTCCGGCGCACTCAACGCCTGGTTCGATCCCAATCTCGAACCGTTCGAACTCCATCTTCTCGCCAGGGCCCCGATCGTCAAATATCTGGAGCGCCGCCCGCTCAGTCCCAATCAGAAAATCGTCGCGAGGCATGCCAATGGAGATATCGAAGTAATCCTCAAGGCAACAACCATCCGGGAAGCGCTGGATATTGTCAAATCATGGATGCCTGATCTGATCATTCTCACTCCTGCCGAAACCCGGAAAGCATTCGAAAATCTTCTGAAAAAAACGCTCGACATACAAACCGGACACGACGCCGTCTGACACCTCCTCTATCATGACACTGTCCAGACAAGGAGGTGTCACAATGGATTCTATAAACAGGATGTCGGCCAACCCCTGGATACTCTGGGGATCATTTGCGGCAGGATTCGTTCTGCCTTTCGTTTTTTTGTTTTTTCTTCTTCTTGCCGCGTTTGCCGCCTGGCGAGCCGTCTGCAATGAATACGAGGATGTTGGACACTACTGGATGGAACGTGCGGAAGAGACAACGGAGAAGATGCATCGCAAATATTCCCCTACTTTCACGCTCGAGCCTCCCCTCTGTTCCGCCCAGGCAGTCTGAAATGCTATAATCGCCGAAAACCGGTGCCGTTTGCGGCAGCGGTGCATCCACCGATTAGGAAAAGGCAATTCATGGACGATCGATATATCCGACGGCTCGTCGCTACGGCATTCGCGGCGATGCTACTGATGCTTTTCTGGCAGAGCCTGCCCCTCATACAAACACTTCTCATCACATCGGAGGCGCAACCCCGTCCCGTCACTCCCCGTGGGAATCTCGCCGAGGATGAACAGGCCACCATCGAACTCTTCGAACGTACCAAAGATTCGGTTGTCTACATCGCCACCGCCAAGGCGGTCATCGACCCGTGGACTCGCAATATCTACAATATTCCCCGTGGCACGGGTTCCGGTTTTGTCTGGGACGATCTGGGACATGTCGTCACCAACTGGCACGTCATCGAAGGGGCGAGCGAAGCACGTGTCCGCCTCAGCGACGGACGGGACTATCCGGCTGTGCTCGTCGGCGCTTCCCGTCGCCACGATCTTGCCGTCCTTCGCATCAATGTCCCGATCAAACGCCCGAAACCTGTCATAATCGGCACCAGCCACGACCTGAAAGTGGGGCAGAAAACCTTCGCCATCGGCAACCCGTTCGGGCTCGACTGGACGCTGACCACCGGTATCGTATCGGCGCTTCACCGATCGATGACGGAGAGAACCGGTGCCGTCATTCACGATCTGATCCAGACCGATGCCGCCATCAACCCGGGCAATTCCGGCGGTCCCCTGCTCGACTCTGCCGGACGCCTGATCGGTGTCAACACCGCCATTTTCAGTCCATCGGGCGCCTATGCCGGCATCGGGTTCGCCATTCCGGTCGATACCGTCAACCGCATCATCCCGCAGCTTATCGCCTACGGCAAATACCTTGAACCCTCACTTGGCGTCGTCACGGACGAACGGCTCAACGAACTGGCACAGGCACGCCTCGGTTTCGACGGCGTGATGGTCATGCGGGTTCTTCCCGGCTCTTCCGCAGCGAAAGCCGGGCTGCGGGGTGTAGTCATCTATCCGGATGGATCGATCGATCCCGGTGACATCATCGTCTCCATCGACGGCAAACCGATCCGATCGGTCAGGGAGATGGACGACATTCTCGAAAAGCACCGTATCGGAGATGTCGTCACCGTCGAAATTGCCAGAGGCGGCCGGATCTTCAAAACAGAACTGATGCTCGAAGCACGAAGGGGATAGCGATGGTACTCTACATTCACGGATTCGCCAGCAGCGGTCGGGGTTCCAAAGCCTGGACCGTCCGTCAGCACTTCGGTGCCCACGCCATGGCACCTTCACTCTCCTATGTACCCGAACTGGCTTTCGACACACTCACGCAGCTGGTGGAACGTTTTCTGCCCCACGAACCGATTCACCTCATCGGTTCGTCTCTGGGAGGGTTCTATGCCGCCAACCTGGCTGAGCGATACGGCCTTAAAGCGGTGCTCATCAACCCTTCTCTCAAGCCCTACGAAACACTCGCCGCCTATACCGGTGAAGTCAAAAATTTCTATGACCTTTCCGCTTTCGAATGGAACGAACGCCACATCCAGACCCTCGAATCCCTGGCCCTCGGTCCCATCAAAACCCCTGGGAACTATATGGTGCTGCTGCAAACCGGTGACGAACTGCTCGACTGGCACGTCGCCGCAGAAATGTTTCAGGACGGCCATATTTTTATCGAAGAGGGAGGTTCCCACGCTTTCGAAGGATTCGAAAATCATCTAGCGGCAATTGAAAAGTTCTTTAGCTAAAAAGCAGAAAAGTGGCAACTTTATAGAGATACCGCTTCCAAAGGCAGATTAAAAAACGGTACTGCTCGATGTATG
>NZ_JAOZPV010000012.1 GCF_029932565.1 Hydrogenimonas sp.
ACTACCGCTGAATGGCCGAATTCAAAGACGAATGGACGCAGGAGGAGTTTCTGCGTGCCAGGAAAGCACTTGAAGCGGAAGGGCGTGATGTGCTGCTCGTCGATACGATCGCCAAAGCGATCGAGGGTGCCGAGACGGTTCTCTACAACCCATTCGAGCTGAAAAAGTACCCCGAAGGTACCGTGTTCGTCTTTTACTGCGACACAGGCAAGGAGACCAAAGAGAGACTCCCGGAATTTCGCAGGAGATTTCCCGATAAAATCTGCATATCGCTGCGCGGCGGCCGCGGCTATTGGCGTAAGTCGTTGCGCATATAGGAGACGGGATGGGGGAGGCGTGTGAACATTTCATCCGATTGATTCGGAATGGAAACTATTACGAAGCGCATGAGGTGCTGGAGGCGGTCTGGTATCCGAATCGGTTCGAGAAAGATGATGAGGTTCTCCTTATCAAGGGCTTTATCAATGCGTCGGTCGCATTCGAATTGGTCAAGCGTGGGCGTATGGAACCGGCCCGGAAGGCATGGGGTGTCTACCTGAAGTATCGGCCGCTGATGGAGCGGACCGATGCCGGGCGCAAACCCCTTTACCATGCGGTCGACAACGTTCTGGAAACGACATATGAACAACTGTTCAGGGCGTGATTATCACGACGCAACCCGGCACTCCTGGCTTTCCGTGCGCCGGTCGCCAAATCGGCTCGACTGGGATAATCAGCCGCTGTCGATGAAATTCTATCCCGAGCGCTATCCCCGTACTCGTCTGGACAAAAAGTATCCGGCACATGCCTTTCTCTACCATATCGGCGGCATAACGGCCAAAAAGAGCTATCCGGGCGTCGAGTACTATCTGCGGACCAATCCGAGCGCCGGGGCACTCTATCCGAACGAACTCTACTTTCAGGCTCGGGGTGTCGTGGGGTTCGACGACGGCATCTATCACTTCGAGGTCGGCTCCTCGTCCGCCGTTCTTCTGCATCCTCTGCAAAAAGGGGAGGGACTCGAGCCCTTTTTGAATATCCGCCATCCGATGCGCGGACTCCTCTTTTTCATCAGTTCGCCCTACTACCGGTCTGCATGGAAGTACAGGACGAGATCCTACCGGTACTGCCTCCTCGATGCCGGCCATCTGCTCGGAGCCATCGAAACGGGGAGCTACCTATACGATCATGCGTATCGTGTTGCCTATGACCTGGATCTGGAGAAACTCAACCATTTTTTCGGCTTCGGGAGGGAGGAGTTTTTTCTGTCGGCTGCCATCGTGGCAGTGCCGGAGAGGTCGTCGGAGGTCACGGTGCCGAACATCCGGCTTACACAGGCCGATCCCACCGGGATCTTCGAACCCGATCCTGCAATCGAACGGGCCTATCTCGAGACGATGCCTCTGCACAGATGCCGGAAAGAGCCCAGGTTTCCCATGTTTTCGTTTCAGAAAGAGGCGTGGGAAGAGACGATACTGAAACGACGGTCGATGCGTGAGTTCTCCTCCCGGCCCATTACGAAAGGGCAGTTCGAAGCGATTATGGAGAGTATCGGCCGGCCCGTTCCGAGCGATTGTGACGAACCGCTCAAGATCTATGCGGTGCTCAACAGGGTCGAGGGAATGCCTGTCGGTATCTGCGAGAATGGCCAGATGGTGCGGTTTGGCGACTTTTCCGAAAAGGCGGGATATCTCTGTCTGGAACAGCGGCTCGGAAGCGAAAGTGCCGTAACCTTTTTCTTTCTCTCCGATGGGTGCAACTACCGTGCGCTCTATCAGAAAGCCGGCATCATCGGTCACAGGATCTATCTCGTTTCCGGATATCTCGGCCTTGGATGCAGCGGCATAGGAGCCTATTATGATGATGAAGTGGCAGAATTTCTGCAGGAGACAAGGATGGTGCTTTACGCAATGGCTGTCGGTGTGTGATGGTTTTAATAGAAAAATGATAGAATAAATTATGTTGCTTCAAAATAAAGGTGTATTGCTCGTGACACTGATGAAGTGTGCGGGTATTGTAATGATCGGGCTTTTTTTGTATGTGGGTATCGAATATTACAGCGAGAACGAAATGGATGCGATCGCCGCCCGGGCCACACAGACACAGAAAAAGCTGATTATGCTCGAACGGGAGACATTCAAGACGGCATCGGATACGATCGCATCGCTTATCTTCGATGACCAGCTGAAGGCGCTGATGTACCGCCTCGAAAAAGGGAAAGAGAGTGCCGAAGCGGTCCGGAAAAAACTTCTGAAACGATATCTGCCGATCTACAACAATCTGCATCGGTACAATCTGCGCCACCTCCAATTCCACCTGCCTGACGGCACCTCGTTTCTGCGGGTTCATGAACCCACAAAATATGGAGATTCGCTTCTTGCCATCCGCCCGTCTATCGCAATGATCATCGAAAAGCATAAGCCGTTGTTTGGGTTTGAAATCGGACGCTATCTTGGGGCATACCGTGCCATCTATGCGCTGACGTATCAGAATGAATATGTGGGAAGTGTGGAACTCTCTTTTTCATTTTGCGTGATGAAACAGGTACTCGAGCATATCAGTGAAGGGAAGACGCGCTACTATCTTGCATTCAACTTCGATCGCCTGAAAGAGAGAGCGGATTTGAAAGAGCTTCATGTCTTCCGAAAATGCTATGTCGATCCCTCTTTTGTCATCCGGGAGAAGGTGGTTGACAGCTGCAAGGTACTGCAGGAGACAGGTTTTAAAATCAATCTTCTTCCCTATCGGGAATTTTCCAAAATTCTACGGAGCGAATCGGACTGCTACAACATTGTCAGCTTCATCCCTTTGAAATCGATCGATGGCAGCTATGTCGGATACTATATCGTTCTCAACGAGGACGATGGGGCCGTATCCAACGTCGTTTCAACCGTCCAGGTCGCGAAAATTGCCGTATTGCTTCTCGTCATCGTGGCACTACTGCTCGTAGTGATGATCCATCTCTATCGCATTCGGGCCTATGCAGCCAATATCGATCCGCTGACCGGTATTTACAATCGCAGAGGATGCATGAGCCAGCTGGGTAACGGGGACAGGCGCTATGCTCTCATTTTTATCGATATCGACAATTTTAAACAGATCAACGATACATATGGGCACAAAAGGGGCGATGAAGTGCTCAAAACGGTTGCCCGCATCATCGTGACCCACATCCGCAAAGATGATATTTTCTGCCGCTATGGAGGAGACGAGTTTCTTCTTTTTGTCGCCAACGCTTCCCATGAGCAGGCTCGTATTATCGCCGAAAAACTGCGCAAGCACATTGATATCCATCGATTCGACGGTGTCGAAAACGTTACCGTAAGCATAGGTATAGCCATTCGTCAGAGGAACGAGTCGATCGGCTCTCTCGTGGCGCGCGCCGACAAAAGCCTCTACAGGGCAAAAAACGAAGGTAGAAACCGGGTAATTGTCGAAGATGAAGAAACACAAACGGAGGAAAGAGAGTAATAATGCGATACTCCCGCAATAGCTGAGAGGCGGTAATACGTCTGAATCGTTTTGTGTGGTGAATAAAAAGGAGCAATGGTCGGAGTGGCGGGATTTGAACCCGCGGCCTCTACCACCCCAAGGTAGCACGCTAACCAGGCTGCGCCACACCCCGACATTTGAGAGTGGCATTATACCAAAAAGAGATGTTTAGTCCAAAATGTCCTCATAAAAGTCGTAACACGAGATATAGTAGATGCCGTTTTGCTTTTTGATTCGCTTGTCACCCTTTTTGTACGCTTTTTTAAAACGTTTGACAACCTGTTTGGCTTTGTTGTAGTTGTATTGCTGTCGCTGAATCAGATCGCCAAGAGGAATCCAGCACTCTTCTTCGCTCCCTTTGCTCTTTTTTTTCTCCTTTACTCTTTTTTTCTCTTTCTGGTTCTTCTCTTTCTCTTTTGGTTGCTGTTCGGCTTTGGGCGGTTCCGGTTCCATTTCGGCATGGGGCGTTTCCGTCACCTCTTCTTCCGGGGTTTCCGTTGTGTTGTGTGTCAATTGATAGTCGCGTTGGTAAATCACTTTCATCTCGTGAAAGGCCTGCTTCAGAAGTGTGATCTCCTCCTGCAGAGTCTGTGTGATCTGTGCATTGGCCTCTTTGAGATCCTCGATGGAGGCTTTGAGTATGTCGATCGTCTCATCTTTGGCTTTGAGTATTTCGCGGTATTCGTCAATCAGCGAGACATGCTCGATTTTCTCATTTGTCGCGGAATTGTCAACTTCCGATTCAATATCGGTTGCGACAATGACATAGTAGCGTCCGTCTATTTTACGGGAAGGCAGTGTACCCCGTTTGATTTTTGCGTAGACACTTTGGCGTGAAAGGCCATGCATTTTGGCATATTCGGAAGGCTTGACAAGCTGTTGCATCATTTTGTCCCATCATTGTCATTTTTGATACATTATACCAAAAAGTGTGCATGGAAAGCACCGAAGCTACGTGTTTTGAAGTGTAAAGAGTGTTTACTCGATGCCTGACTTGACAGGAACAAACAGGCAACTCTCTTTCGGCTCTTCGAGAATGGTGTCGCCGTTTTTTCTGAACTGGGTGATGATCTGCTCGTTTCCTCTTTCAATCGGAGCAACCAGGATCCCTCCTTCGGCCAACTGGTCGAAAAGGCTTTCCGGAACTTTTGGTGTTGATGCAGAGAAAAGAATGCGGTCAAACGGAGCGTACTGTCGCCATCCCCGCTGGCCGTCATCAAGACGTGTATGTATATTGTGGATGTCGAGTTTTTTGAAGCGCTCTTTTGCCTCTTTGAGCAGCGCATCGATACGCTCGACAGTGAAGACACGCCTGAAAATTCGACTCAGGATCGCCGCCTGATATCCGCTGCCGCAGCCTATTTCGAGTACGTTGTCCGCATCATCCGGCTCGAGGTATACCGTCATTTTCGCCACGGTAAGCGGAGAACTTATCCACTGGTTCGCCTTGATTGGGAGTGCATCGAGGCGATAAGCCCAGTGCCTAAAGCCAACAGGAACGAAAAGTTCTCTCTCGATGGCTGCGAATGCTCTGTAAATGGCTGGTGTCAAGGGGATTTCCGATGCGATGTCGTCCGCGAAATTTTCGAGCTTGATCTGTTTTGCGCGGTCAATCATTGAAAACTCCCATGCGGATGTAGCGGCGGATCAGTTTGATGCGTCTGAAATCGACAACCCCTTCGATCAGCATGGCGTCGTCATCTGTGATCTTTTCGCCGTTTGGATCTATGACAGCGCTGCTTTTGGCCATATCGGTATCGGCACTGTTGGCGACGATGCAATAGCACTGGTTGCAGATGGCAAGCGCCTGAGGCAGTATATCGAGGTGGCTTTTTCTGGGAAGCCCCCATCTTGCCGGTATGAGGATGATGTCCGCTCCTCTGAGTTTTTGCCAGTATTCGGTATATCGCAGCTCGAAACAGACCATCAATCCCATTTTGATACCGTCTATTTCGAACAGATGCAATTTCTCTTCGCTTCCTGCAGAGAAGTATTTGTCTTCATCGCCGAGGAGAAAGAGCTTGATTTTATCCTGTGTATGCACAATGCTGCCGTTATGAATAACATAGGTGCGGTTGTAGAAGTTGTCATTCTCTTTGACGATCACTGTCAATGTGACAGTTTTGTCTGTCGAGCGTTTTACAATCTCTTCCAACGCTTTTTTGGAAACTCTGGCGGCATCGTCCATGCTGTCGTAAGGATAACCGGTAATAAAGACTTCCGGTGTGACAACGATCGATTTTGGCGGCAGCTTCTCGATTTCACGGCAAAGCCGTGAAATGTTGTTTTGAAAATCCGATGAATCGGTTGGGAGTTGAAGGGCGAAGCATTTGACCGGCGGTTTAGAAGTCGTCAAAGCTTATGCTGCCTTTTGAATAATTGGTGACGTTTCCTTCGAAGAAATTCGTTTTCTGGTCGTTGAATGTCGAGAAGCTGTCAACCCATTTGATCGGGTTGTCGGCACCGAACATCGGCTCGAGACCGATCGCTTTGAGGCGTTTGTCGGTCAGGTACTGAATGTATTCGTCGATGATCTGCTGGTTGAGACCGAGGATCTGGTCTTCCGTTACATACCATCCCCAGTTGCGCTCGAGCTCATAGGCCTGGCGGTACATCTCCCGCATGTTGTTGACAACCCGTTCGTTAAAGAGATGTGGATATTCGCGCTTGATCTCTTTGATGATGTTGCTGTAGAGCGCGAGGTGTGTCACTTCGTCGCGCTGGATGAAGCGGATCATCTGGGCGCTTCCGAGCATCTTTCCGCTGCGTGCGAGTGCATACATCGCCGAGAAGCCGCTATAGAAATAGATGCCCTCGAGGCACTGGTTGGCGACCAGCATGTAGAGTTTCGCTTCGTCGTCGTCCTGCGCCAATTCGCCATATTTTTCGTAGACATCGCCGATGAAGGAGTTTTTTCGAAGGAGCTCCGTATCGGATTTCCACATGTCGTAGATTTCGTCGGTGTTGATCGAAATACTGTCGACCATGACGGCGTAGCTTTGCGAATGCAGCGCTTCTTCGAATGCCTGCCGTACGAGACACATGTTGACTTCGGGAGCCGTGATCCACGGATTGACGTTGTCGACGGTGTTGTTGGTCTGAATCGAATCCATGAAGATGAGCTGCGCGAGGACTTTGTCATACATGCGCCGTTCTGCCGGAAGAAGATGCTTGTAGTCCCTTGCGTCTTCGGTCAGGTCGACCTCTTTGGGAAACCACGTATTGGCCATCATCACTTCCCAGAGATTGTAGGCCCATTCGTAGCTGCAGCGGTTCAAATTGATGATACCTGCCGTGCAGCCATTGATAATAGAGGTGGTTGAACGTGTTGTGTCACATTCTGTGCTGTAGAGCTTTTTTTTCATGGCTGATTGGTACCTCTTACGTGTGGAATTGGAAGTAAAATCGATTGTATCCAAAAGTAGATAAAAGAAGTTTTATAAATAAGAAAAAATTATGCATAGCTCCCGGCCTTACCCATTTCTCGGTGGCCGGAAACTCTATTTTTTTATTGACAGCCGAGGCACTCCATGCTGCGGTCCGCAACCTCTTCCTGCATCTCCGGTGACTGGCTTCGGAGGTAATAGGTCGACTTGATGCCAAGACGCCACGCTTCGGTGTAGATTTCGTGCAGGTAGCGTCCGCTCGCTTTATCCAGCGACATGAAGATGTTGAGACTCTGCCCCTGATCGATCCACTTCTGACGAACGGCTGCCGCTTTCACAAGGATACGCTGGTCGAGTTCGAATGCCGGCATATAGTACTCCCACGTATCGGGTGAAAGGTTCGGTACGACGACCGGGATGAGGCCGCTCAGATTCTCTTCAAACCATTTTCGCTTGTAAACCGGCTCGATGGTCTGCGTCGTGCCGACGAGAATGGAGATGGAACTCGTGGGTGCAATCGCCATCAGGTAGCCGTTGCGCATACCATCCTCCTTGACCTTTTTGCGCAGTGTGTCCCAGTCATAGGTATAGCCGAACAGTCCGCCGCGATCGGTCAACGCGCGGGCATGATCGTTGGCGTTGTCGATAGGGAGAATGCCGCGGCTCCATTTGGAGCCTTCGTAATCGGGGTAACACCCCTTCTCGATGGCGAGGTTGGACGAAGCCTTGATCGCGTTGTAGCTGATCATCTCCATCACTTCGTCGATCAGATTCAGGTGTTCGCTGCTGCCCCACATTACCTGTTTTTCGGCGACCATCTGGGCCTCGCCCATGACACCCAGGCCGATCGATCGTGACCGTTCGTTGGTCTTTTTGACCTTTTCGAGCGGGTAGAAGTTCAGGTCGATGACATTGTCGAGCATGCGGACGGCGATCGGGACGACACGCTCGATATCCTCTTTCTCGTGGATGCGCGAGAGGTTGACACTGGCAAGGTTACAGACGGCCGTTTTGCCATCCTCCCCGACCTTCTCGACAATATAGATCTCTTTTCCGCCGACACTGTCGAGTGCGGTGATCTTTTTCGCTTTCTTGGTGATGCCGCTGTCGACGGTGATCTCCTCCTCCTCTTCATAATGGACGATCGTTCCGTCGACAAACTTCACCTGGACTTTGTAGTGGTTCGGTTCGGTGTTCTGGAAAATCTCCGTACAGAGGTTAGAGCTGCGGATAATACCGCAGTGGTCGTTTGGATTGACTTTGTTGGCCGTATCTTTGAAGCAGAGGAATGGGTTGCCCACTTCGAAATAACTCATCAGTATCTTTTTCCAAAGCTCCTTGGCTTTGACACGCTCTTTGAGAATGTTCGGGTCATTCTCATATTCGAGATAGCGTTTTTCGAAAGCGTCGCCGTGCAGGTCGGTCAGGTCGCCCGTTTCATAGGGATCGAAAAGCGTCCAGACGCCGTCCTCTTCTACCCGCTTCATGAAGAGGTCGTTGATCCAGAGTGCTGGGAAAAGGTCGTGGGCACGCCGTCGCTCTTCACCCGAATTTTTCTTCAGGTCGATGAAATCCCAGATATCGATATGCCATGGTTCAATATAGACGGCGATCGCACCTTTGCGTGTCCCCAGCTGGTCGACGGCGATCGCGATGTCGTTTGCGATTTTCAGGAACGGTACGATGCCCCCCGCCGCATTTTTATGGCTGTCGATATAACTTCCCATAGCCCGGACTTTGCTCCAGTCCCAGCCGATGCCTCCCCCGAATTTACTCAGCAGCGCCATCTCTTTGTAGGCATCGAAAATCCCTTCGATCTTGTCGGGCGTACTGCCGATGTAGCAGGATGAGAGCTGGTGTCTTGGCGTGCGTGCGTTGGAGAGTGTCGGGGTGGCGACCATTACTTCGAATTTGCTGATGACGTCATAAAACTTCTTCGCCCACTCCTGGCAGTTGAGTTCGTTCTGCGCCAGGAACATTGCCACGCCCATGAAAAGCTGCTGGGGCAGTTCGATCGGATGGTTCTCCTTATCTTTAAGGAGGTAGCGGTCGTACAGTGTACGGATACCCAGATAGGTGAACTGCAGATCGCGTTCCGGTTTGATGTAGTCGTTCAGATCGTCGAGGTCATACTTCTCTTTCAATCCGAGTACGATACGGCCCTCTGCCTCACCCTTTTCAAAATATTCACGCAGATGATTGTATCCTGTAAACCCGTTGACTTTGTGGTAAAGATCGTAGAGAAAAAGACGGGCTGCGACAAAGGTCCAGTTGGGCCGATCGATATCGATCTTGTCAACGGCTGTCTTGATCAATGTCTGTTGAATCTCTTCGGTCGTTATGCGGTCGCGAAACTGGATCTTCGCATCGACCTCCAGCTCGCTCTGGCTTACGCCCTCCAGTCCGTCGACGGCAGCCGATGTGTATTTCTGAATTTTTGTAATATCGAGCGGTTCGGCTCGTCCGTTCCGCTTGATAACTGTCAACACTCCCAATGACATTGTGTATACTCCCCTTTTCCGTTATTTTCCAAAGACACGCTCGAAAATGCGATCGACGTTTTTGGTGTAGTAGCCGTAGTCGAAACAGTCACGAATCTCCTCTTCGCTCAGCTTGCTGCGCAGCTCTTCGTCAGCGAGCAGGTACTGGAGATAGAGGCTCTCCCCCTTTTCGTTGAGTGCAGGTTTGCCCTTCTGCAGATCTTCCCACACTTTCATCGCGTTGCGCTGGACGATTTTGTACGCATCTTCCCGTGTCACACCACGTTTCGGAAGCTCCAAAAGGACGCGCTGCGAAAAGACGAGTCCGCCGGTGAGGTTCAGGTTT
The DNA here is from genome assembly GCF_029932565.1 of Hydrogenimonas sp. Classification (GTDB taxonomy): domain Bacteria; phylum Campylobacterota; class Campylobacteria; order Campylobacterales; family Hydrogenimonadaceae; genus Hydrogenimonas. The sequence goes on from NZ_JAOZPV010000012.1 coordinate 9,684, forward strand.
TTCATCATGTTTTCCGGATAGACAACCAATTTGTCAAGCAACCCGTCGAGACGCATCAACATAAAGTCGGCTGTCACGAAACCGTCCGGCAGTATAAACCGCTCGACGGAGCTGTGGCTGATGTCACGCTCATGCCAGAGAGCGACATTCTCCATCGCCGGGACACAGTAGCTTCGAACCATACGGGCCAGCCCCGTCAGGTTTTCGCTCAGCACGGGATTGCGTTTGTGCGGCATGGCGGAACTGCCTTTCTGCCCTTTGTGGAAAAACTCTTCGCACTCATAGACCTCCGTGCGCTGAAAATGCCGAATGTTGACGGCGATCTTTTCGACCGTCGAAGCCAGCAGTGCCAGCGCACTCATCAGTCGCGCATAGCGGTCACGCTGCACGACCTGGTTCGAAACTGGCGCGGGCGTGAGACCGAGCTCTTCGCAGACATACTCCTCGAGTTCGATCGGTGCATGGGCGAAGTTTCCCATCGCGCCGCTGACCTTGCCTACATTGATGATTTCGTATGTCTCTTCAAGGTTTTTGAGATGGCGTTTCATTTCGTCATACCAAATCGCGAGAACGAGGCCGAATGTGATCGGTTCTCCATGGATGCCGTGGCTACGTCCCACCATCAATGTCAATTTGTGCTCCATGGCTCGACGCTTGATTGTCTCCATGATCTGTTTGACATCGTTGATAATCAATGTGAGGCTTTCACGCATCTGCAGTGCAACGGCCGTGTCGATCGTGTCGGAACTTGTCATACCGTAGTGGACCCAGCGACTCTCCTCGCCAAGACTTTCTGCCACCGACGTCAGGAACGCTATGACGTCGTGTCGCGTCTCTCTTTCTATCTCGTCGATCCGTTCGATATCGAACGATGCATTGGCTTCGATTTTCTTTGCATCTTCGTCAGGTATGAGTCCAAGCCGATTCCACGCTTTTACGGCTGCGATTTCGACATCGAGCCATGCCTGGTATTTTGCCTGCATCGTCCATTTGGACTTCATCTCTTCTCTGGCGTACCGTTCTACCATTTCAATCCTTTTGGAAGTGTCTGGAATCCAGTTGAATCCGGAAGTTACTCTAAAATATATAGATTTTATAGAAAAATGTGTTAAAAAGAGGTAAAAAAATGAACCAAAAATTCAGAGGATCGATATGGCTTTTTTAAATCGTCTTTACCATCTCGACAAACCGCTTCCCGCTTTTCTTTTTTTGATGAAAACATTGGGAGTTCGACAGGGTGAAGCTCAAAAAATTGTCGCGACAGGACGACTGGTTGTCAATGGCGAAATCTGGCAGCACAGCGGCCACTCAATCTGCGGAGAGATCGAAGTCAAAGAGTTTGTGCCGCAGTCCCGTGGACTCAAACCGATTTTCACGACAACCGATTTCGGTCTTTTCGACAAACCGAGCGGTACGCTCGTTCATCCGACTACATATCGCACGCCCTACTCCATGCTCGACGACATCCGTCATGTGTATGGCAAAGATGCCAACGCCATTCACCGCATCGACATGGAGACAAGCGGTCTCCTTCTTGTCAGTCGACACAAACGAGCGGAGCGCCAACTCAAAATGATGTTCGAAGGACGGGGCGTCAGGAAGAGTTATCTGGCATGGGTGCGCGGACGGGTTGAAAAGCCCTTCGATGTCGATGTGCCGTTGAAGCAAAACAGTGACTTTTCGACCATAAAGCTGAAAATGCTGGTTCATCCGGAAGGGAAACCCTCTTTGACGCATTTCGTACCGATCGAGTATGATCCGGAGCATGACGCCACATTGGTGCAGGCCTATCCGCATACCGGACGTCAACATCAGATAAGAGTCCATTTGTTTCACGTGAAACATCCGATTCTTGGTGACCCGATATACGGAGTTCCTACGGAGGTGGCCATCGCCTATCTGGACAAAGAACTTAAAAAAGAGGATCGGCTATTTTACATGGGGGCAGACCGGCTTCTGCTGCACGCCCAGACCCTGGAGTTCAATCTTGAGGGTGTTTCCTACAGATTTGTCTCCAACTTTGATTTCGAAGATTTGAAAAAGATGATCGTGCCTCCCGCCAAACGGCATGGAGGATAAACAGACGCACCGTTACACAACCGGTGTCATTCGCGGTTCGCGAGAATAAAGCCGCCGACTCCTACGATGACTACCAGTATCAAAAACAGTATCATGCCGTAATCGAGATAGGTCAAATCGAGTCCCTTTCATAAGTATTCAGAACCATGGCTATGTGGTTGATAGTTCCTGCTCTCTCAACTGGCCGCAGGCTGCACTGATGTCAAGTCCTTTCGATTCCCGGATCGTACAGAGTACTCCTTTGCTCAGCAAGTACTCCTGAAATTTTTTCATCCGTTCCGGTTCCGGACGTTCGAAATGTGTGCCCGGATATGGGTTGAAATAGATCAGGTTGACTTTCGATTTGATTCCTTCCAACAGGCGGATCAGTTTTTTCGCACTTGCAATGTCGTCATTGACATCTTTGATGACAAGATACTCGAACATGACGCGCTTGCGTGTGTTGACAGGAAAGGCTTTGACCGCTCTGATGATCGATGCGATATTGTACGCTTTGTTCATTGGAATCAACTCTTCGCGCAACGCATCGTCAACGGCATGAAGACTGATTGCCAACTGGACTCCAAGCTCCATCTTTCCAAGCTTTTCTATCTTCGTACTGATGCCGCTCGTTGACACGGTTTGACGTTTCGGTGAAATACTGAGTCCATTTTCGTTGGCGAAAATTCTGATCGCTTTTGCAAGATTCTCCAGGTTGTCAAGAGGCTCGCCCATGCCCATGTAGACAATGTTGACTCTGCGATTACTCGCTATGTCATTGTCTTTTTTGATTTCCAAAACCTGTCCTACGATCTCTCCCGCACTCAAATTGCGGATAAAACCGCCTTTGGCCGTCAGACAAAATGCGCATCCAACCTTGCATCCAACCTGACTGGAGACGCATACGGTAAATTTCGCATGATGCAGCAACTCCCCGTGTTCATCATATTCGGCATCTTTCATTTTCAGAAGCACCGCTTCGACGGTGTGTCCGTCCTGGAGTTCGAACAGATATTTGATGCTCCCATCACTGCTTCTCTGTTTCTGGAGTATTTTCAATGGTGAAATGATATAGTCGTTTTCCAACTCTTCCCGAAGTTTTTTTGGAATGTTCTCCATCTGGCTGAACGAATCGATATGGTGCTGATAGACCCAGTTGAATATCTGCTTCGCACGAAACTTCGGCGGAAACATGGTCTCCAGTTCGTTTTGGGTGTAATCAAGAATCGACGGTTTCAAGATTGGGTATCCTCTTCATCAAATGGTTTGCGAGGCGCTCCATCGCTTCGCTGTGGTTTTTCAGAAAATCTCTGTGCGCATCCATATTGCAGAAGTTCGTGACGACAAATATGCCGCCGCAGGGAATATTGAATTGCTGTGCGACCTGCATCACCGAATAGAACTCCATGTTTTCCAGACCGATTCCAAGTCTGTTGAAAGTTTGGGAGAGCTGAAAATCGGTCGTGATATAGTTGCTTGAATTGACGATGATCGGATGGTCGGCATCGGCGAGTTTCGTGATAGGTGTTTCACGTGAAACATTTTCATCCGATACGATCACGTTGTTTTCAAGAGGGGTGTAACTTTTTTTCAGCAAATAGGAGAGCTCGATCTGGCTGGCCGCTTTCGATTCGACAATGTCGAATAGTTGATGGTTTCCATAGCTCCCCGCACTTCCGACAAAAAGAAGAAATTCCGGCGGATTCATCAGCACGAGACGGGTAAGGTTGACCGCACTTTCACACAGACCGATGCCGATCGGCGTGGCAAATGGAAAAGTTTCATTGTTGCCGGCGCAAAGGATCATAGGCGTACCGGAATATGGTTGTCGTGCAGGTAACGTTTGAGATCGAGAATCTCGATCTCTCTGAAATGGAAGATCGAAGCAGCGAGTGCCGCGTCCGCACCGGCTTCGAACGCCTCTTTGATATGTTCCATCGTTCCGGCTCCTCCGCTCGCGATAACCGGTACATTGACCGACGTGCTGACGGCATGATTCAGCACGTTATCATACCCTGCTTTGGTGCCGTCGGCATCCATCGATGTAAGTAGAATCTCTCCGGCGCCACGGTCGACTACCTCACGGGCCCATTCGAGCACATCGATGCCGGTATCAATACGTCCACCGTTGATAAACACATTCCATTTTCCCGGAGCGACACGTTTGGCATCGATCGCGACAACGATGCACTGGGATCCGAAACGTTTCGCTCCTTCGTCGATGAATTCCGGACGTTTGATGGCAGCCGAGTTGACGCTCACCTTGTCGCAACCGACATTGAGCAGGGCATAGATGTCGTCCAGCTTTCGGATGCCGCCGCCGACCGTCAACGGAATGAATACCTCCTTGGCGACCTCCTCGACAATATGGACAATCGTATCGCGGTTCTCGTGGCTCGCCGTGATATCGAGGAAGGTGACTTCGTCCGCCCCCTCCTCGTTATAACGTTTGGCAACTTCGACAGGATCGCCGGCGTCTTTGAGGCCGACAAAGTTGACACCTTTGACGACACGTCCGTCTTTGACATCGAGGCATGGTATGATGCGTTTGGCAAATGTTTCCAAAAGATACTTCCGTTTTTATGTATAATGTTTGGCGCATTATATCGCATTCCATGCAAAAAATCGCAAATATTTAAGCATTTTTTAAAAAACGTAATCTATATTTAAGAAAAGTTTCAGTATGATAAACACCAATTCGTATCATCGCGACGAAAAACGGGCCAAAAAAAAGTTTGGACAGAATTTTCTCAAAGATGAAACGGTTATCCATAAAATCATCGAATCGATGCCCAACGATGCGCAGCCGGTTGTCGAAATTGGGCCTGGGTTAGGTGATTTGACCAAATATCTGGTCGAGAATAAGGATGTCACCGCTTATGAGGTGGACAGAGACCTTTGTGAGCATTTGCGCAAACGTTTTGCAGCTGCCGTGGAGAATGGAAGACTGAAACTGCGTTGCGGGGATGTTCTGAGTCACTGGGATCAAGAGAGTTTGGAAGACCGGCCTTACCATCTGGTTGCCAATCTCCCCTATTACATCGCAACGAACATTATTTTGCGTGCACTCAAAGATCCGAACTGTCGAAGTTTGCTGGTCATGGTGCAAAAAGAGGTTGCCGAAAAATTTGGCGCGCAGCCCGGACAGAAGCCGTTTTCTGCCCTCTCCGTGCTCGCCCAAAGCGTCGGGGAAGTGCGTCTCTGTTTTGACGTGCCTCCGGATTCGTTTGTGCCCGCACCCAATGTGATGTCGTCGGTGCTTCGGATCGTGAAAAAGAGAACGCTTGACGATCCGCGGTTCGAAGCGTTTTTGAAAACGGCCTTTACCCAGCCGCGCAAAACGTTGGCGAAGAATCTTTCGGCCCGCTTTGCCAAAAAAGATGTAATGGAGGCTCTCGCCTCGGTCGACTTGAAACCCTCTGTCCGGCCCCATGAAGTGGATACATCCCTCTATCACCACCTATACAAGATTTTAACGAACAAAGGTGATATAGATGGAAGAGAAAAAACCACAGGGAAACAATCCATCCGGAAACAACAAGAGTGATCAGCGTAGCGGCGGTTCGAACAATCCAAACAACCAGAGCCGCAGTCGACGCCCCCGACGCCCTCGCAGCGGAGGACAGCAGCAGGGAGAGAAGCGGCAGGAGCAGCAGAAGAACACCTCCCAGGGCGGCGGACAAAACAGACCGCGCGGAGGAAGTCAGCGTGGCGGCCAGCGCGGTCGCGGCGGACAGAAAGGACGGGGACGTGGCAACGGCCGCAATCCCGAATCGCACTACAAAACACCGTCGAACGTCCAGCGCAGCAGTGACGGTATCTATACCGATATCAACCAGGCTATCGCCGCCAACAAAGCGGTGCAGGAAGAGCGCATAAAAACAGCCAACAAGATCGATGTCAACAACAAAGCACGGGTCCGCTTCACGCCGCTCGGCGGGTTGGGAGAGATCGGTGGCAACATGGCCGTTCTCGAAACAGAGAACAGTGCCATTCTCATCGATGTCGGCATGAGTTTTCCGACAGAAGAGATGCACGGTGTCGATATTCTTGTGCCCGATTTCAGTTATCTGCATGCGATCAAGGAGAAAATCGACGGCATTGTCATCACACACGCCCACGAAGACCACATAGGGGCAGTCCCCTATCTCTTCAAAGAGCTGAAATTCCCGATTTACGGTACACCGCTGCCGCTCGGTATGATTGCCAACAAGTTTGACGAGCACGGTCTCAAAAACGACAAGCAGAAATATTTCCGCTATGTCGAAAAACGCAAGCCGATAAAGATCGGTGATTTCGAAATCGAGTGGCTGCACATGACGCACTCGATTATCGATGCGTCGTCACTGGCGATCCGAACCCCTGCCGGAATCATTTTCCATACAGGCGACTTCAAAATCGACCATACGCCGGTCGACGGCTATCCGGCCGATCTGCACCGTATTGCCCAGTATGGCGAAGAGGGTGTTCTCTGTCTTCTCTCCGACAGTACCAACTCCCACAAAGCAGGCATCACGCGCAGCGAGAAAACGGTGGGCCCAACATTTGACCATCTTTTCGCGAAAGCGAAAGGACGGGTGATCATGTCGACCTTCTCGTCCAACATTCACCGTGTCTACCAGGCAATCGAGCACGGCCTCAAATATGGTCGGAAAGTTGCGGTTATCGGCCGCTCGATGGAACGCAACCTCGAAACGGCACGCCAGCTCGGATATATCGATCTGCCGGAAGATATCTTTATCGACGCCCACGAAGTCGTCCGCTACAGTGACAATGAGGTTCTGATCGTCACGACCGGAAGCCAGGGTGAGCCGATGAGTGCGCTCTATCGTATGGCGACCGATGAGCATCGGCATATCAAGATCAAGCCGAGCGATACGATTATTATTTCGGCCAAGGCGATTCCGGGCAACGAAGGAAGTGTTTCCCGTGTCATGAATCACCTGATGCGCGCCGGTGCGACCGTGGCGTATCAGGATTTCAGCGAAATCCATGTCTCCGGCCATGCCGCCCAGGAGGAGCAGAAGCTGATGCTTCGTCTGACGCAGCCGAAGTTTTTCCTGCCGGTCCACGGAGAGTACAACCACATTGCGCGGCATGCGAAAACGGCGGTTCAGTGCGGTGTGGACGAGCGGAACATTCTGCTGATGAGCGACGGGGATCAGGTTGAAATCACGACCAAATACATGAAAAAGGTCAAAACGGTCAAGACCGGCAAGACCTATATCGACAACCAGGCCAACGCGGAGATCCAGAACGATATCGTGCTGGATCGCCAGAAGCTGGCGACGGAAGGTATCATCATGATTGTGGCACAGATCGATCAGCGCAACCACAAACTGGTGGGGCACCCCCGTGTCAGTACCTTCGGTCTCGTCGCAGACAAAGACGACAAAAGATTCGCCAAAGAGGTTGAAGCGATCATCGAAACCTATATGGTACATCAGAAGGATGCCGATCAGCTCGATACGCGAACGATCGAAAACGATATTCGTCAGGCGGTCCGCAAACACGTGCTTCGTAAAATGAAGCGCTATCCGCTGATTGTACCGACGGTTTATGTCGTTTAAAAAAGAGTGGGAGCGGATGGCAAGTCCACATCGACGGTATGATAAAATCTATGGATCGCAGATGATCTCTCTCCAAGGAGACCAATGAAGCCGCAGAATATTGCGAAAGAGGTGCTGGAGACGGAAGCCCAGGCACTCTTGAGTGCGATGCGCCGTATCGACGAAGCGTTCGACAAAGCGGTGGGCATTATGCACAGTACCGAAGGCAAATGCATTATTACGGGTATCGGGAAATCGGGGCTGATCGGCGCGAAGATCGCCGCGACGCTGGCAAGTACCGGTACGCCGAGCTTTTTTATCCATCCGACCGAGGCGCTGCATGGTGATCTGGGCATGATCGGCTCGAACGACTCGGTGCTGGCCATCAGTTATAGCGGCGAAAGCGAAGAGCTGATCCGTATCCTGCCCCATATCAAGCGGTTCGATATTCCGCTGATCGCGATGGCGGGCAACCCGGACTCGACCCTGGCGCGGTATGGGGATGTCTTTCTCTCGATCCATGTCGAGAAGGAGGCATGTCCGCTCAATGCGGCTCCGACATCTTCGACCACGCTGACACTGGCCCTCGGCGATGCACTCGCCGTGGCACTGATGAAGAAGCGCAATTTCAAAGCGGAAGATTTCGCCTCGTTCCATCCCGGCGGATCGCTCGGGAAGCGCCTTTTTGTAAAAATCGAGGATCTGATGCGACGGAAAAACCTTCCGAAAATCGCCCCGTCGACACCATTGAAAGAGGCGGTGGTGGTGATGAGTGAGGGACGTCTGGGGAATGTTCTGATCCTCGACGAGCATGAAAAACTGATTGGCGTCCTGAGTGACGGGGATGTCAGAAGGGCACTGATGAACGAGGACTTTTCGATTGAGAGCGAAGCCGTGAAGTATGCGAATCTTTCACCCAAGACATGCCGCAATCCCAGGATGCTGGCGGCCGAAGCGCTCGAGCTGATAGAAAACCACAAAATCCAGATGCTTCCGATCGTCGACGACGAGGGGCATGTCAAAGGTGTGTTGCACCTGCATGATCTGGTGGAAGCGGGAATCAAACGATGAGCCGGCCAAACAGTGCAATACGCTTGAACAAATTCATCTCCCACAATACGAAATACTCCCGTCGTGAAGCGGACAGGTTGATCGAAGAGGGACGGGTCGAGGTCAACGGCAAAGTGGTGACCGATCTTTCGACGAAAGTGACGGAAGAAGACAAGGTCAAAGTCAATGGACGCGTCGTCAAACCCAAATCGATGCACGAGATGACGGTCATCGTCTACCACAAACCCAAAGGGGAGCTGGTGACGAAAAAAGATCCGCAGGGGCGCAGAACGATTTACGACTCTCTGCCCAAGCGGTTTGCCCACTTCGTTCCGGTCGGCCGTCTTGACTTCGCCAGCGAAGGAGTGCTTCTGCTCACCGATTCCCCGCGAATCGCCGAGATTCTGATGCGCAGCAATCTCGAAAGAGTCTACAACCTGAAGATTCGTGGCAGCATTACCCACACGATGGAGAAGGCGATGCAGGAGGGGATTACGATCAAGGGGAAAAAGGGTGCCCATGAAAAGAGCAGAATCGATGAGATGGAGTTCGCCCCCTTTTTCGCCTATCAGATCCTGAAAAACGAATCCAACTATTCGAAAATCCGTGTGGCGATCGGGGAGGGAAAGAATCGCGAACTCCGCCGTTTTTTCGGACATTTTGACCGGGAAGTTCTCGATCTTCACCGTATCAGTTTCGGCGGGATCAGCCTCAACAACCTGCCCAAAGGGAAAACACGGTTTCTGACCCGGAAAGAGTACGATGACCTGCATGCGTTTATCAAGGCGCAGCAGGAGATGATCTATCGGGAGAAAAACGACAAACAGAGAAACGAGGAGTAGTCTGACATGATAGAGCTTACGATCAACACGCGCCATACATCCGAAATGGTGGATATTACCGAAGAGGTTCACGAAGCGGTCATCAAGAAAGGGATCAAGAGCGGGCTTGTGGCGGTATTTACACCCCATACGACAGCCAGCATCGTTCTGTTTGAAAATGTCGATCCCAAACTGCGACGCGATTTTCTCGAAGCGCTCGGCCGTATCGCACCGGCACAGCACGCCTACCACCATCAGGGCAGCAATGCGGCGGCACATATCAAATCGGCCATTTGCGGTGCACGTGTCGTTGTGCCGATGGAAAGCGCGAAACTTCAGCTCGGGAAGTGGCAAGGGATTTTTCTGAGCGAATTCGACGGTCCGCGCGAGCGAAAGGTCATCGTCCAAGTCATTCATGGCTAACTTCGCCCTTCTCTACCGCCCCCGTACGCTCGATGAGGTTGTCGGACAGGAGCATCTCCTCTCGCCGACGGCGCCGTTGCGGAATCTTATAGAAAACGATGCCCTTCAGCACAGCTTTTTCTATGGTCCGCCGGGTGTCGGCAAAACCACCCTCGCCCGTATCATCGCGGAGAAGCTCGACCGCCCCTTTTATGAGCTCAATGCGACCACACTGAAAGTCGACGAACTCCGGTCCATATTCAAACAATACATTCAGGCGCTCAGAAAACCACTTATTTTCGTCGATGAGGTACATCGGCTCTCCAGAACCCAGCAAGAGGTTCTTCTCCCTTTTATGGAGCGCTATGACGCTCTGATCATCGGAGCCTCTACGGAAAATCCCTACTTTTCCCTGACCGCGGCGATGCGCTCCAGATCGCTGCTGTTTGAGTTCAAACCACTGATGCGCGAAGATCTTTCCCGGATGCTCGAAATAGTTGTAGAGAAAGAGAGGCTCGATGTGGATGACGCTGCACGTGACTATCTTCTCGATTCAAGCGGTGGAGATATGCGGGCGATGCTCAATCTTCTCGAAGCGGCAGCGGTTATCGACGGAGCCATTACGGTGGAGCGTCTCAGGCAGTTGCGCCCCGCGGCACTGCATGACGGTTCGAACAGCAGCGATACCCACTACAACCTGATCAGTGCGATGATCAAAAGTATGCGGGGAAGCGACATCGACGCGGCCCTATATTGGATGGCACGTCTCATCGTCGGAGGTGAACCGCCGGAGTTCATCGCCAGGCGCATGGTCATCTTTGCCAGCGAAGATATCGGCAACGCCAATCCCAACGCTCTCGGCATCGCCGTCGACACGATGAACGCCGTCAGCCGTATCGGTTACCCGGAAGCCCGTATTATTCTCAGTCAATGCTGCGTCTATCTGGCAAGTTCTCCCAAATCGAACGCCGCCTATGTCGCCGTCAACAGGGCTGTCAAAGCGGTGGAAAAGGGGGATCTGCAGCCGGTACCGAAGCATCTGCGAAGCCCCGACCATCCCGGATACCTCTACCCTCACGATTTCGGCGGATGGGTTCAACAGTCCTATCTCGAAAAACCGCTGAAATTTTACGAATCGAAACGCGTCGGTTACGAAAAACGGCTGGACGAGTGGATCGAAAAGATCAAAGCCGGCAGCTGATCTCTGTGCTACTTCTCGATCCAGACAACTCCCACGCTTCTGCCTGTCGTCCTCTCCCTGCGATAGGAGAAGTAGTTGGGATTGCAGCAGGTGCAGATATCGGATATTTCGATATGCCGGCGCGTTATGCCCGACTGGAGCAACATCTCCCGATTGAGCTCCTGAAGGTTTAAAGAACGATCGTTCATATATGCGTCACCGAAATTTTTCCGGACGATCGCACCGATCTCCTCGCCTACTTCATAGCAACAGGCATGAATGGATGGTCCCATCGTGACCCGAATATCCTCCATCGCGGAACCGAAACGCTCTCCCATGGCTTCGGCTGTTTTGGATGCAACCTTCAAAAATGTGCCGTTGCGTCCGGCATGGACGGCGGCGATGACACCGCGTACGGGGTCGTGCAGGAGAATGGGAATGCAGTCGGCCACCATGACTGCCAGAGCGATACCGGGACGGTCGGTTACGAGAGCATCACAGGATGGGGGAGTCGTCTCTTCGACAGATTCCACTATCCGAATGCGGTCGCCATGAACCTGATCCATCCATGCGATATGTTCGGAGCCGATACGCCTTTGCAGCAGTATCCGGTTCCGATCCACGTGTTCCGGGAGATCACCGGTATGGTACGCAAGATTGAATGTGTCGTAGGGTGGCAGGCTTTCGCCGCCATGCCGGTCGGTAAAGAGAGTGCGGATGGTCATAGACGTTTCGCGGATGTCAGGGTGTAGCGGGCATAGACAAACGCAGATCCATCGACTATCCAGGACTCTTCCACCTCCCTGGGAAGCCTGATCCCGTCGACATCGCCATACTCCAGAATCCTCATTTGCCACCGCGAAGGCTGAAGGCCATTGTTCGTCGATCGAACTCTGTCGTCACTGTAAACGTTGCGGATCTCTCCATTTTCGTCCCACACCAACGTGACCGATGCCGTCAGATTCCCGTCGTGAATGGTCGCTCTGATCTCTCTTTCGCCCTCCGGTTCATATGTGATGCAGTCACATGCCAGCAGAAGGGGATTGAAAAGGCCGTAGGCGAGAATGCGTGCGAGTTCGGAGCGGGCAAAGGGCTCCGAATCGTATTCGCCGGTCGGAATGATGCCGAAAATCAGCATCTGCATCGTCGAATGGGCAGCGTGATAGGTTTCGAGGGCATTGAACGTTATAAGAGGGTTGGCGTCGAGGCGGACGGCCCAGAGCATATCGGGTGTCGCACGAAGAAGAGCGAGTGCGTGCATTGCGATCGCTTTGGATGCGGGTTTTCTTTTGTAGGTGCCGTCGAGCTGGATCAGTATCGTACGATAATCCTTTGCCTGGATGTTGGATTTTGTCAGGTATTGCCGGATGGGTGTCGGAATTTCCGACCGCTTTGTGATGGATGCGTTGTTTTCGGTAAACGCTTTGGCGAGCGACTGGAACGTCGCATCGAAACTGGCCTGGCCATACCAGACAAATCCGACATTGAGAAGTACGAACATCACAATGAGGGCGGCGATTTTTTTGATGACGGGAGGCACACGATCTCCTTTGCAGACTGAAATGAGTGGAAAATTATAGCAATATTTACTTTCTGTTTACCATTCGTTGGAGCGTGTTTACTTTACATGGTCTACAATACGAATAACCATATGACAAGGCGTCGATGGTTTTGGATCTCTTTCAAACCCTATGCAAGCAAATTGCATTCTTACTCCCTTGGGCACCTTGTAGGGGTGCCTTGCAATACTGCCTCCTTTCCTTAGACCATACCATCGCATAGGGTTTGAATGAGTGCCAAGCACTCGTAGAGGATACGCAAAGAACCAATCCAGATATGACAGAACAACAGAAAAAATGATGAAAAAGGAGTTTTTCTATGGCGAAAAAAAGCATATGGATTTCGACACTGTTGGCTGCGTCGCTGCTGGCCGCCAATGTTCAGTTTGAAGAGGCACCATCCGCGATGCGTGTCATGCCGGAAGCGGGCAAAGTGCTTTCGTTCAACAAGGCGATCGAACATGCAAGCCGGTGCGTCGTCAATATTTCGGCCAAGAAAAAGGTCAAACAGAATATTCCCCAATCTTTTATGGACCCCTTTTTCAGACAGTTTTTCAATATGCCCTATGGCCAGATCATGCCGCGTGAACGTATCGAGCGTTCTCTCGGTTCCGGTGTGATCGTCACGAAAGATGGATATATCATCACCAACAACCATGTCGTCGACGGTGCGGACGAGGTTCGCGTGACGCTGCCGGGTGAAACGAAAGAGTATCGGGCGAAAATCATCGGTACCGACCCGAAAACCGATATCGCGGTCATCAAGATCGAAGGAAAAGGTCTTCCCTCCATCGCAATGGGCGATTCGGACACCCTGAAATCCGGCGACCTCGTTTTCGCCATCGGCAATCCGTTCGGTGTCGGCGAGAGTGTCAGCCAGGGAATCATTTCGGCGCTGGGAAAAGACAGCATGGGGATCAACCAGTATGAAAATTTCATTCAGACCGATGCGGCAATCAACCCGGGCAACAGCGGCGGGGCACTGGTCGACAGCCGGGGCGTGCTGATCGGAATCAACAGTGCGATTTTGACACGAAGCGGAGCCAACAATGGAATCGGGTTCGCGATTCCGATCAACATGGTCAAGCGTGTTGCCACGCAGCTGATCGAAAATGGAAAAGTCGAATATGGGTATCTGGGTGTCAGCATCAGCGATCTCGGTTCCGACCTTCGCAAAGTATACAAGCACAAAGAGGGGGCTGTCGTGCTCAATGTCGACGACGACACGCCTGCGAAGAAGGCCGGCTTGAAACGTGGCGATCTGATTGTCGAAGTCAACGGAAAGGAGATCAAAGATGCGAGCGATCTGAAGAATCTGATCGGTTCGATCCCTCCAGGCAAAGAGGTTGCCATTACATTCGAACGCAACAAACATCTTAAAAGCGTCACCGTGAAACTGGCGAAGTTTCCGGAGAGTCAATTCAAAATTGTGGGTGACAAAGGGGTTGTCAGCGGGTTGACACTTCAGAATCTTTCACCGCAGATCCGTAATCAGCTCGGTATTCCGGATGATATTGAAGGGGTGATCGTCACCGAGGTCAAACAGGAGAGCGAGGCCGATAAAGCCGGATTTATGCCGGGAGATATTATCATTCAGATAGAAGACACGATGATCAAAAACGTGGACGATGTCGAAAAGGCGATGAGAAAATACGAGGGCAAAAAACGTGTCTATATCAATCGTCGCGGCATGATACGTATTCTGGTCGTCGAATAAAGGGTGTAGATGGTCAAAGTGCTGATGATAGAAGACGACGAGGAGCTCGCGGAAATTCTGAGTGAATATCTGCAGCGTTTCAATATTCGGGTCATCTCGGTTCCGGACCCCTTTCTCGGATTGAGCGAGCTCGAAACGGAGCACTTTGACCTTGTCATTCTCGATCTGACACTGCCGGGAATGGATGGTCTGGAAGTGTGTGAACAGATTCGCAAAAAGACGGACATTCCCATCATCATCTCCTCGGCCCGGAGCGATATCACCGACAAGATCGTCGGACTCGAAAAGGGAGCCGATGACTACCTGCCGAAACCGTACGATCCGCGCGAGCTGGTGGCGAGGATCAAAACGATTCTGCGCCGTATCGGACGTGACAAGAGTGAAGGGGAAGGCAAAAAAGCTGACCTTTTTCTCGACGAAGCGACGAAGATGATCTATCTCTACGGCGAGCCCCTCAATCTTACGGCCGCAGAATATGGCATACTCGCCTATCTGCTCGAGCATGCCAACGAAGTGGTGTCGCGGGAAGACCTGATCTACAATGTCGATGCCGTCCACGAGGAGAGCTCGCTGAAGAGCATCGACGTAATCATCAGCCGTATTCGCCACAAACTTGGAGATAACCCGAAAAACCCCCGTTTTATCCGTTCGGTGCGTGGCCTGGGATACCGTTTGACGCCATGAGGATAGGGTATTGAGACGGGTTTCGATCTTTGTCTTCATAGCGGCGATCTTTGCCATCGCCTTTCTGGCAGCCGGTACCGCCTTCTACTTCTACAGCGTCAACGACCGATTCCGCCACAATCAGATGGTCGTCCAGCGCAATATCCTCTTTGCCCAGAACATTCTTCTGCGGATCGAGCGCGGTGACACGGCCGAAGAGATTGCGGAGACGACCAAAAAGTATGGGATGAAGTGGATCCTGGACAAGGAGGAGGGGAAGGCACTCCTGATGGGCGCCAAACTACTGGGGCGCCAGCCGACGCCTTCGGGCTTTATCGACATGCTCAAAAAGGAGGATCATATCTATGTCCTCATCAACGCCCGGGGCAAACTGATTCTCTTTGAAGATCTGAAATTCAGGCCCTACAATCCGCTGGTGGTCTGGGTCTATTTCGGATTGACGGCACTGATTATACTCTTGATTTTCTGGGCGATCTGGTTCAAACTGCGTCCGTTGAAATATCTGCAGCGATGTATCAGGAAGTTCGGAGAGGGAGAGCTGCAGATTCACTGCAGGATCGACGGAAGCGACGAGATCGCCCAGGTCTCCCAGGCGATCGACGAAGCGATCGGGCGGATCCGGCTGCTCATCAGTTCCCGAAATCTCTTTATCCGCAATATCATGCACGAACTCAAGACGCCGCTGACCAAGGGGTTGCTGACGGTACAGATGCTGCCGGAGTGCAAACAGAAAGAGCGTCTCGAACGCATCTTCATGCGTCTTGACAGCACAATCAGCGAATTTGGAACGATCGAGCAGCTCAGCAGCGGGCAGTTTCCTCTCAATATCCGTCCCATCGTCATGCAGGATCTCGTCGACCAGGCGATCGATCTGGCGATGATCGAAAAGGAGAGGGGGAGTTACGAGATCAAGCCGGCACGTATCGAGGGGGACTTCAAGCTGCTCAGTATCGCACTCAAAAATCTGATCGACAATGCAATCAAATACTCGTCGGACAAAACGTTCCATCTCATCGCGGATGAACATGCGATCGTGGTTGAAAACCGCGGGGAGAAGCTGCCCCACGCATTGAGCTACTATATTCAGCCATATACGCAGGGCAATGATGCGATCAGCGGACTGGGGTTGGGGCTCTATATCGTCGACATGATTACCAAAGCGCACGGCTTCACGTTCGAGTACCGATACCGGAATGGAAAGAGCCGATTCATAATTAGATTTTAAAGATAATAGTGTATAATTTCGGTCCCGGTTGACCCGTTAGCTCAGCTGGTAGAGCAATTCCCTTTTAAGGAATGGGCCGTTGGTTCGAATCCAACACGGGTCACCATCGATCACGGTTGATCGGACGATGAAAGTGTAAAGCTTCACGCTCTTACGCCGTCTTCGGGTGCGCAGGCGCACATCGAATCGGCTTGCGAAGCTAAAAACGCAAAGCAGTTTGCGTTTTCCTGACGCTTCTCAGGTTCGAATCCAACACGGGTCACCATCGATAGTTATAATATTTTTTCTCTTCGGCGCGGTGGTAGTTCAGCTGGTTAGAATACCGCCCTGTCACGGCGGGGGTCGCGGGTTCGAATCCCGTCCACCGCGCCATCCACTTCAAGCTTTCATCCCGACAAAAACACAATCTTTCAAAGATACTTTTCAACCCGCTTCGCCTGACGTCTGCGGCTTCACTTCGCTCCGATTGCACCGTCGTGCGGTGCTGAAAAAGCGAAGCAGTTCACTTTTCCTTGACGCACCTCCGGTTCGAATCCCGTGCAGCGCGCCATTGTCTGTTATCCACGCAACAATACTCAAAACGCAGTACTCGATACTCAACACTACCCTGCAATTTCTCTCAATCGCACTTTGAGCAGACCGAAAAACTCGTGGAGCGCCCGGTAACTGTTGAGCAGTGCCCACATCGAGGGGACGAAGTCGCGCCAGTCGGTCGGTTTGGTATCGTCAATGTAGAAATTGACGGCAGCCGGATAGAGATGTTCGACGCCGGCCAGGCGAAACAGGCGCAGAGCACGGGTCATATGGTAGGCGGACGTGACGAGAATGATGGTCGGATTCTCCTTTTCGATCATGTGTATCGAATATTTCGCGTTTTCGAATGTATCGCTGCTTTGTGTTTCCGGAATGATGGCGAAATGGTCGACATACCGTGTCGATACGTTTAGATCGTCGGCAAGAATCGGTCGCAATGTCCGGAGTGAATCGAGAAGTCCCTGAAATTCGTTGTAACCTCCGTCACCTGTCCCGCTGACGATCATAGGGATGTCCAGCCTTCTGGCGATCGCCAGGCCGTAGATGTGTCGTTTGAAGGCTTCATCGATCAGAGGGATGGGGTTGCCGCGTATATTGCCGCCGCCAAGCGTCACGACAGCGTCGGCATGTAGAGGCAGATGGGTGTTTTTGTACGGTGTTTCGTAATGCGAAAGAAGCCGGTCGGCAATCGGATGGATGCTGAGAGCATAGAACAGAACGGCTGTCGATGCAAGCAGCCAGCGAAATTTTTTCACAAATAATGCCAAAGCCGCCAGAATTGTGATGAAAAGACCCGGCGGCAGGAAAAAGGCGGTGAAAATCTTCGAAAAGATGTAGATCAAAAGAGTGTCACACCTTTTTCACCCAGTTTCAGTGATCCGATGACATAGCCGTCGCTTTGGGCAAGCACGTCGTCCACGTTGTCGGGGCTGACGACGAGGACCATGCCGACACCCATATTGAATGTGCGGAACATCTCCTCTTTGGCGACATGTTCGCCGATGAGATCGAAGATGGGGAGGGTTCGGATTTTCTCCACCTCTATGACGGCATGCATATTCTCCGGAAGAACACGCGGAAGGTTCTCTACCAGCCCTCCCCCAGTAATGTGGGCCAGGGCATTGATCTTCTCTTTCAGCGCCTTGAACGTCTTGACATAGATACGGGTCGGTGCCAGAAGTGTCTCGATCAGCGGTTTGCCGTCGAACGTCTCGTCGAACCGCATCCCGAGTTTTTCGAACAGCAGTTTGCGGACCAGTGAAAATCCGTTGGAATGGATGCCGCTGCTCGGCAATGCCACAAGCAGATCGCCCTCCTTCACGTAGTTGAGGCGATTCATTTCACTCTTTTCGGCGATACCGACCGAGAATCCCGCCAGGTCAAAATCGTTCTCGCTGTACATGCCGGGCATCTCCGCTGTCTCTCCGCCGATCAGGGCGCATTCGCTCTGCCGGCACCCTTCGGCAATCCCTTCGACGACCGCTTTGGCATCTTCGACGTCGAGCCGCCCTGTCGCATAGTAGTCGAGAAAGAAGAGGGGTGTGCCGAAATTGCAGATGAGGTCGTTGACACACATTGCGACAAGATCGATACCGACCGTGTCGAGTCTGCCGCTCTCGATGGCCAGCTTCAGCTTCGTACCCACACCGTCGGTGGCCGCCAGCATAACCGGTTCCCTGTACCCCTCCGGCATGGCGTAGGCGCCGGCGAATGAACCGATGCCGCCGATCACATTGGCGTCGAAAGTCGATTTGACGGCAGGTTTGATCGCCTCGACGAATGCGTTGCCGGCATCGATATCGACCCCGGCATCTTTGTAACTGACGTTACTCATTATCGCTCTTCTCGTTATTCCAGTTACAGGGGCCGAACACTTTGTTGAAGAACCAGAGAGATGGACAGAAATTGGTAAATGCCCAGACCAGCATCATCAGAATGATGAAAACCTGCAATGCTACACCGATTTTGAGAGAGAGTGCGTCGCCGGCCGCACCCTGTGCAAGAAACATCAGAGCGATTCCCAGCATGATGGCCGTCAAAATCCGTTGAACTCTTTCTGCGCACATATGATTGCCTCCAATGGATAAAATTTTGCAAAATTATATCACAATTAACCGTTCGACAGATGCTTCCGGATCGAAGCGATTTTCTGCTTCATCCGGCCGCTTTTTCCTTTACGGATATCCATTTTGATCGTCGTATAGACACGGTTGCAGTCGGGTTCCAGGACCGAATAGGCGAGGTTGATGACCGCCGTCGCCTCTTCAACGGTTTCGCATTCGAAAATCGTTCCCATCGGGGTCAGTTGAAACGTGATGCCATTCTCCTCGAAAACCTTCATGATCCGGCTGACATAGGCACTGACACTCTCTCCCTTGTCGGTTGGAAACATGGCGAATTCTACCAGTGCGCTCATATTCACTCCTTAGCGTTTTTGGAGTATTATAACCGATAATCTAACTTGTAGGGGATTCGAGCGGATGATCAAACACAGCGGCAAAGTACAGTTTCTCTTCTGGCTCTTCTCCGTTGCCGTCATGCTCTACATCTGGATCGTCTGGACAGCCGTGCAGACCTTCATACTGGTCGAAGGCCCCATAGAGGAGCTGCCCCAGGAGAAGATCGCGCTCATTTTCATTCTCTACGGACTTCTGGCTCTCAGTACGCTGGCGGGTACCGTCATCTCCATCTTCATCGGCAACAAACGGTACACCAACCGTTTCGGAGCGATGTTTCTGATCATTTTCATAACCTTTCTCGCCGGCAAAAGCATTTTTGGTTAAAAACGCTTTAAACCGATTTTGCTACAATCGTTCAAAATTTCTTATCGGAGTCTGGTATGTGGTTGACGCAGGGTGTCATTGATATTGTAAAAAACGAATATAACGTGAAAGAGAAACTGTTCGATCAGGGAGGCGTAACCATTTTCGATTCGGGCTATTTCGGAAAAATTCTCGTCGAAGATGATCAGGCGCTCTATTGTGAACACGACAGTGCGATGCGGCATGAAATTCTGGCCCATACTGCCATGTGTTCGCACGAAGAACCCAAAAAGGTACTGGTCATCGACGGCGGTGATGGTGCGGTGGTCTCCGAGCTGCTGAAACATAAAGATGTCATCATCGATGTTGTCGAACGCGATGGCGACATTGTCGATGCCGCACAGGTGTTTGGATGCTACGAAAAGGCGCTCGAAGAGGAGAGGGTTTCATTCCGCATATGCGATACCCTCCAGTTTCTGGCCGATGCAAAAGAGAGACACTACGACATCGTTATCATTAACCGGTTCGACGAACTCTATCTCGATGACAAGGTTGTCATGGCGCACGTCAACCGTATATTGACAGAAAAGGGACTGGTTGTCATGGATGCGGGCAGTCAGCTTTTCGATATGTCCGGCCACAAAGAGGTGCTCTCTGCACTCTGCAACGAATTCAAAATTGTCATGCCATTCCGATATACCTCGATGGTACGCGTTGGCGGGGAGCAGTGGTTCGCCCTTGGAAGCAAATTTTTCCATCCGACTGCCGACGTCAATCTCCAGCGCGCCGATCTGACGGATGGGCTTACATGGTACAACAGCGATCTGCATATCGCGCAGTTCGCCCTGCCGACAGCGACGTTCAACCTTCTGAAAGAGTATATCAGGCGCTGATATGGCATTTCAATACGCCGTGGCCCTTACGGGAGGCATAGCAAGCGGAAAATCGACCGTTTGCAACCTTCTGAAGCTCTATGGGCTGCGCATCATCGATGCCGATCAGATCGCCAGAGACCAGATCGACAAAGAGGCAGCGGCCATAGCCGAGATATTTGGCAAAGAGTATGTAAAGGATGGAAAAGTCGACCGAAAAGCACTGGGCAGACTCATATTCAGTGACGAAGGTGCCCGCAGAGAACTCGAGCGTTTTCTGCATCCAAAAATCAGGGAAGAGATCTACCGCCAAAGTGAAACGCAGGATGCACTCAAAGGTCCCTATATCGTCGACATTCCACTCTTTTTCGAAACAGCGAACTATCCCATAAAAGATGTGATTGTCGTCTATGCCCCCCGAGAGATTCAGAAAAAACGGCTGATCGAGCGGGAAGGCATGAGTGAAGAGGAGGCCGAAGCGCGTCTCAACGCCCAGATGGATATCGAAGAGAAGCGCAAAAGGGCGACGTGGGTCATCGACAACAGCACCAACCTTAAACATCTTCAGCGTGAAACGGAACGCGTCTTCAACGAAATCACCAAATCACGGTAATCAAACT
>NZ_JAOZPV010000001.1:0-25650 GCF_029932565.1 Hydrogenimonas sp.
TCTTCGGTGCCTATGCGACGATTCTGATCGGTATGATGTATCTGGGAGTACAGGGTGCCTATGGCATCAAAAAGATGACAATGACATTCAAAACAAAAATGTCACTCTTCCTGATCATCTTCGGTGTCCTCGGCATGGCAGTTGCGCTGACGATCGCAGGCTATGAACAGGTACTTGTCGAACGTGCGGATCTCGGCGGCGGTTGGGATGCTTTCTTCATCGCACAGGAGCTTCCGTGGATGGTACAGGCACAGGCCTGGCGTCTGGTGATGGGTCTGGTGACCTTTACAGGGTTCGTCTATCTGGCATGGGATCTTCTTACGATCGGTGCCGCTAAAGCGACCGAACAGGAATCCGAAGGTGTCGCAGCAGCCGCTGCATGACACATAAAAGTAGGGAAAAGGCAACTTTTCCTTACGGTTTATATTTAGTATAAGATTGAAAGGAGTATACTATGTGGGAAGCATGTACCGATGTCGCATGTGGCAATCTGTTCGCCTGGTTGAACCAGGGCCCGTTGACGCTGACGCTTGTGTTGCACACGATCATCGTCATTCCGATGTTCTTCATCTACTTCCAGGAGAAGAAGAAGTTGGAGCAAGGTGAGTAGTCTTACGACTGCTTTTTGGGGAGGAATTCAACCTCAAAAGAAGGAGAGAATATGAGTATAGGAAAACTGCTTGGTATGGCTGCGGCTGTCTCGATGGTAGCCGGTACGCTTTATGCGGGTACATCGAAGATGGACTTCGCAAAAGTCTATGAGAAAGAGTGCCAGGGATGTCACGGCCCGATTCACCAGGGTGGTGTCGGTTCCGATCTTCGACCGAAAGCGTTGAAAAAGAAAAACGCCAGTATGCTGGCCGAAACCATTCTGAATGGTAAACCGGGTACGGCGATGCCGGAGTGGAAGCATATGTTCAGCAAAGACGATGCAGCGGGCATGGTCAGCTGGCTGATGAACTGGAAAAACACCGTCGAACTTCGCCTGAGCCTCGACGAAGTAAAGAAAACCTGGAAAAAACTGGCGGACCGTAAAGAGCTGCTGAAGAAATATCCGCACGCTGTCGAGACGGAGAGCGTTATGGATGTCGTCTTCGCAACCGAGCGTGACGCGTCGCTGGTCGACTTTATCGATGGCACGAACGGCAAGATCCTCTCTCGCCACAAAGCGGGCTTCGCGGTACACGTTACCGTGACCAACAAGCGGATGCCGCGCTACGCCTACTCGATCAGCCGATCCGGCCGATTGACGATGTTCGATCTCGCTGCTCCAGGACAGCCGGCACTTGCAAGCGTACAGGTTGGACAGGAATCTCGCGGTCTCGCAGTTTCTCCGGATGGCAAATATGTCATGGCGGGTAACTACAACCCGGGTGGTGCGGTCCTGTGTGACGCGCTGACTCTCGAGCCGCTGAAAGTCTATCAGACTGCCGGCGTTATCGATCCGGACGGAAACATTGTGCCGAGCCGCGTCGCCTCTATCGCCGATACACCGTATGGCCCTTATTTCGCGTTTGCGCTGAAAGATGGCGGTCATGTCTATATCGTTGACTACAGCAAACCAGATTTCCCGATCGTCGGTGACATTCCGAATATCGGTAAAATCCTTCACGATGCATTCCTGAACGAAGGAAAAGAGATCGGACGCTACTATATGATCGCGTCTCAGGGAAGCGATGTCGTCGGTATCGTCGACTTCAAAACCAAAAAACTGGCGGCAAAAGTTTATACCGGACCTGGCAGTAAGCCGCACCCTGGTCAGGGAAGCTCCTGGTATAACGAAAAATATGGCCAGCTTCATGCGACAGTCAGCATGAACGTCGGTAACGTTGTCATCTGGGACAACAACTGGGATGTTGTCGCAAATGTTCCGACTTCCGGCGGTGGACTCTTCGTCGGTACGAGCAAAGATACTCCGTATCTGTGGGCAGACTGTGTTCTTGGGACTCCCGAGAATTACAACAAAGTCTATCTGATCAACAAAGATACGCTCGAAACGGATCGTATCATCGAAGTCGGCAAGAAAAAAGGTAAGCTGATCGATGCCCATACCGGAAAAGTTCTGCAGACTTGGGATGCGACACAGTATCAGACAGTCAAAGGCAAAGAGATCGACTCCAAGATCTCCAAAGAGAAAGTGTTGACCTATACGCCGAAAAAAGGCAAGCGTGTCAAAAAGCCGGTCCAGCCGAGACTTCTCCATGCTGAGCCTGCCAACCATGGTAAATGGACATTCATCTCCGAGTGGACGACTGGCCGTATCGGTATCTATGATGCCAAAACAGGTAAGTTCATCAAGTACATCTACAACTTGACCACTCCTACATTCACTTACTCTGTCGAACATCGTCAGCACATTCCTGGCGCATAAGACAGACACGCTCTCTCCCCCCGCGGGAGGGAGTTCTACAAAACTCTCCCTTGGCAAGGGGCACATTATGAAAAAACTTCTTTTTTTGAGCGTTTTCGCTCTATCACTTTTCTCTGCAGATTATCTGACCAACAAGTCCTGTCACGAGTGTCATCCCGACATCTACGACGAGTATCAGACATCCTATCATTCGAAGACATACTTCAACGATGAACTGCACAGAAAAGTGGCCCAGAAGATTCCTGTCTACGATTGCGGTCGATGTCACATGCCCGCGGCGAAAAACCTGAAGGAAATGGAAGAGGGAAAGACGACACCCAATCCGATCCACAAAGAGCAGAAAGATGCCGTCTCCTGCTTTTACTGTCATCAGATCGCCTATGTCAAAAAAGCGCATAAATTCAATGAGATTACTATGGCAAGACAGGCGGAAGGATATAAACCATCCCTCTATGGATCACTCGAAGATCCGGACGACAGCGACAAACATGCGATGGTCAAAAGCCCGATTTACGACAAATACGCCTGCATGGGATGCCATTCCCACAAACGAAACAACCAGGATGTTATGATATTCAAAGCGATGGACGATAACCAGGACAGCAGAGAGTGTATCAAATGTCACATGCCCTATATCGACGGACCGGTCGAGAAGATGAACAAAAAATCGAGAAATCGTCATCGAAGCCACTATTTCGCCGGTATCCATGATGAGCATATGCGTTCCAAAAGTGTCGATATAACGCTTCGTGCCGACGATGGCAGGATTGTCGTCGAACTTGAAAACAGAATGCCCCACCCGCTCGTGATTCATCCGTCCCGCATGAAGTATCTGAAATTGCAGGTGATACGTGACGGCAAAACAGTCTGGCAAAATTTCAAAAAAGAGCCGACGGAAGACAAAGAGGGGGCCTTTTACACGGAGTTTGAGGACGAGAGTGGAAAGATTGTCGGAATTCCCTATTATGCGAAAAAAGTGCACTATGAAAATAATTTGGGCCCGAAAGAGAAAAAAGAGATCGTTTATAAGGTTTCTTCACTGCATAAAGATGATAGAATTGTGGCCGAATTGTATGTCGTGTTGGCAAAACCGAGCTGTGCCGCGGCTGCACAGATCGAAGACGAGAGTCTGACACGACCGATCCTGATGAAAAAAGCCGAAATAACGGTTGAATGAGGTACATGTGAAAAAGATAGTATGGATGACTCTTCTCTCATCGTTGGCTCTGATGGCAGGCTCCGATGAAGGCGAAAAACTTTTTAAATCCTATTGCTGGGGGTGTCACCACCAGACAGCCGAAGCGTTCGGTCCCTCCTTTAAGACGATTGCCGCGAAGCGGAACAAAGGTGAGATCATTGCACAGATTGTCGATCCGAAAGGAACCTACAAATCACTCGGGTACAGGCGTAATTCCATGCCGGCGTTCGACGACCTGAATGCAACCCAGTTGGATGCGCTGGCGGACTATATTTTGACATTCAAGGAAAATAGATGACAATAATGAAAAAGACTCTGTTGATTCTCGCCGGTATGGCTGTGGCCGCAAGTTCGGCCGACCTGCCCAAAGATCCGTCGCTGGTTCTGCCCAAATCGAGAGACAAACTTTTTGTCGTGGAGCGTGAAAACTCGGCGCTGGCCGTCATTGAAAACAACATGCTTGCCAACGAAATCAAGGATATGCACAACTTCAACCACGCCGTCGTGAAATTCCGGGACAATGACGGCTATGTGATTACCCGCGACGGCTATGTGATCAAATTCGATCCCATTGCGGAGAAGAAACTCAAAGAGTACAAAACGAGTGAAAGCGCCATCGGCTTTATTGTCGGAGACAACTACGTGGCTGTCGCCAACTACGACAATAAAACCGTCGAAATTCTCGACCGCGATCTGAATCATCTGCAGACGATCGAGACCGGCAGCAAAAATGTCGGAATCAAGGAGTACAAGGATTATCTTGTCTTCGCCTGTATGGACAGCGATGAACTCTGGGTCATGAAAGATGAAACCCCAACAGGCGAGACACCCCGTTTCAAACTCTATAAAAAGATCGAAAAGGCCGGAGAAGTGCCTTTCGACGCGATGATCGACAAAAATCTCTATGTCGTCGGCTTCTTCAATTCCAAAAACGTGGGTGTGCTCGATCTCGATACAATGAAATACCGACAGGTACCGTTGAAGATGGGCAAGAAAGAGCGTATTCTCAAAGTTCCGCACTTCGGATTCTGGAGTATCAGCGGCAAATACTTTTTCATTCCTGCCGTCGGTAATAAAAAAGTCTTTGTTTTCGACCACGATTTCCATTTCGTCAAGGCGATCGATGTAGAGGGAAATCCGGTTTTCACAGCACTCAGTCCCGATAAAAAGTGGCTGGCCGTTACGTTCAGCGGCAAGAAGTTTCCGGTCGTCCAGATTGTCGATGCGAAAAATCTCAAAGTGGTACGCCGTTTCGAGTTTCCTGGAATGATTCTCCATGTGCGCTGGTCGCCCAACCATCCCTATCTCTACTTCTCCATCAATGACAAAAACATGGTCCGGGCTTTCAAGGTTTCCGATCCCGATCCGAAAAACTGGTGGCTCAATCTCGAGTGGCAGGTACCCAAACCGTCAGGTATTTTCGTGTTTGTACAGAAAAAGAAACAGGGGAGTAGCAAGAAGCGGATAGATTCCGAACGCGAATTCATCCCGTTGAAAAAAGATTTGCACTGATGTTCAGACTCTCCAATCTCATCAAATCGGTAACGGGCGGCAAGAAAGAGCGGGTACTGGATGGCAGCATCGTCATCTGGAACTTTACCAACCGCTGCAATCTTGCATGCCACCACTGCTACAGCTATGCCGATCCCAATTCGGAGGATTTTCTGACGACGGAGTTCATTCTTGGGGCCATTCCCGAGCTGAAAAAGGCGGGTATCAAATTTGTCATTTTCAGCGGCGGTGAACCGCTGATCCGGCGGGATATTTTCGATATCGCCGAAGCGATGCGGGAGCAGGGCATCGTCACCTATCTCTCGACCAACGGTCTCTATGTCAGCGAAAAGAATGTCGACCGGATTATCGACACCTTCAACTATATCGGCATCAGTATCGACGGCATCGAAGCGGTGCACGACCGGTTCCGCGGGATGGAGGGGGCCTACCGCAAAAGTCTCGATGCGATCGCTCTCATCCAGAGGCACGGCGGCAATGCGGGAATCCGTTTTACGATCACGAACGAGACAAAAGAGAGTTTCTACCCGATTTTCGAACTGGCGGAAAAGATCGGAGTGGATAAAATCTATATCTCCCATCTGGTCTATAGCGGGCGTGGTCTCGACAATCTGAAAATCGACATTTCGAAAGAGGAACGGCGTGAATATGTCGAATTCATTATCGACAAAGCGTTTGACTATATCGAAGAGGGCAGAGATATCGACATTGTCACCGGCAATATGGAGATGGATGCGATTCTGTTTCTGGAAAAATTCGCGAAACGGTATCCCGATCTAAAAAATGAGATGGCAAGACGCCTGAAAAACTGGGGCGGTAACAGTGCCGGAAGAAAACTGGCCAATATCGACTGGCTCGGACGGGTCAAGCCCGATCCCTTCTTTCCGTTCTATATCGGCAACATGACCGAACGGCCGTTCAGCGAAATCTGGCTGGATGAGAGCAATGAAATGCTGCAGCGGCTGCGCGAGCATCCCCGGAAGCTGGGAGGATATTGCAGCGACTGTGGCGTCATTGATATATGTAACGGAGGATCGCGAAGCCGTGCCTACGCGATCTATGGCGATTTGTGGGCGCAGGATCCGTCCTGCTATCTCGAAGAGAGTGAAAAACGGATAACGAAAAACTAAAAGTTGGGATGATCTGCGCAGTGTGCAGACAAGATTTTTGATGGAAGCGGCGAAGCCGCATCCGGAACTTTTCACTTTTAGTTTTTAACTTTTAACTGAAAAAGGTTTTGAATGGGTAAAGTCTATCTGACAGGTGCAGGTCCGGGTGACATCGATCTACTGACGGTCAAAGCGCTGCGTGTCGTACGCGAAGCGGATGTCATCATCTACGATCGTCTGGCGAATCCGGATATTTTGAAAGAGGCGAAACCGGGCTGCGAATTCGTCTACGTCGGCAAAGAGGATGGCCGGCATACGCTGCCGCAGGATGAGATCAACGAAGTGATCTACCAGAACGCTCTGAAACATGAGAGAGTCGTACGCCTCAAAGGGGGCGACCCGCTGGTTTTCGGACGCGGTGGCGAGGAGGCCAAATATCTCAAGGAACGGGGAATCAAATTCGAGTTCATTCCGGGTGTCACATCGGCCATTTCGGTTCCTGCCTATGCCGGCATTCCGGTAACCCATCGGGGCATTGCCGTGTCGTTCAAGGTCGTGACGGGGCATGAAGCACCGAACAAGGAGCATTCCCAGGTCGACTGGGAGTCGATGAAGGCGGACGAAACGATCGTTTTCCTGATGGGTCTGCATAATCTCGGCAACATCGCCGAAAATCTCATTCGGATCGGACGACCGGAAACCACACCCTGTGCCGTTATCAGCAGGGGAACGACATCGGAGCAGAAGAGTGTGACAGGGACTCTTGCGGATATCCATGAGAAGGTCAAAGAGGCTGGTATTCAGACCCCGGCACTGATCGTAGTCGGAAAGGTTGTCGATTTGAAAAAAGATCTGGAGTGGATCGACGAATCGAGTTGACAAAAATCAATGATTTATTCGTCAGATGGTTGTAGGCTGAAAAAGTCCTTCTAACAAGATGGACTCCGAAAAAGGAGTGACTATGCGAACCCATCTGACGGTCCTGATTATCTCCATAATTGTTTTTGCCCTCTACTTTAAAATAGGTTTTTTGATTCCACAGCCAAGTGAATCGTTCAGAGTTCCGGAAGCGGATCTGTTGCGCAAAGAGGCGATGCGCAGGGGTCTTAAACCGGTTCCGGTATCGTGGCATGATGCACTCCACTATGTCGACAATCCCGATAATCCATTGAGTGCGGAAAAGATCGCCCTGGGGCAGCGTCTCTACTTCGACCCCATTCTTTCCAAAGACCGAACCATCAATTGTGCCAGCTGTCATGTTCTCGGGGACGGCGGAGATGACGACCGTCCGACAGCCATAGGATTCCATAATCAGCCCAATCCGAAACATCTCAATTCTCCAACAGTGTTGAATGCCGCACTTGCCAAACGACAATTCTGGGATGGCAGGAGTCCCGACGTCGAAGACCAGGCCAAAGGGCCGATTCAGGCACCTTTCGAGATGGCCATGACACCCGAAGAGGTGGTGCGACGTGTGAAAGAAGATGCATCGTATGTCGAAATGTTCAAAAAAGTCTTCCCGGTGGAGGGCATTACGTTTGATACAGTCACCAAAGCGATCGGTGCGTATGAACGGACACTTCTGACCCGCGGTTCGTTCGACCGTTTTCTGGAAGGCGATGACAGTGCAATTTCAGAAAAGGCAAAAACAGGTCTTGATCTGTTCATGCGTATTGGCTGCAAAGGATGCCATACCGGTATCAGTGTAGGGGGCCAAAGTCTGCAGATATTTCCGCTCAGACGATACAACTCGATTTTGGCACCGGAATCGCGATTTGTCAACGGAGAGCGTTATTTCGCCGGTTTCAGATGGCAGAAAGCACGTGGAGATGAGGCCTATCCGTTCCCGGATATCGGCGGATTTCATGGTCGAAATGGACAGTTTCTCTTTCGGGTTCCGATACTGCGGAATGTCACACGTACGGCTCCCTATTTTCATAACGGTTCTATCGAAAAAATCGAGGAAGCAGTACGCATTATGGCACGTCATCAGCTCGGTCTGACATTGAGTGACGAGCAGATCGGTCAGATCGTCGCCTTTCTCGAAACGCTGGAGGGTGACCCCGTCGGTTACCATATCCAATGATACGGAACCTCTGGCTTCTCTGGCTCTTCGCTCTCTGGCTGCAGGCAGAGACGATCCACTGGATGGGCTCCTTCGATGCCGCATTGAAAGAGGCACAGAGTACGGGAAAGCCGATGCTGGTGCTGCTGGTGATGCACGATTGCCCCCCATGCCGTAATCAACTGGCAAGCATGTCGAAAGAGAACCGCATTGTAGAACTTGTCAATGGGAAAACGATCGCGGTGATCGTTACGAAAGAGAATGAAGACTATCCGATCGAATTGCTCTATACGCTGGAGTTTCCGACACTCTTTCTGCTGTCTCCGGAGGAGAATTTTCTGATGGAACCTCTCAGAGGAGAGACCGAGACGCCGCTACTGCGTCGGCGCCTTGAAGAAAAACTCCTGAACGAAAGATAACTGCCCGGGATTCAGTTCCATCGCATCGATCCGGCTGCCGTTGTCGTCGAGAATGATGAGGCGGTTTCCTTCGAGTTTCAGATGCGTTTTCCCCCACTTTTTGAGGTAGTTGTCGTAAGCGAGAAAAACTTTGGCATTGTCGAGCTTCAGTTTGTCTCCCGTTCGTTTGTCGATCAGATCGAGCCCACCGAGAGTTTTGGTCATCTCATAGGGGAAATAGGGTTTGATCTTTTCGATGACTTGTTGATTTTTTTTCTCCGGCATATTGACAATCAGTGCAGAGATGGCAAGAAATGCGAAAACAGCCATAAGCAGATAGGCGATTCGTTTGCTGAACATCAGAGTTCCTTGTTGAAGAGTTTTTCGATATAGGCTTTGGCCTTTTTATCGAGCAGTTTCATCCGCTCTTTTCCTTTCGGCAGCGACGCGCGCAACGCTTTCATCTCCTCGAGAAAACCGGCGATCGAATCGGGAATGGCAGTTTCGATGGCGCGCCGCAGGTATTTGGCGACCGACGGCGAGATGCCGGATGTCGAAAAGGCGACGGTCAGTGCCCCTTTTTTCGTGTAGGAGGGGAAGATGAAATCGCAGTAGTCGACCGAATCGACGCTGTTACAGAGGATATGGCGGCTCTGGCATCTATCATAGATCTCTTTTTGGAGCTGCAGATTGTCGACGGCTACGATGACAACGAAGATCTCTTCGAGATCCGACGGTTTGTAGGGACGGCGGTGCATTGCCAGCCCGTGCGTTTGTGCCATCTGTTCGACGGCTTCGGAAATCTCCGGTGATACGATGGTGATCTCGCGGGTGAAATCGAGCAGTTTTTCCAGTTTTTCGCCGGCGATATGCCCCCCGCCGACCAGAAGGATCTTTCGATTGTCAAGTTTGATGAATGCCGGAAAATAGGCCATGAAACACCTCGGATAAAGATGCGGTAATCTTATCACAGAGTGGTTGAGAAGGCGTTGATACGCATCAAGGAAAGTGTAATGAATAAACCTTTATAATGGGCGGAAAAAAGAGAGACACAGGCGAGTATGGAAAAAGAGTTTTTGACAGCGATACAGAAGAATTTTCCGATTTCCGAGCGCCCGTTTGCCGAATTGGCGAAGGAGCTGGGAAGCAGTGAAGAGGAGGTGCTGGCCCTCTACAAACGGCTGAAAGATGAGAAGGTAATTCGCCAGACCTCCGCGATTTTCGACACGAAGTCGCTGGGGTATCGGTCGTCGCTGGTCGCTTTCAGAGTCGAAGATATCGACAAAGCGGCCACGATCATCAACGAACACCCGGGGGTCAGCCACAATTACGAGCGTGACAACCCCTACAACCTCTGGTTCACGATCGCCGTGCCGCCCGATACGAAACTCGGGCTCGAAAGGACGGTGGAACTGCTGGCCGAAAAATCGGGGGCGGAGAGTTTCATCATTCTCCCGACCAAAAAGATGTTCAAAATTTCGGTGCAGCTCGATGTCAAAGGAGATCGGGCGAAAAAGGAGAAAGTCAAGCGGGCCAAAAAGGAGCCGATGGAGCTCGAACCGATCCATTACGATATGATCAAAGGGCTGCAGAACGATATCGAAGCGGTCGCCGAACCCTTCAAGTCGCTCGTCGAATCGCTCGGCATCGACTACGAAAGGCTTGCACATGAGGCGGAGCGAATGAAACGAGCGGGCCTGATGCGCCGCTTCGCCGCCATTCTGTACCACCGAAAAGCCGGCTTCACGGCCAACGCCATGGTGGTCTGGAAAGTTCCGGAAGAGCAGGCAGAAGCCATGGGTGAAACGGTGGCGGCCTACAGCGCCGTGAGCCACTGCTACCTGCGCCCGGTCTATCCCGAGTGGCCCTATCCGCTCTTTTCGATGGTCCATGGAAAATCGAAAGAGGAGGTCGAAAACATCGTCGAAGAGATGGCGGCCGAAATCGGTGTAAAAGAGTATAATTACCTATACTCGACCCGGGAGTTCAAGAAAGTGCGGATTCGCTACTTTTCACCGGAGTTCGAAGAATGGGAAAAAAGGGTTATTGGTCATTAGTCATTGGTCATTGGTCATTGGGGAAGAGGGCAAAACTTTCATCAAATCTCAATGACCAATCGCCAATGACCCGTGACGACAACCGAAGGTTGTAAATGTTCAAACAGTATAAAGAGGCAATCGAAAGTTCCAATATCGTATCCAAAACCGATATTGACGGCTTTATCACATTCGTCAATGACGAATTCTGTAAAATCTCGGGCTACAGCAGGGACGAGCTGATTGGTCAGAACCATAACATCGTCCGCCATCCGGACGTGCCGAAATCGACATTCAAAAAGTTGTGGGATACGATTCTTGCCAAAAAGACCTTCAAATCGACGGTAAAAAACCGTGCCAAAGACGGAAGTACTTTTTACGTCAACACGACGATCATTCCAATTCTCGATGAAAAGGGTGAGATCGAGGAGTTCATCGCCATCCGGTACGATGTGACCAAAGAGGTCGAACTCAAAATGGCACTGGAGAAGAAGGAACATGAACTGGAACTTTTGAACAAAACACTCGAAGAGCGGGTAAAACTCCAGACACGGAAACTCTATGAACTCAATAAACATCTCGAAGAGCGGATACGGGAAGAGGTTCGCAAGAATGAAGAGAAGCAGAAGATGCTTTTTATGCAGTCGAGGCTTGCGAGTCTGGGCCAGATAATGGCGAACATTGCCCACCAGTGGCGTCAGCCGCTGACCGAACTGGCTCTTTCTCTCTTCAATCTCAAAAAAGCGGCGCAGAAACATGATACGCACCAGATCGATACGGCTTACAACGATGCGAAGGCACTGATTCAGAATATGTCGCAGACGATCGAAGACTTCATCAACTTTTTCAAACCCGACAAACCCAAGACACGGTTCGCATTGGCAGAGAGCCTGGACGAAGCTCTGCAAATTCTGGAAAAGACACTTGAAAAAGAGTACATCGAAGTACACCGGGACATCGATGAAACGTTGCAGGTCGAGGGTGTGACCAACGAACTCTCCCAGGTGCTCATCAACCTTCTGCAAAATGCCAAAGATGCATTCAAACAGCGGAATGTCAGAGAGCGCCGTATCGATATCCGGATTTACAGGGATGGGAACGAAGCTGTCGTTGAAATTGGTGACAATGCCGGCGGCATCGAACCCGAAGTGATCGAACGGATTTTTGAACCCTATTTTACAACGAAACATGCGGCACAGGGGACAGGACTTGGGCTTTTTATGTCAAAAATGATTGTCGAAAAGAGTTTTGACGGAAGCGTCAATGTAGAAAATCGTGATGGCGGTGCCCGATTCTCGATTCGATTGCCACTGGAGTCCTGATATGTCGTGTCGTGCCAAACTCTCTCGGATGAAAATACTCCTCGTCGAAGACGAAAAACGGCTTGCCCATCTGCTCCGTGAAGCGATCGGCGACTATTTTGCGGATTTCGAGATTGCCTATGACGGAATCGAGGGACTCGAACAGTTCAGAAAGGTGAAACCGGATGTCGTCATTACCGATATCACCATGCCGAAAATGACAGGACTGGTGCTGGCCGAAAAGATCAGGAAAGAGAGTCCCGATACGCCGATTGTCATTTTGAGTGCCTACAGCGACAAAGAGAAGCTGCTTGGAGCGATCGATGTGGGCGTTGTGAAATATTTCATCAAACCATTCGATCCGGAGGAGCTTATCGACTACCTCTGCAAACTTGCCGATCGGATCAAAAAGCAGAGTCTTATCCAGCTGCTCGAACCCTTTACCTACGATCTTCAGAGTGAACAGCTTTTCAGAAAAGGTGTTCTCGTGCATCTGAGCAAACGCGAAAGCCGATTTATCGCCCAGCTGCTGTACAGCCCGAACCACTATCTTTCCAACGAAATGATCAAGGAGAGGCTCTGGGAAGGGGAGGAGGTGAGCGACGAGCGGCTGCGTACGTTTATCAAGCGTGTCCGACAAAAGAGTGACAAACGGCTGATCGAAAACGTGTCGGGACAGGGGTATGTGCTGCGGCTCAAAGAGTCGTCAAAAACACCCGGTTCCTTATGACGGAGTGTCAGCGCCAGACAATCGGAAGGGTGTCACGCAGTGCCTGTTTGGCAAAATCTTTCGAAGGATGTTTGATATTGGCAATGTTGTTGGGTGTCTCGACAAAGGTTTGGAGGTAATAGGTTTTGTTGTAGCCCCTGTTTTTGAGTTCATGCATCATTCGATTGATATCGTCGGCATTCAGCAAATCGGCATGAACGGTGGTTCTGACTTCAAAATCGAACTGCCTGGCAATCAGAAAATCGAGTGTCTCGATAAATCTGAGATATTGGCTCGATCCGGTTATGTATCCGAATTTTGCACGTTCGGCCTTGTAATCGAGTGCGATGTAATCGATGAGGTCTTTCTGTACCAGTGATTTGATCTGTTCCGGTTTCAATCCGTTGGTATCGAGCTTGATCAGGAATCCCATCTCTTTGATCTGCCGGCAGATCGGTTCGAGATCGTGAAGGGTCGGTTCGCCTCCGCTCAATACGATTCCATCGAGCAAGCCGATCCGTTTACCCATAAAGCGCAACAGATCTTCAACCGTATGTATCCCCTCTTTCGAAAAAACTATATCACTGTTATAGCAATACATGCAGCGCATATTGCATCCGGTGAACCAGGCGATAGCCGCCAGTTTTCCCGGATAATCGAGATGGGTAAAGGGTGTGATGTCGTAAACGATTTTTTTGCCCAACTCAGTGCTCTACGAACTGTTTGCGCTGGCGATGTTCGCCCTTTTTGCCGATATTGAAGCTCTCCACCGGCCGATGGTACCCCATTACCCGTGTATAGACCGTGCATTTGGTACGTTTATGTTCCAGTTTTTCCAGAATTTTTTCTCTTTTCATTGGTGTCTCCTTTTTTTTGTTTGTAGGTCACTTCTCAAGACATTGGAAGTGAAATATAGGACCCGTGCGTTACTCATGACGCCACACCCCGGTTTTCGTCATCTCCTTCCTCCCATTCGTCACATAACATCAGCAGCTCTTCGTCACACTTCGGGCAGTATTCGTGTTCACCCGGGATGTAACCATGCTTCGGACAGACCGAAAAGAGCGGAGTGATCGTGATATAGGGGAGCCGGAAGTTGGTAATGACCTTTTTTACGAGATTTCTGCACGCTTCGGCCGAACTGATGCGTTCCCGCATATAGAGGTGCAGGACGGTACCGCCGGTATACTTGCACTGTAGGGTATCCTGCAGTTCGAGCGCTTCGAACGGATCTTCGGTCCAGTCGACCGGGATCTGCGAGGAGTTGGTGTAGTAGATGTTGGCCCCCTCTCCGGCCTGGATGATGCCGGGATAGCGTTTTTTGTCCTCTTTCGCGAAACGGTAGGTCGTTCCTTCGGCCGGCGTCGCTTCGAGATTGTAAAGATTGCCGCTCTTCTCCTGATAGAGTTTGAGCTTCTCGCGCATGAAGTCGAGTATCTCTATCGCGAATTCATGGCCCATTTCCGTTGCGATATGGTCCCTGTCTTCTGTGAAGTTGCGGATCATTTCGTTGATGCCGTTGACGCCGATTGTGGAGAAGTGGTTGTTGAAACCTGGCAGGTAGCGCTTCGTATAGGGGAAGAGACCGCGGTCATAAAGCTCCTGGATGAACCGGCGTTTCTTCTCCAGTGTCGAGGCTGCCATATCCATCAGCTCTTCGAGACGGGCAAAGAGCGCGTTTTTGTCTCCTTTGTGGACGAATCCAAGGCGTGCCATATTGATCGTGACGACGCCGATGCTTCCCGTCATTTCGGCACTTCCGAAGAGTCCTCCCCCGCGTTTGAGCAGCTCGCGCAGGTCGAGCTGAAGCCGGCAGCACATGCTTCTGACATGCCCCGGTTTGTACGCATCCTCGTTCGGGACGAGATTGCCGTTTTCATCACGGGTATATTGGCTGCCGATGAAATTCTGGAAATAGGAGGAGCCGATTTTGGCCGTATTTTCAAAAAGGATGTCGGTGTTTTCGCCGTACCAGTCGAAATCTTCGGTGATGTTGACGGTCGGAATCGGGAATGTGAAGGGCTGGCCGGTGCTGTCCCCTTCGGTCATCACTTCGTAATAGGCCCGGTTGATGAGGTTCATCTCTTTCTGGAAATGTCTGTAGCGCAGATCTTCCAGCGACGAAACGGAAGGGTCGCGCTCTCTGGCGATGGCGAGCAGTTCCGCATCTTCCAGATCTTTGAAAAGATGGTGCTGGGATCGGGTCGGGGTCTGCTCTTTCAGATCTTCGGGTACCGTCCAGTCGATTGTGATATTGGTAAAGGGTGACTGCCCCCAGCGAGCAGGGACATTGAGGTTGTAGACGAAGCTGCGAATCGCCTTTTTGATCTCCTCATAGCTCAGCCGGTCTTTGAAAAGATAGGGCGCGAGGTAGGTGTCGAACGAGCTGAAAGCCTGGGCACCGGCCCACTCGCTCTGCAGGATTCCCAGGAAGTTGGCCATTTGACCCAGTGCTTCGCGGAAATGGTTGGGGGGTCTGCTCTCCACCCGTCCCCGTACGCCGTTGAACCCCTCGTCCAGCAGTACCCGCAGGCTCCACCCGGCACAGTAGCCGCTGAGGCAGTCGAGGTCGTGGATATGGTAGTCGCCGTTGCGATGGGCGTATCCCTCCTCTTTCGAATAGACCTTGTCGAGCCAGTAGTTGGCGATTACTTTTCCGGCTGTGTTGTTGATGAGCCCGGCGTGGGAGTAACCGGTATTGGAGTTGGCGTTGATTCGCCAGTCGCTCTTGCCGATATATTCTTCGATCGTTTCGGTCGAATTGATGAATGTGGTGTCTTCGGCAAGGCCGTAGATATGCTCCCGCTGCATCTTGTGGGTGTGGCGGTAGATCATGAATGCGCGCATCACGTCGAAATAGCGGCCTTTGAACAGCTCCTGTTCGATCATATCCTGAATATCTTCGACGGCGGCGATGCGCTTGGTCTTCAACCGTTCCAGAACATGGAAGAATATAGTGCTGTCGTATTGGGTATTTTGGCTTTTGAATGCCGCTTTGATGGCATCTTCGATTTTGTAGGGGGCGAAATTCTCTTTCGACCCGTCCCGTTTGAGTATCTCTTTGAGTATCATTGTTGAATCTTTTATAGAACATTTTGGTTGTTGAAGGGCAGGAGCCGAAGCCCGGGGAGGGAAGGCTTCGGCTCCTGCCCTTCGATGCAAGCTAAAAACCTGCCATAAAAATGACAGGCGGAGTAGGAGCCGAATTTTTTCGGCTGATAAAATGATAGGATGAATCCACTTTCCATGCCATAAAAAAAGCTCTCACGAAATTGTCACAAAAACCGTAACGGCGGGGTTTGTGTGACATCTTCGTGACATCCTCCCGTCGGCTCGGTATCTGCTCCAGCCGATCTGATGTTGACGCGTATCAACATTTTGAAAAGGATTTTTTTGTAAAATCGGCTACCACATACCAAAGGATCGACGGATGGATTGGATTCTTGTTTCGTTTCTCGCCCTGACAGCTGTATTGATGGGCAAAATATTTCTGATGTTCAAATAATTACTGCGTGACGACGACTATTCAACACCTATTCTTTATAGAGAAAAGAGGAGAATAAATGGAAATTTCAAACTTTATGCGTGACGAGCATCGTTTGTGCGATGAGGAGTTCGCCAAAACCGAGCAGGCTGTCAACAGCGGCGATTTTGCCGAAGCGTTCAAACATTTCGAAACGTTCATGATCGATACGCTCAAACATTTCGACAAAGAGGAGGAGATTCTCTTTCCGGCGTTTGAAGCGGCGACGCTGAGCACCGAGGGTCCCACCTATGTGATGAAACTGGAGCACAACCAGGTGCGCGGACTTCTGGAGCAGCTTAAAGACGCCCTCGACAAGGAGGACAAAGAGCGCTTCTTCTCTGTCGCCGATACGTTGATGATTCTGCTGCAGCAACACAATATGAAAGAGGAGCAGATGCTCTATGCCATGTGCGATCGAGTGCTTGACGAGCAGGCGAAAGAACTTGTCGAAAAGATGAAAGCCCATTGAACGGGATTGAGATGCTCCATCTGGATGTTCGGGGACTCAACCATCCCGAACCGCTCGAGCGTTCCGTCGGGATGATGAAGCGTCTGAGCGATACGAACTGCCTGCATCTTCATATTCACCGCTATCCCAAGCCGCTGTTGATGATAGCACAGAAACAGGGTCTTCTATTCGACGGCTGTGAGACACCGGCAGGAGAGTGGCACATTCTTTTTACCCGAAACCCGTCGCTCGATCTGAAAACGATGCTGCAAGAGCTGTGCGATGTTTAACCAGGGACTTTCACTCGATCAGGCACCACCGTTCGAGGTCGTTCTGCGTTTCTTTCTGACGATTCCATTTTTTGGCATTCTGACGGCACTGGCGCTTTTGGGTGCCGATCTGTCGGCCATCGGTGTATGGGATGCACCACAAACCGTTGCGATTGTCCATCTCGTGGTGCTGGGCATGGCAGGTATGGCAATGGTGGGTGCACTCTTTCAGATGCTTCCGGTTCTGGCCGGCGCATCGATCAGGGACCCGATCTATCATGCCCGCTGGATTCACGCCCTGATGGCGCTTGGAACGATCATGCTGAGCGGCGGGTTTTTCTATGGTGTGACGATGCTCTTTCATACGGCGCTGGTCCTGCTTCTCGGATCGCTGGGATTCGTCGTCTTTCTGATGTTCTCCAAACTGCTGCGTGTCGAAAACAAAACACCGTCGGTCGTCGGTATGATCGTCGCTATCGCCGGTCTGGGATTCGGCCTCTTTTTTGCCTTTCTGGTGATGCTGGTGTTCATCGGTGTGGATATCGGTCTGGCGCCGCAGGGGCTGCGCACAATCCATATGCATTTCATGCTGTTCGGATGGATCGCCGCCCTGATCATGGCAGTGGCATTTCAGGTGATCGAGATGTTTTACGTTACACCGCCATATCCCGAGAGTATCCGCAAATGGTTTCCGATGACGATGCTCGCCATTCTGGTTCTTCAGGTGCCTTTTTACCTCATTTCCGGGACTTTCGTTGTCGTACTCGATATCGCCGTCGGTATCCTGCTCGCTCTTTTTGCGCTGGTGACACTGAAGCGCCTTACCCAGAGAAAACGGCCGGTCGCCGATACGACGGTCTGGCTCTGGCGCACCGGGCTATCGGCTCTTCTTGCTGCCGTTTTGTTCGCATTTATCTATCTTGTGGTGGGGAATGACGGACTCTTCAATATGGCGGCACTGCTCTTCGGATATTTCGTTGTCAGTATCATATTTGCGATGAGTTACAAAATCATTCCTTTTCTGGTCTGGTTTCACCTCAATGCCAAAGGGGTGATGGAGTGCCCGATGATGGGTGATATTATCGTCGCCAAAAGGATGAAGTGGCATCTGTGGACCCACTGGGCCCTGATCGCGACGGCCGCTGCCGCACTTGTTTTGCCGCTTTTCTGGAAGGTCACTGCGATTCTGTTTCTGGCGGAATCTCTTCTTTTCGGAACCAATCTTTTCGGAGCGGCCCGTATTTACAACAATCTCAAAGACAAAGGACTACTATCATGACCTATCCCTCTTTTTTCGACGAA
This sequence comes from Hydrogenimonas sp., assembly GCF_029932565.1. Lineage (GTDB taxonomy): Bacteria > Campylobacterota > Campylobacteria > Campylobacterales > Hydrogenimonadaceae > Hydrogenimonas. The sequence continues at coordinate 18,245 of NZ_JAOZPV010000001.1, forward strand.
GTCGAACCGATCGATACGCTCGATCCTCTCGCGGATATTCTTGGAGCCGTCGAGCAGGGACGAATCACCTACGACTATATCGATATGGTCAAACTGGCGGGACACTCCTGTCCGACGGTGGCCGGTGCATGGCTGATAACGAAAATCGGTCTTGAAAAGCTCTATGGCGACGATCTGCCTGTGCGCGGCAATATCAAGGTCGAACTCCGCGGGGCGTTGGATGAAGGCGTTGAAGGGGTGATCGGCAGCTGTATCGGTCTCGTTACCGGTGCCGCGAATGAAGGGGGTTTCAAAGGACTCGGCGGCAGAATGGCGCGGAACAACCGGCTTCTTTACGGTGTAGAGATGGAGGGTGAAGTACGCATGACCCGTCTCGACAACGGCACAAGCGTAGAACTCAGCTACAACCCTTCGATGGTTCCCGGCAATCCCGAGCAGCAGGTATTGATGCAGAAAATCATGCAGGGAACGGCTACACAGGAGGAGAAGAGACGTTTCGGAGAAGTGTGGCAGGAGCGTGTCAAGAAGATTCTGCTCTCCAAAGAGCTCTGGAATGAAATGGTGATCTGCTCGTAAAGTAAAGAATGTAGATCGGTCGGGCACGTTCGTGTCAGGAGTGCCCGATTCACCAATGACCCATAACAGTGCGAAGCATCTACTTCTTGATATAGGTCAAAAACCTTTCCTCTTCCGCTTCCGTCGCATAAACCTCGTATCCCTGCTCTTTGAAGGTGTCGATGAGCGGGGATGGAAGGAAATCGCTTTCGATCAGCAGAATCTCTCCTTTTTCAAGTTTTTTGAGTTCTCTGCTCACTTCGGCAAGCGGATTCTTCCCCTCATCCAACAGTCTGTTGGCGTTAATGATGAGTGTCGGTGCATGCTGAAGCCATAGCGGTGCTTCGCCGCTCTCTTCTTCCTCAACGATACCTCCTGTTTCGTCAAGAGGCGGTTCTCCAACCTCTCTGCGAAGTAAATTGACCAGCTCCAGTACATTGTATCCGCCTATTTTCGCTACCTGTGTGAGTGTCGCAATTTTCGCGACGGTCCGGCGCAAAATCGGATTTTTCAGTTTTTTGTATTTGGGATTGAGCTGAATCAGAAACGCTTCCAGCTGGGGATATGCATTCAGCAGATCATTGATTTTCGTTTTCGGTGTGATCTCCATCGTTTTCCTCTTTCGTTTTCGTTTGGCACGACCGGCTCTCGCAATAACTCTCTTTGCGTATGAACCATACGTAAAAATCTTTGATGACCAGTATCAGGCACCATATCCACAGGATATCGATGATCCAGTTGTCGGGATACTCCAGATAGAGCCGCATGATCGGCCATCCGATCAGGATCGGCCATTTGGCGTAGTAGAAGAGCAGAATACCCGCGCCGTAAAGATGGCGGAGTTCGTGCATCCAGGGATCATTTTTTTTCAAGTGAGACGCTCCATTTCATTTCGCTTAGTGGGTAGTAGGTAGTGGGTAGTTGTGCCGCGAAGCGGCACTTTGCTACCTACTAAATGAGCGTAGCGAGTGTCTCACTACCCACTACTTACTGCTCTTGGAGCGCTCGTTAGAGCGCTCCAAGAGCTTTTTTGACATTGTCGTCGGCCATCGAAATATTCCATGCCGGTTCCCAGACCACTTCGACCTCCACTTCGCCGACTCCTGGCAGCTCTTTTACAGCATCCTTGACCCACTGCGTCAGCATCTGGTGCAGTGGGCATCCGCGGGTCGAGAGGGTCATCACCACCTTGACATTGTTGTCGTCGTCGATGATGGCGTCGTAGATGAGCCCCATCTCGACGAGATTGAAGCCGACCTCGGGATCGATGACCTTTCGAATCGCGTCGAATACCTGCTCTTTCGTAATAGTATCAGCCATTTTCCATCTCCTCTTTTCCAAATTTCATCATCCAGTTGACACTGGTTACAAGAAATATCGCACCGGTTGCGATAAACGCAGCTCCCGCTTTGAACATTTCGTCGTTGCCGATGAGCAATGCAAACCCTGCAATCGCGACACCGCCGGCACTAAACCAGAATTGAAACTCTCCCATCTTTTTGGGAACCATGTCGGCGAGCATCGGCACCTTTTTCTTGCCGACCAGCGGGCTGTACCGTTCGAACCAGACCAGAAAGGGAATGATCTTATAGAGGTGGCCATTGATCAGGAAAGTGAAAAATCCCATGACCAGAAACCATGCGGCGGTCAGGCCGACACGCTCCGCACCGCCCATCACGCCAATGAAACCGAGGGGAAGGGAGAGCGCGAGTGAACCGTAGCCGAAAACCATCGATTTGAACCAGATGTCCGCCTCTTTTCTGGCGCGCGTTTTGTAGATGAGCCATATCTGGTAGAGGTAGAGCCCCATCGCACCGATCATGGTCAGCAGGGCGAGAAACCGGAAATCACCGGAATCGAACAGGGTCGCTGCCAGATAGAGCAGCACGCCGCCCACCATGATTTTGAAACTGAGATTGATCGGACGCTCATCGAAACCGTGGGAGAGTCCGAACATTGGCAGAAGAATCAGACTCATGCCCATGATAGTCAATGTGACATAGCCGCCGAGCACCAGAACGATATGGGCGTTCAGCCATTTTCCGATATCGATACCCACACCCGCACCGATACCCAGTGCCATCGCGAATCCTACGAGAATGCCGAGCAGCAGAAAGGCGTTGGTGACGGCTACGGTTTTGACCGTCAGCGAAATACGTTCGACTTTTCTGAGGGTCAGAATCGTATCGGTAAGGAAAACGAGCATCGAAATGAGCACCATCATGCCGCCGTATGGGAGCAGTCCCGGCGTAAGCCAGAATCCGACAACCATCAATACGGTTCCAAGTGCCAGCAGAGGCCAGATAAGGTAATAAAAATCGACACTGAAGTGCCCCACTTCCAGCACGACAGGTACCAGCTGCGCCATCGCACCGAAGATGATCATCATCACAAACCCCAGCAGAAAGAGATGGGCCCATCCCACCACACCAATATCGAAATGGGTGATGTCGGTACCGAAAGTCATCAGCACGAAAGAGGCGATCAGGTAGAAGATGGCACCGATCACGAAATATGGCGCAATCAGTCCAAAGGGAGGTGCAAACTCCCGTGACACATTAAACAAAGTTGTCCCCCTATGTTATTATGGTTATCCGTGGCAGGCCGTGTCACCGAGATTGGCCTTTTCGCTGGCTCCCTCTCTGTAACTGAAAATGAGTTTGACACGTCCATCTTCCAGATTTTCGACATCGATATCGTAGTTTTCGCCGATTTTATCCAGCAGGCCCATCGGCTTCTTATGGTTGATCATAACCAGCTTTTTATTCGGTTCATCGATCAGTTTCAGACCACTCATCGCGTTGACCATCGGTTCCGGCGGTCCGCAGCGGGATGTATCGAATTGGTAGTAGGTGATGCCATCTTTCGTGTACTTGTGAAAGTCCACGGTCGCACCCGGAACTTCGATCTTTTCTGCATCTGACGGTAAAATTTCCATTATCTCCCCTTTTTTCGTCAATATATAAAATGAATTATAGACAATACTATACTAAAAATACTTGATGAGTATCAATCTATTAGGAGAACACTGTTCTCTCTTTAAGAAACTCTATGGATACTTCATGCCATCCGGATGAAGGCGCCCATTTTCATTGCAATATTTCCGATATCTGGTGAAGTTGTACAATCGATTCTGAATGGATATTCTGATAGTGCTGTTTCGATGGAATTGGATAGATATGTGCCCCGATGTGTTTTTCCGTCTACGTTCTATCTTTGACTGGCAGTTTTTTATTGCTGTGACTTTTGCGGATCCATTCTTTCTCCGGATTGCAGTATAATGCCGCCAAAGTTTTTACGTGAAGGATTGAAACATGGGACGCGCATTTGAATACCGCAAAGCGGCCAAACTCAAACGATGGGGAGCCATGTCGCGTATCTTTCCCAAGCTGGGACGGATGATTACGATCGCTGCCAAAGAGGGCGGCCCGGATCCGGAGATGAACCCCAAACTGCGCACGGCGATTCTCAACGCCAAGGCGCAGAATATGCCAAAGGACAACATCGAAGCGGCGATCAAGCGGGCCAGCGGGAAGGATGCGGCGGAGATCAAGGAGATTGCTTACGAAGCCAAAGGCCCCCACGGTACGCTGATGGTTATTGAAACCGCCACCGACAACCCGACCCGTACCGTCGCCAATATTCGTGCCGTATTGGTTCGAAACGGCGGCGAACTGCTTACCAGCGGATCACTCGATTTTATGTTCACCCGCAAAGCGGTTTTCGAATTCGACAAAAACGGGAGTATCGACCTGGAGGAGCTGGAGCTTGAACTTATCGACTACGGTCTTGAGGAGTTGGAAGAGGACAGAGTGCCCCAGGAGAACGGCGAAGACAAAGAGATTGTTCGCGTCTACGGTGAATACGCTTCTTTCGGGGAACTCGGCAAAGCACTGGAAGAGAAAGGTGTCGAGATAAAAAAGGCGTCGCTGCAGCGTATTCCCTCGGTGCCGCTGGAGCTGAGTGACGAGCAGATGGACGACGTGTCGGTACTTATCGACAAACTGGAAGATGACGAAGATGTGCAGGTAGTCTACACCAATCTCGCGTAATCATGGGAGAACGGTAAACAGTGAACAGGAAAGAGGAACGGAGTCGTTTCCCATACATCGTCTGCGATTCACGGTTTTCCGTTTCTCCAAACAGGTAGGACAACGAACGAACTTTTCAAAATGACCAACTTCAGGCTGCTCCATGGCACGGAATAGGTCGGTGAGAACTCCACGATAATCAAAGTCATTGGTGAGCTTTGTGTCGGTCATCGTCTATGATGGTGTGTCGATTACTCTACGAATAACTTCAAAACCTGCCACGAAGCCGGAGCGTCAAACCATTCGAAAAGGTGGAGCTGTAAAGATGTCCTATCTGAATATCGCTCTGATCGTTGCCGCAAAAGCCGCAGATAGCGAAGATATGGAGAGCAAAGAGGATGAATTTACTGACTTGTGGTGCGTTTTCTCCCCTGTTTCAGCCACTCATTTTTGTACGGCACAGGAGTTGTTGTTGGGTATAATGCTCCCATGGAAAATCAGCCGACTCTCAAACCGTTGAAACTCAAATCGGAAACCATCGAAAATCTCTACACCTTTTCGGAGATTCTGAAAAAATCGCCGGAACAGATTCTGGAAGATGCGCTGAACGCATACTTCGCGGAAGTGCAGAAACAGTTCATGGAGAAAAATATGATGGATGAAAATGCCCAGACCAATCTCAGCTACGAAGAGTTCTGGGATGGGGTGGATCTGTGAAAGATAGCCGTATCGACTCCAGCAGTCTGAAAAATCTGGCACAGGCAGGCGCGGGACTGCCAAAAGGTCGGGCAGTTTTTCTGCGTTATGTCGGCTTTCCCATTCTCAAACGGGCTGTTTCATTCGACAGGGCGCTGAATCATTTTGTCAAAGAGGGCGAACGGAGCGTGAAGCTGGCTGAACGTATCGATACGGAAATCTTTTTCGAGCGGGTTATGGTTCCCCATCTTTTCGGATTGGAAGAGAACTCCCGCTACTACAGTATAGCGATGGTCCTGGAACATCTGCATATCGTTGGTATGGCGCTACAGACACGCATACCCATACTCAGCCGTGGCGAAAAGCTTTCCAGGGAAGTGAAAATAGAAGAGTACAAACCCTATACACAAATCGGTTTTGATGTCATCGATAGGTATAGAGACTTCATTGTGCACTTTCGAGAGAATCTTTTGAAAAATCTTGGAGACATCCATGGAAAAAACCGTCATGAACATCCATGGTTCGGAGCGCTCAATCCGAAAGAGTGGATGGTGATGGGTGCAATCCATCAGACCGTGCATCGGCGGCAGATTGAAGCGATTTTAAAAGAGTTGAGATCGGGGTATTCGAGGTGTCTTTAATATCTTTTGTATCAAAAATGAGATACCCTTACATAAAAAAAGCAAAGGTTGAATGGTGAGTATGCCCTTTTCCGATGAAGATATTTACGAAGCGGTGAAACATCATCTGCCCGTGGTGGAAGAGTATATCAAGTCCCATGGCGGTGGAATGAATCTGCTGGGGGTGAAAGATGGCAATGTCTTTATCCAGCTCATTGGAACCTGTCATGGCTGTTCCATGAGCCTGATGACAACCAAAATGGTGGTCGAAAGACGTCTGAAAGAGCTGATTCATCCCAATCTGAACGTGATCAATGTCGAAACCGGACAGGAGGGTGAAATTCCCCAGGATCTCTATAGGGGATAAACTTCCGGTTCCTCTTTACAGATCTCTCCTTCTAACTTTTTTTCAAAAGCAAACCCGCCGTTACGATCAGGCCGATACCGAGCCATACCCATAGATTGGGAAACGGATCGCCAAGCATCCAGCCAAAACCGACTGCGAAGGGAATATTGGTATAGCTGACGACTCCGACGATACCCGCTTTTCCCAGGGAGTAGGCTTTGGTCAGCAACCACTGGGAGAGAGTGGAGATAATGGCCATGAAAGCGACGAGTCCCCAGGTTTTCAGTGACGAGGGAAGGGCGAACTCGGGAAATAGAAATTGCAGAGCCGGCGAAACGGTCACATAGGGGGCGATCAGGAAGAGAAGGGCAGGGATGAGAGAGCCCAGTCCCACGAAAGAGAGGACGATGACTCGTGCATCGTAGATGTCGCGGATCGTTTTGATTGTCGCATAGGCACAGGCGGCGAAGAAACCGCCCAGAAGCCCCAGGAAATGTTCGTAGCTCATCGAAAATCCTGTCGGCTGAGTGATGAAAGCGATCCCGGCGAAGCCGATGAGAAGAGCCAGAATGCCGTAGCGGCTGATCCGTTCGTGTATCAGAAAAAAGGCGAGGATCGCGACGAACAGCGGTGATGTTTTGTTGAGTGTGATCGCTTCGCCGAGTGGTATCACAGTAATGGTATAGAAAAAGAGGATCATTGCCGAGAAACCGAAGAGGCCCCGCAAAAGCAGCAGAGGAATTCGACCGCCGGAAAGTTTTGGCGGTGTATGATGCAACGCAGCCAGGATGATCGCCACGCCGATAAGGTTACGGAAAAAGACGATCTCCATGGCGCTGAGTTCTTCGCCCAGTACTTTGGCCACGGCACCGTTCATGGCGGAAATAAGGGCACTTGCCAGCATAAAAAGAATACCTGCATCGATGGTATGAATGGCACGGATCGTTTTTTTCATTCTTCGGCCTGTTTTGAAATCGACTGGAACCCATCTAAAAATTTGAAGCGGAATTATAGCAGTATGAAGTAAAATCCGCCAATGTGAACGAAATGGGGAATTCATGATTATTTTGATGCTGTTCGACGAGCCTGTTTACGGCAAAGGGTGATCAATAATCGGGTTTGTATTTGTGCAGGATGAGATCCGCCCGGGGGAGCTCG
>NZ_JAOZPV010000001.1:25750-49427 GCF_029932565.1 Hydrogenimonas sp.
TGATCAATAATCGGGTTTGTATTTGTGCAGGATGAGATCCGCCCGGGGGAGCTCGATCGCGGCGAGGAAGAGCTTGTTGAAAAAAAATCAAAAAACTGTTTTGATACGTTTCGAAGCGCCCTCTCTTTTTTATCACTTTTTTTCATAAATTCCATAGGGTGTCGATGATGGGTTTGGATATGATAGGGTAATGAAAAGAGGATGAGGTCATATGGTCATTGATTCAGCGAAAATCTTTTATCAGGATCTGAAAAACTCATTCAAAGATCTCTTGCCGATCGTTGTGGTCGTAGCATTTTTTCAAATAGCCATCGTCCGTGCAATGCCTGAAAATTTCAGTTCCATCGTGGTAGGCCTCGTGATCGTCGCCATCGGGCTGGCCCTCTTTATTCGCGGGCTCGAACTCGGTATTTTCCCGATCGGAGAGAGTCTCGCTACCGATTTTGCCAAAAAAGGCTCTTTCTTCTGGCTGATGCTCTTTGCATTCACGATCGGATTTTCGACTACCGTGGCGGAGCCGGCGCTCATTGCCATCGCCGACAAGGCGGCGGCGATCAGTGCCGGCAAAATCGATGCCTTTTTTCTTCGGATGACGGTAGCCGCCTCGGTAGGATTCGCGATTGCGCTCGGGGTCTTTCGTATTCTGACCGGCCATCCGATCCACTACTACATCATAACCGGGTATGTTCTGGTTGTCGGCATCACTTTCTTTGCACCGGTAGAGATCGTCGGATTGGCATACGACAGCGGCGGCGTGACGACGTCGACGGTGACGGTTCCGCTCGTAGCGGCACTCGGTATCGGGCTTGCCTCCTCGATCAAGGGGCGGAATCCTGCGATCGATGGCTTCGGACTGATCGCCTTTGCGTCGCTGACGCCGATGATCTTCGTACAGCTCTACGGTATTCTGGTCTATGCCATGTCGCCTGAAAGTGCCGCACAAACATTTCTGGTGATGGAGGAGGCTGTCAAAGAGACGGTCGAGGTTCACAAACATTTCGATCCGTGGGATATTCTCTGGGATCTTGTCGCGGTGATCAAAGATGTCTTTCCGATTCTCGCCGTCATTTTTTTCTTTCAATATGCCGTCATCAGAAAACGGGTCGCCTATCTGCACAAAATCGCCATCGGCATCGTGCTTGTCATTCTCGGACTCTATGCGTTCATTCTGGGACTCGAGATGGGGCTTTTCCCGATCGGAGAGAGCATCGCCTTTCAGCTGACCGAGATGAAAAACAATGTTCTCATCTATCTGTTCGGATTTCTGATCGGGTTTTCGACGACGATGGCCGAGCCCTCGTTACTGGCGATTGCGATCAAGGCGAAGGAGGTGAGTGAAGGCCGTATCAACGATATGGTGCTTCGGGTCTCGGTTGCGATCGGTGTGGCAATCGGTATTGCTCTGGGTGCTTATCGGATCGTGGCCGGCGATCCGCTCCACTATTACATCATCGTCGGATATGTCATCGTCATCGGTCTGACCTACTTCGCTCCCAAATATATCATTCCGATCGCTTACGACAGCGGCGGCGTGACGACGTCGACGGTGACGGTACCGCTGGTTGCGGCACTGGGACTGGGGCTGGCGGAGAATATCGAGGGGCGCAATCCGCTGATCGATGGCTTCGGTCTCATCGCGTTCGCGTCACTGTTTCCGATGATTACCGTAATGGGATACGGCATTTATGCCCAATATCTGGTCAATAAGGAGGAGAAGAGATGAAATTTGTCGCGTTGGTGGCCGTTGTGCCGGAGGAGAGAGAAGAGGAGGCGATCGCCATTGCCAAAGAGGCGGGGGCGGGTGCCGTTACGATCATTCACGCCCGAACCCTCGGGCTGAAAGAGAAAAAGATTTTCTTCGGTTTGACGCTCGAGGAGAATGTGACGGTACTCCATTTCCTTCTGCCGCGGCGTTTGGCCAGAAAGGTGATGAAAGCGCTGGCCAAAGGGATGGAGATGGCAAACGAAGAGAACTGTTCGCTTGCCTATACAATGCCCCTCGAACATGTGGTCGGGCTCAATGTCGAAGAGCTTCACAAATTCGAACATGAATTGAAAAATCTGCTGTAAGGAGAATGCTATGCTGGTTGAAGAGATTATGACACCGAAAGAGAGACTGGTGATCGTATCGCAGATGGCGCCGGTACGCGAAGCGCTCAGCCTGATGAAAGCGAACAAGGTCAAGGCGGTCATCGTTGACAAGAGTTCGGAACATGGTGCCTACGGGCTGGTGACTTTCAAAAATATTCTCTATTCGATTGTTGCCGAGGATGGTGATATCGATCTGCTCAATGTGTACGACATCATGTCGTCTCCTTCGATTTCGGTTTCCAGAAAACTCGATATGAAATACGCTGCCCGTATGATGGTGAAAAACAGTATCAAACGGCTTCTCGTTATCGACGAGAATGAAATCTACGGCATTGTCACGATGACGGATATCATCGGTGTCGTACTGGATGAGATGGATGCGTGACGCTGTCGGCCGCCATACGGGTATCCATACCCGTGCCCGTATGACATTGCCTCTCACTGTTTCCCGGAGTCAACCACTTCTTTTTTGATTCTCTCATCGACGAAACCGGGGTCGGGATGCATCACTTTTTCGTTCAATGGAGTATGCTTCTTGTCTCTTCTCCCGGTTTTTCTGTATGGCCCGCTCCGATAGGGCGTTCGGCTTTTGTAACTTATGCACATGTCATCCTCCTAAGATTATTTTTCTTTATACAACGATTGTGTGCAGGGTTTGTGCAATTTATTCGTTTCTCATTGGCACTGTGTTACCATATTGTGACTTTTGCGTAGGGGCTTGTCCATGATCCGTCTGCTGCTTTTTCTTTCGCTTTTTGGCGTGATGCTGCCTGCCAACAATTGTCTCAGATGCCATAGCGGTATCGAGCATATCCGCGAGCCGCAGACCGGCATGGCCAAAGCGATCGCCAAAAAAGCGAAAAAGGCGGGCGTGGGCGACAACACCTGCGTCGTCTGCCACGGCGGCAATCCGGAAGCCGGCACCAAAGAGGCGGCGCATAGCGGTGCACCGCGCATGCTGCAGGCATACGAAGGGCCCAAAACGTTCTACCCCGATCCGGGAAGCCCATGGATCAATCAACATACGTGCGGGATGTGCCACAGGGAACAGGTCGCGGCGCAGATGAACTCCCTGATGATGACCGAGCAGGGGAAGATCCACGGCACGCTCTACAGCTTCGGTGGCCTGGAGGGGTACCGCCACGATGTGGGCAACTACGAGACGGCGAATCCCGATCCCCATAAACGTCTCGGAACCGAATCCTACCGCAAATACATGGAAAAGCTGCATGATCTGAATCCGCAGGTTTTCCCGGTGAAAATGAAAGAACTGCCCCCCGCCCCGACACCTGAGGAGGTGGAAAAAAACCCGAAACTTGCCGCCTACACCTATTTGCGGCAGGAGTGCCTGCGATGCCATACCGGATCGAAAGGGCGCCAGAAGCGGGGCGATTTCAGGGGTATCGGATGTTCGAGTTGCCACATACCCTACAGCAACGACGGGTTTTACGAAGGAAGCGACCCGGCGATTCCGAAAGAGAAACCGGGGCATATGCTCGTCCATCAGATCCAATCCTCCGTCAATGCGAAGGTGACGGTTCACGGCACCACTTACAGCGGCGTGCCGGTGGAAACTTGCTCGACATGCCACAACCGCGGCAAGCGGATCGGTGTCAGCTACGAGGGGCTGATGGAGACGGCATACAAACCGGGATACGACAACGAAGGAAACGGACAGCCGAAACTCCATACGAAACACTATTTGCATCTGAAGGCGGATGTTCATATGAAAAAGGGGATGCTCTGCCAGGACTGCCACACGACACGTGACCTGCATGGCGACGGCTTCCTGGCCGGGGCGACCCTCGGGCCGGTGGAGGTGGAGTGCCAGGACTGCCACGGTACGACAAAAAAATATCCGTGGGAGCTACCGCTCGGCTACAGCGACGAATTCGATACCAAACCGGCCGGAGGAGAACCGCGGGGCGTCTCGCAGACGCTGGCGGAGTATCTGAAAAAAGGCTCGACCTTCGAGAAAAAAGAGGGGTACCTGCTGACGGCGCGTGGCAATCCCTACAAAAATGTCGTCAAAGACGGCGATGAGGTGCTGGTCTATCTGGCCAGCGGCAGGACGATCCGTCTGAAACCTCTCAAAAAGCTGAAAGAGGCCGGCAAACTCTCGAAAGAGGGGCTGGTGGCGATGGACCGGGTGAGCGCGCACAACGACCGGATGGAGTGTTATACATGCCACGATACCTGGGCACCCCAGTGTTACGGCTGCCATGTCAAAATCGACTACAGCAAAAACCACAAAGAGGTTGACTGGCTGGCCGCCGCGCGCGACCATGATATGCATGGAGTGGATGCGACGATGCGCGGAACGCTCCGGGAACATCTGGTTCCAGGGAAGGTGACCGAAACACGCAGCTATCTGCGCTGGGAAAACCCGCCTCTCGTTCAGAATGGCGAAGGGCGCATCTCGCCCGCGATGCCGGGCTGCCAGGTGGTGGTTACGGTAATAGGAAAAGAGGGCAAGGCGATTTTGAAGAATCATGTGTTCGAAATGCCCGACTACAAACATCCGGAAAGCGACCGCAATCTGCCCGGCATCGTTATGGCATCGGTCCACTCCCACACGGTACAGAAGAGAGCGCGTGCCTGCGAGAGTTGTCATGCCAATCCCGCCGCAATGGGGTATGGCATCGAAGGGGGCAATGTCTGGAGCGATATGGGTGAGGATTTCATCGTTGATCTCAAAACCGCCGACGGCAGAGTGATTCCTGCGAAATACACGGTGCAGAAACCAAAAATCGAGAATTTCAACGTCGACTGGAGCCGCTTCGTCGACGAAAACGGTACATGGCTGCAAACGGTCGACAATCACTGGAATCTCGCCGGCCCCCTCAGTAACGAACAGCGCGCGAAACTCGACCGCCGCGGTGCCTGCATGGCGTGCCACCGGACGATTCCCGATGGGGATCCGGCAGTCTCGTTGATGCATCATGTGGCCGATGTAGCCGGAGTGGATATCGATACGGCTATGCACAACGAGATTTTGAACAAAAATATCCGAATCGGTGCATGGACCCAGGTGTTCGGCGGCCTGCTGGCTTTGGGTCTTCTTTTCTATCTATACAGGAGGTACCGTCATGGACGAAAAGGTTTTTGAAACACTCAAGACGATCAAGAGCGAAATGAGCGAAGCGCAGAAAAAGCGTGAAGAGGAGGAGAAAAAACGGCGTAAAGAGAGAGCGGAAGCGGAGAGCTTCGAGAAGATGATGCAGATGGAAGGAACGAAACGAATTGAGAATTGAAAATGGAGAATAGAGAATTGAGTAAAAAAAGAATCGTTTTCATGGGAACGCCTGAGTACGCCGATGTGATACTGAAAAGGCTGATGGTTGAAGCGGATTTCGAAGTGGCAGCGGTCTATACACAGCCCGACAAGCCGGTGGGCCGCAAGAAGGTAATGACGCCGCCGCCGGTGAAGGTGACAGCTGAAGAGGCGGAAGTGCCTGTGCACCAACCCCTCTCGCTGAAAGAGGAGGGCGTAGCCGAAGAGATAGCTTCGTATGCGCCCGATTTCATTGTCGTGGCGGCCTACGGGCAGATTCTGCCGCGAACCATACTCGATATCGCCCCCTGCATCAACCTTCACGCCTCGCTGCTTCCGAAATACCGGGGCGCCAGCCCGATTCAGGAGGCGCTGCTGCACGGCGACAAAATTACCGGCGTGACGGCGATGCTTATGGAAGAGGGGCTCGACAGCGGTCCGGTACTGGCGTGGCGCGTCATCCCGGTCAGCCTGCATGAGAGGAAAAGCGATCTGTTCGACAGGCTTGCGGAAGAGGCGGCGGCGTTGACGCCGACAGTGTTGCGCGCGTTCGGAACCATTCGTCCGCTTCCGCAGTGCGATGCCGATGCGACCTATTGCAGAAAGATTACGCGGCAGGATGGGCTGGTCTCGTTTGAAATGAATGCCATGACGCTTTACAACCGATTCCGTGCATACGAAGGGTGGCCCGGCATCTACCTCGAAAGTGGTCTCAAACTGCTCGATATCGAACCGGATACCGGAGAAGGCGATCCGGGCAAAATTGTGTCGATCGAAGAGGATGGCGTGACGATTGCATGCGGTGATGGTGCCGTCCGTATCAAAACCGTTCAGCCCCCTTCCAAAAAGGCGATGGATATACACAGCTATTTGCGTGGAAAAAGGTTGAAGATTGCGGATCTACTCGTTTGAAACGCTCCCCTCCACACAGTTGTGGCTCGTTGAGCGTATCGCTGATGCTTCCGTAGAGATTCCATGTGCCGTCATAACCGAAAAGCAGACGGAGGGTATCGGAAGCAGAGAGAACAGATGGGTCGGCAAGTGTGGCAATTTTTTTGCCTCGATTGCATTGTCCCAATCGCATCTTCCGGATGACCTTCCGCTTACATCCGCATCGATCTATTTCGCCTATCTGATGAAAATGTCTCTGAAAAATCTCGGTTCTGAAACATGGGTGAAATGGCCCAACGATTTGTATCTCCAAGAGCGTAAAATAGGGGGTTGCATTACGATGAAAAAGGGCCAGACCATCGTAGCCGGCATTGGCGTCAATATTGCCGATGCGCCCCATGATTACGGGGTTTTGGACGTAAAAACATCCCCGTTGGAACTTTTGGAAACCTTTTTGGAAAACGTAAAAAAAACTCCGTCATGGAAGCAGATTTTTAGCAACTTTAGATTAGAATTTGAAAACAGCAAAAACTTCCAAACACATATGGGCCAGGAAACGTTGGATTTAAGGGAAGCCGTTCTCCAAAACGACGGGTCGTTGATAATAGGAAAAAGAAGGGTAGTGAGTTTACGATGAGTGAAATTATTACAATAGCCAACCAAAAGGGCGGTGTCGGCAAGACGACAACGGCGGTCAATCTGGCAGCGTCGCTCGCTGTAGCGGAAAAGAAGGTTCTTTTGATAGATGCCGACCCGCAGGCGAATGCCACAACGAGTCTCGGTTTTCATCGAAATGATTACGAGTACAATATTTATCATGTGCTGATCGGGGCGAAAAAGATCAGCGATACCATCTTGAAGACAACACTTCCGACCCTTCATCTGGTTCCATCCAATATCGGCCTGGTCGGTGTTGAAAAAGAGTTTTACGACAGCGAAACACGCAAAGGCCGTGAACTGGTACTGAAACGGAAAATCGATGAGGTCAAACGGGCCTACGACTATATCATCATCGATTCTCCTCCGGCTCTCGGCCCCATTACGATCAACGCATTGAGTGCCGCCCATTCCGTCATTATTCCGATTCAATGCGAATTTTTTGCGCTGGAGGGTCTTGCACAGCTTCTCAACACGATCCGGCTGATCAAAAAGACCATCAATCCGAAGCTGAAAATAAAGGGATTCCTGCCAACAATGTACAGCGGGCAGAACAATCTCTCCAAACAGGTGTTCGCCGATTTGACGCAGCATTTCAAAAGCAAACTGTTCAAATCGGATGATGACGAGTTCATCGTCATCCCGAGAAATGTAAAACTTGCCGAGAGTCCGAGTTTCGGCAAACCGGTCATTCTATACGATGTCAAATCGACCGGTTCCCAGGCTTATCAGCATCTTGCCCAGGCAATTTTGGCCAGCTAGGAAAAAGAATGGGAAAAAAGGGGAAAAGCAAATCGCTTGGACGTGGTCTCGGTGCCATTTTGGGTGAAGTCGCCGAAGCGTACGAGAACGAATTCCAGAACAATTACAGCGATATCAAAGATCATGTCATCGATCTGCCGCTCTCCGATATCGTACCCAATCCCTACCAGCCCAGAATACATTTCGACGAAGAGGCGATCAGAGAACTCTCCGAATCGATCAAACGCCATGGTCTGCTTCAGCCCGTCGTCGTGATCGAGCAAAACGGCGAATATGTACTGATAGCCGGTGAACGCCGTGTACGGGCGAGCAAAATGGCTGGATTGGCGACAATCCGGGCTATTGTCGCCGATATTGACCGTTCGAAGTTCAGAGAACTGGCACTGATTGAAAACATTCAGCGCGAGGCACTCAATCCGATCGAGCTGGCACGATCCTACAGGGAGCTGATCGACGAATATGGCATTACCCAGGAAGAGCTTTCCGGAATCATTCACAAAAGCAGGACACAGATAACCAATACTCTGAGACTTCTGCAGTTAAGTGATTATGTCGTCGAAAAACTTACGGCAGCGCAGATCTCACAGGGGCATGCCAAAGTACTCGTGGGTTTGGACGAAAGGGATCAGCGTATTCTGTGCGACACGATCACCGGGCAGAAATTGAGCGTTCGTGAAACGGAGCAGCTTGTCAACGAAATGAAGTCGCAGGAGAAAACGTCGAAAAAGAGAAAAGTGAAAAAAGAGAGGGGTTTGGATCTGATTGCCTATCGTGATCTTCTGGAAGATAATGTTCCCTTTCGTATCAGTGTGAAGCAATCGAAGGTGGAAATCTCATTTGAAAACGAGGAAGAACTGAAGGATTTTATCAAGCGTATAACCAGAAAAGTCTAATTGTTTCGGTACTTCAAGGGTAGTCGAGAGTGCTTTGCAGATGGAGCGCTTTAGAATATCCTTAATTTAGAATTTTGGATAAATATGATAACATTGCCCAATTTTTAAGAAAGGAGCGTGTGCATGCTGGATATACATTTATCCCTGATGCTTCTAGTGGCTGTCATCTTTCTCGTGCTGCTGATGCTGCTTAACAAGTGGCTCTATCAGCCGTTGTTGACGTTTATGGACGAACGTGACAAAAGCATTCGGAAAGATCTCGAGAATGTCAGTTCGAACAGTGCCGAGATCGATGAATTCAAAGCGAAAACCGAAGCGGTAATCACACAGGCAAAAAGTGAGGCTGCTGCGATGCGAGCAAAGACAATCGAAGACTCCAAACTTCTTGCAATGAGCAAGATCGAGGCGAAAAAAGAGGAGCTTGAGCAGGTCTACCAGGGTTTTCTGGATGAACTGAAAAAAGAGGAAGAGCAGCTCAAGAGCGAGCTTCTTTCACAAATGCCGCTTTTCAAAGAGTCTTTGAAAGCGAAATTCAGTCAGATTTGAAAGGGAAAAATATGCGTAAACTGTTGTGGGTAGCTGCATGTTTTCTTCCGGCAGTTGCATTGGCTTCGGGTGGTGAAGCAGCGAGTGGCGGAACGGATTTTGTTCCAAGGCTTGTCAACTTCATTATCTTCGTAGCGATTATCTACTACTTTGTTGCGGAGCCGGTCAAAAACTTTTTTACTGGAAGAACGGCGGAGATCGCATCGAAACTTGAAGAGGTTCAAAAGCGACTGAAAGCCACAAAGCAGGCCAAAGAGGATGCGGTAGCAGAATATGAAGGTGCTCAGAAGATAGCGGAAGAGATTATCGAAGCGGCCAAAAAAGAGTCACAGCTGCTGGCTAAAAAACTGGATGAACAGCTGCATGCGGAACTTGAAAATCTTGAAAAGCTTCAGCATGAGAAGATGGAAGTCGAGAAGCGACAGATGGTCCGTAAAACTGTAGCAGATGTACTTGACGAACTCTTCAAAGGCGATGCAATCGGTATGGATGAGAAGAAGTTTGTCAATCTCATCATGAAAAAGGTGGCGTAAATGGATCAACTTGTTGCAAAACGTTATGTCAAAGCATTGATCGGAGCACTCAGCGAAAAGGAGATCGAAAGCGCGGCCTCATCGCTGGCGATGATCTCAGAAGCCTTCAACGATCCGAAATTTGTGGAGATTATCGTCTCTCCGGAAGTATCCAAAGAGCAGCGTGAAGAACTGATTGTCGGATTGCTTGGCGAAAAACCGGATGCTCAGCTCGTCAACTTCGTCAAAACCCTCGGCATTCATAACCGTTTCGGCCTTATTCCGGAGATTTCGAATCTGTTGCAAAAAGAGCTTCAGCGACGAGCCAACAAATATGAAGGCATCGTCGAAAGTAAAAAACCTATCGACAAAAAACTTCTCAGTGAGCTGGAAAGCTCCCTTTCGAAGTATGTCGACGCGACAGTGGTACTTCGTCCGGTTAAAAGCGAACGTGATGGTATAAAAGTGATGATTGAAGATCTGGGTCTGGAAGCGAGTTTCTCGAAAGAGCGCGTCGCATCCGACATGATCACCCATATTTTGAAAGCATTGTAAAACATAAAGAAAGGAGATCGGTAGTGTCTAAACTTCAAGCAGATGAAATCAGCTCGATTATCAAAGAGCGTATCGAAAATTTTGAATTGAGCGTCGACATTGACGAAACAGGAAAAGTTGTCAGCGTTGCTGACGGAATTGCACAGGTCTTTGGGCTCAACAACGTTATGGCCGGTGAAATGGTCGAGTTCGAGGATGGAGAGCGCGGTATGGTTCTCAACCTCGAAGAGGCGAGCGTCGGTATCGTTATTCTCGGCAAGGGTGTCGGTATTCATGAAGGGATGAGCGTCAAACGACTCGGTCAGCTTCTGAAAGTTCCGGTCGGCAAGGAGATCGTCGGACGTGTCGTCAACGCACTTGGCGAGCCGATCGACGGCAAAGGGCCGATCGAAACGAGCGAAACACGCTTCGTCGAAGAGAAAGCCCCCGGCATTATGGCACGTAAATCGGTTCATGAGCCCCTTCAAACCGGTATCAAAGCGATCGACGCACTTGTCCCGATCGGACGCGGACAGCGTGAGTTGATCATCGGTGACCGACAGACCGGTAAAACGACGGTTGCAGTCGACTCCATCATCAGCCAGAAGGGCCAGGATGTTATCTGTATCTATGTCGCAGTCGGCCAGAAACAGTCAACCGTCGCCTCGATCGTGCGCAAGCTCGAAGAGCATGGTGCCATGGATTACACGATTGTCGTCAATGCGGGTGCATCCGAGTCTGCTGCGCTGCAGTTCCTCGCCCCCTATGCCGGTGTCACAATGGGTGAATATTTCCGCGACAACGGACAGCATGCTCTGATCATCTACGATGACCTGAGTAAACATGCGGTCGCCTACCGTGAAATGTCGCTGATTCTCCGCCGACCTCCGGGCCGCGAAGCATTCCCGGGAGATGTCTTCTATCTGCACTCACGTCTTCTCGAGCGTGCGGCAAAACTGAACGATGAGCTCGGTGCAGGTTCTCTGACAGCACTCCCGATCATCGAAACACAGGCGGGTGACGTTTCGGCATACATTCCGACCAACGTCATTTCGATCACAGACGGACAGATTTTCCTTGAAACGAATCTCTTCAACTCCGGTATCCGGCCGGCGATCAATGTCGGTCTTTCTGTTTCACGTGTCGGTGGTGCCGCGCAGATCAAAGGTATGAAGCAGGTTTCGGGAACACTGCGCCTCGACCTCGCACAGTATCGGGAACTTGAAGCATTTGCACAGTTTGCCAGTGACCTCGACGAAGCGACACGTGCCCAGCTCGAGCGCGGTGCCCGGATGGTCGAGATACTGAAGCAGCCTCCCTATTCACCGCTTCCGGTCGAAAAACAGATTCTGATCATCTATGCAGGTGCGAATGGATATCTCGACGATATTCCTGTCGATGCCGTGACGAAATTCGAAGCGGAACTCTATCCGTTTGTCGAAGCGAATTATGGAGATGTCTTTGAGCAGCTTCGCGAGAAGCAGAAAATCGACGAAGAAACCGAAGAGTTGATGAAAAAAGCCCTGGAAGAATTTAAAAATTCATTCAGTGCCTGATATTAAGGATCAACGATGGCAAATTTGAAAGAGATCAAGCTTCAGATCAACAGCGTCAAAGGTACGCAGAAAACGACACGTGCGATGAAGCTCGTGTCGCAGGCGAAACTGAAGCGTGCCGAGGAACTGGCGAAGCGTTCGCGCATCTATGCCCAGAAACTCGATGAACTGGTGAGTGAAATCGCTTATGAAATCAATACGAGCAAAGTGGGCGGTGCCGAGAGTCGTTTTGTTCAGGCCGATCTGCCGGTACGCACGGTTGATATGATCGTCATCACTGCCGACAAGGGTTTGTGTGGCGGATTTAACATCACGACGCTGAAAACGACGCTGAGAATGCTGAAAGAGTACAAAGAGAAGCGTGTTGCGGTCCGACTGCGCATTGTCGGCCGCAAAGCGATCGATTTTCTCAAATACAATGGCATTGAGATGACCGATGAAATAATCGGTTTGAGCGCCTCACCAGATTATAAGCAGGCTGCAGAATTTATCGATCAATCTCTGATGGATTTTGCGGGCGGAAAAACGGATCGGGTCATCCTTATCTACAATGGATTTAAAAATATGCTGACACAGGAGCAGCGTGTCCTGCAGCTGATGCCGGTCGATATTTCAACGGTGGAACCACGTGAGTTGAAATCAACGATCGAATATGAACCGGAAGAGCAGGAAGAGCTGCTCAATACGCTGTTGCGAAAGTACGCGGAATACAGCATGTATTATGGTTTGCTCGATTCGCTGGCTGCGGAACACAGTGCCCGTATGCAGGCAATGGATAATGCGACGAACAACGCATCGGAGCGTGTCAACGAACTGACTGTAGCCTATAATAAAGCGCGACAGGAATCTATTACGACAGAGCTGATCGAGATCATCAGCGGTGTCGAAGCATTGAAATAAAAGAAGGAGAATGAATGTCTGGTAAAACAGGTAAAATTACACAGGTCATCGGCCCGGTCGTCGACGTTGACTTCGAAGATTATCTTCCGGCGATCAATGAAGCGCTTGAAGTCAATTACGAACTGGAAGGCGAAAAAAAGCGTCTTGTCTTGGAAGTGGCCAGCCAGGTTGGCGACAGCCGAGTCCGTACGATCGCTATGGATATGAGTGAAGGGCTTGTGCGCGGCATGGATGTTGTCGCGACAGGCGCTCCCATCAAAGTACCGGTCGGGGAAGAGGTCCTCGGACGTATTTTCAATGTTATCGGTGATACTGTCGACGAGGGTGAACCGCTCGAAGCGAAAACCCATTGGAGTATCCACCGCAATCCGCCGGCTTTCGAAGAGCAGAGTACGAAAGCGGAAATTTTCGAGACGGGTATCAAAGTCGTCGACCTGCTGGCTCCCTATGCGAAAGGTGGTAAAGTCGGTCTTTTCGGTGGTGCGGGCGTCGGTAAAACCGTCATTATCATGGAGCTGATCCACAACGTCGCCTTCAAGCACAGCGGTTACTCGGTATTTGCGGGTGTCGGTGAGCGGACACGTGAAGGAAACGACCTCTACAACGAAATGAAAGAGTCCAACGTTCTGGACAAAGTTGCCCTCTGCTACGGCCAGATGAACGAGCCTCCGGGAGCACGTAACCGTATCGCGCTGACCGGTCTGACGATGGCGGAGTATTTCCGTGATGAAATGGGCCTCGACGTTCTGATGTTTATCGACAACATTTTCCGATATGCGCAGGCGGGTTCCGAAATGTCGGCTCTGCTCGGACGTATTCCTTCAGCGGTCGGATATCAGCCGACACTTGCAAGTGAAATGGGGCGTCTGCAGGAGCGAATTACATCAACGACAAAGGGCTCGATTACATCTGTCCAGGCTGTCTACGTACCGGCGGACGACTTGACAGACCCGGCTCCGGCTTCGGTTTTCGCGCACCTCGATGCGACAACGGTACTTAACCGTAAAATTGCGGAAAAAGGTATCTATCCGGCAGTCGACCCGCTCGACTCCACCAGCCGAATGCTCGACCCGGTCATCATCGGTGATGAGCACTACCAGGTGGCACGGGGTGTTCAGTCCGTTCTTCAGAAATACAAGGATCTCCAGGATATCATCGCGATTCTCGGTATGGACGAACTTTCCGAAGAGGACAAAAAGACAGTTGAACGTGCACGTAAAATCGAACGTTTCCTCTCCCAGCCCTTCTTCGTTGCGGAAGTCTTTACCGGTTCACCGGGTAAATATGTGACGCTCGAAGAGACGATCAAAGGCTTCAAAGGACTGCTCGAAGGTGAGTACGACGACCTTCCGGAAGCAGCATTCTATATGGTTGGAAGCATCGACGAAGCGATTGAAAAAGCAGAAAAGCTCAAAGCCAAAGCATCTTGACAAGGAACCTCTCCTTGTTGAGCGTGCGAGCATCCTAACCAAAGGATAACAATGGATACAATGAAATTAGAAATCGTTACACCTCACGGACAGATTTTCAGCGGTGACGTGAAATCTGCGACGTTTCCGGGAGCGGAAGGTGAATTTGGTGTTCTCCCGGAACACGCATCACTGGTTTCGCTCCTTGAAGCCGGTGTAATCGAAATAGAGAAGGCGGATGGAAACGTGGACTCCATCGTTATCGACTCCGGTTATGTCAAAGTGGATGAGAACAAGACATTGGTTGTCGTAGAAGGTGCCGTACCGATTGTCGGAGAAACCGAAAGCGACATGGCACGCGCCATCAAAGAGGCCAAAGAGCTCATCAAAAAAGCAAGCAATTCCGATTTTGCCATAGCCAACGTCGAGGCAAAAGTAGAAACAGCCGCCAAAACAAGATTTTAAACCATGATCGACATCATCGTCGGTTATATCGACCGCAGCAGTCCCATTACCTTTTTCGTACTGGGACTGCTCTCCTTTTATCTTCTCCTTACCATTTGGACATTCGTTTACCGTTATCTGACACTCAAACGCTGGCTCTCGAAAGAGAACGATTCGATGGAACAGATGCATATGGGTGCAGCGAGTGTGACACACCACTCGATTTTGAAAAGCTGTCTGAAAAAGTCCCCTACGATCCATGCACGTTTGCTGGAAATGTGTGAATTCGCCGCAACGAAAGAGTCGACCAAGGGTCTGACACTTCTATCGATGATTGCCAGCACGTCACCATTCATCGGTCTTTTCGGAACGGTCATATCGATTTTGGAGGCTTTTGCGGGTCTCGGAACACAGAAAAGTGCGACGCTGAGTGTCGTGGCGCCTGCCATCAGTGAGGCATTGGTCGCGACGGCAGCGGGCATCTTCGTTGCGATATTCGCATACAGTTTCCACCTGCTTCTGAAACGAAAGGCATACGAACTCTCGACGGTTATCGCGATGCAGATCGATATGCTGCTCGCTCAGAAAAGAGATACATAGGCCGATGCGATACGAGTGGGACGAGAAACCCGACCTGAATATCACGCCTCTGGTCGATATCATGCTGGTGCTGATGGCCATTTTGATGGTCACGGCACCCACGATCATCTACGAAGAGAATATCACGCTGCCGCAGGGATCCAAAACACGGACGCTTCAGAAAGTCAAATCGATCGAAGTGAGTATGGACAAACAGGGATTGATCCATTTTCAGAAAGAGAAGTTTGACAAGATCTCTTTCCCTGACCGTTTTTTGCTTAAAACGCAGGCACTGGAGAAAGATATTCCTGTCTATATCCGTGCCGATGAACGCCTTCCCTACAGGGATGTGATGTTCCTGCTCAAAACTGTCAAGGAAGCAGGTTTCTCGAAAGTCTCCCTGGTGACGAATGGATAGAAAAGAGACCTACTTTTTTGCAGGCGGAGCGGCCGCTGTCGGATTTTATCTGCTTTTGATCCTGCTGCTCATTCTCTTTTTCAACGACTACAAAAAATCGAAACGGTATGTTCCGAAACAGGCGGAGTCGATCGAAGTTTCGCTGATGCAGATGCCGCAGGCACGTCCGAAACCCAGGCCCGTCGCGAAAAAAGAGCAGAAACGAAAGATAAAATCGGA
The DNA here is from genome assembly GCF_029932565.1 of Hydrogenimonas sp. Lineage (GTDB taxonomy): Bacteria > Campylobacterota > Campylobacteria > Campylobacterales > Hydrogenimonadaceae > Hydrogenimonas. Next base: position 41,436 of record NZ_JAOZPV010000001.1, read on the forward strand.
AATACCTGCTGTAGCGAAAAAGAGCCGTACGACGGCGAAACAGACGAGCAAGCCGAAACCGAAAGCGATCGCGTCGTTGTTCAAAGGTGTGAAAATCAAGGAGCCGATCGAACAGTCACGTGCAGCCCGACTCGCCAATGCGCCGAAGATAAAGTACAAGGCCGTATCCGAAGAGGAGAAGAAAGAGCAGAAACGGGCCCAGCAGCTTGTCAAAGATATCAATCTGAGCAAACCCTCGATCAAAATCTCTTCGAAAGCATCGGGCCAGGGCGAAGTGGATGCCTATATGTCCAAACTGTACGAAATTCTTTACGGGTCATGGCAGCCGGAAGCGATCTATGCGGGCTCGACTGCAACAGTCCGTCTTTCGATCAGTCCGGATGGCGAATTTGACTATCGGCTTCTATATCCGTCGGATAATCAAGGTTTCAATGAGAGCCTGATAGAATATCTCGAACAACTCAAACAGAGAAAATTTCCGCCGCACAAACGCGGTAGAAAACTGGTCATCAATGTCGAATTCAAAGCGAAGGAGTAGCCGTGCGAATAGTATTATTCATGATTTTGGGGGTCTTTCTCTATGCCTCCGATGCGACACTGGAGATTGTCAAATCGGCCGATAACCGTCCCATGGTGGCTATTCAGGATGCCTCGGAATTCGGTACCGAAATGACACGGCAGAAATTTTTCCGTCTCGTCATGGGCGATCTGAAAGTGACGGCCCATTTCAAAGTCGACGATACCTATCGCCGCAGCGGGTACAACAGTTTGATCGATCCGATGCTGAAGACAAACAACTACCTGCTGCGCTACCGCTTCAGAGAAGGAGATCAGCAACAGCTCTTCATGGATGTCAAAGCGTACGAGTTTCCGTCGGCCACTCCCTTTTTCGAACGGAGTTACAGGGTATCGAACCGTGCGAGATATCCGTTTCTGATCCATCAGGCAGTTATCGACTTCAACGATTTTCTGAAAATGCCGAGTGTCGGGTGGATGAAGCGGTATGTCGTTTTCGCGGAGTATATCAAAGCCAGACATGCCGACATCGTGATCGCGGACTATACTCTGACCTATCGAAAAAAAATCGTGAGCGGCGGGCTCAACATCTTTCCGAAATGGGCCGACAGAGCCCAAAAGGGGATCTACTATACCAAACTGGGACGCAGGCCGGTTCTCTATTATTACAACATCTACACAGGTGAACAGCGGAAGGTCGCGACGTCCGACGGTATGCTGGTCTGTTCGGATGTCAGTCGGGATGGCAGAAAACTGCTGTTGACAATGGCGCCGAACGGACAGCCCGATGTCTATCAGTATCATATCGGCAGCGGTATGAAAGAGCGACTTACATTCTATTCCGGTATCGATGTCTCCGCCCAGTACATCAATGGAGAGAAGCGCATTGTGTTTGTTTCGGATCGGCTTGGATACCCCAATGTTTTCGCATCGCGTATCGGGAGTCGGGGTGTGCAGCAGATGGTCTTCCACGGCCGCAACAACAACGCCTGCAGTGCCCATGGCAAATACATCGTCTACAGCAGTCGTGAAACGGACAATGCGTTCAGTTCCAACACATTCAACCTCTATCTGATTTCGACGGAAAGCGACTACATTCGCAGATTGACTGCCAGCGGTATCAACCAGTTTCCGAAATTCTCCGAAGATGGGGAGAGTGTCATGTACATCAAGCACTATGCCTCCCAGAGTGCATTGGGGATCATCCGGCTCAATTACAACGAAGGATATCTCTTCCCACTCAAAGGTAAACGCATTCAATCAATCGATTGGTGATTCGCTGTATAACATCCGTAAATCAGTTTAAATATCAACCGAAATGCAGTAACTTTATGATAAAATCGATAAAACTTTCAAGGAGATAGAGCAATGAAGAAGAGCCTTTTTATCGCGGCGATAGCAGCAGCACTGTTGATGAGCGGATGTTCTCAGAAAGAGCCGGAGGTCGATATGACCCAGCAGGAGGGAGCCGGCCAGCAGGCGACCAGTGCCGATACAGGTCTTGACACGATTCAGGGCAGTACGGAGTCCAGCGATCTCATGGGTGAAGATGCCCGTATGGCGAAAATCCGTCAGATCGAAACAAGTGCGAAAAAGATCTATTTCGATTTCGACAAGTACAATATCCGACCCGATCAGGAGCCAAGAGTCGATGAAGATGCAAAACTGTTCGCATCGGAAGATGCGAAAGATCTGACCATCAAAATCGAAGGAAACTGTGACGAATGGGGCACGGACGAATACAACTACGCACTGGGTCTCAAACGTGCGAAAACGGTTCGTGATGCACTCTCCGTCAAAGGGATCGATGAGAGTCGTATGGTGATGGTCAGTTACGGGGAGAGCAATCCTGTATGTACCGAACACAGGAAAGAGTGCTGGGCACAGAATCGACGTGTCGAATTCAAACTTCTCCCCTGATTTTTAATTAGATGAAAAATATCTTTCTATTGACGCTTTTGGTGGCGGCCGCGTTTGCGGCTGCGCCCGAAGAGCCTTCCGCGTTTGGTGCCGGTAATCTCGATAGCCCCAATCCCTATGGCCTGAGTGAAGAGGAAAAGCATATTTTTGCCAACAAACGTGCGATCGAGTCGCTGCAGAGGAGTCTGCTCAAGCAGCAGCAGATCACGCAGGAGAACAGAGAGCGCATCGACGGCCTGCAAAGCATTCTCGAAGGGCTCAACAATAAAATCCGATCCTATGACAACGCTCTCAAGCAGATCGAAGATCTCAACCAGACAGTGGACCAACTCGCCGTAACGCAGCAGGAAAATTTTGAACAGATTCGTGCGGTTCTCCAGGAACTTGGTGCGATGATCGATTCGATCAACGAAAAGTATGTTGACAAGGAGCGTTTCAACAAACTGGAGTCGACATTTCTGGAATTTAAAACCGCCTATGATGCATTTATAAAAAAGAGCGATCTCAGCGGAAAGTCCAATGCCCGAATATATGCCGACGCGAAAAAATTTTTCAGCAAGAAAAACTACAGTGAGGCAAAAGTCTATTTTAACCATTTGATCAAGAATCACTACAAACCGGCAACCTCAAACTACTATTTAGGTGAAATCGCCTATCGTGAAGGGCGCTTTAACGATGCGATTGCCTATTACAAAAAAAGTGCATCGTTGTACGACAAAAGCAGTTTTATGCCGACACTGCTTCTGCATACTGCCATATCGTTTGAACGCATCGGCGACAAAAAACAGGCGAAAGAGTTCTATGAATCGCTTGTTCAGCTTTATCCTGATAGCAAGTCAGCCAGTATCGCCAAGAAAAATCTTGCAAAATTAAAATAGTATAAATGGTTTAAGAAGTACTATACTCGCATTGTGATAAAATAGACAACTTTTTTACAGGAGAATTGATGAAAATCGAAGAGAACAGTGTTGTTTCTTTTAACTATGAAGTGAAAGATGCAAAAACCGGCGAAGTGGTCGACTCGAATATGGGACAGGCACCACTCTCATTCATTACAGGCAAGCAACAAATCATCCCGGGTCTGGAAAACCAGATGAAAGGGATGGAGGCGGGCGAGAATGCGGACATTCTCGTTCCTGCAGCGGAAGCGTATGGCGAGTACAATGCGGAAGCTGTCCAGGCAATGCCGCGCGAACAGTTCGCGGGCATCGATCTGCAGGAGGGTATGGCACTCTACGGACAGAGCGAAGATGGCCAGACCGTTCAGGTCACTGTCAAGAGCTTTGATGACAAAGAGGTCACGATCGATTTCAACCATCCGCTTGCAGGCAAGGATCTTCTCTTTACCGTCAGTGTAGCGGAAGTGCGCGAACCGACTGTCAACGAGTCGCTCAGTGGTCAAGTCGAACAACCCGGACACGACAGTTGCGGTTGCGGTACAGGTGGCTGCCACTAATTTTATTGCCGTTTCAAAGCCTCTCAAAGAGGCTTTGAAATCTGCCAATCTTCTCAAAACACTCAAATTCAACACCCTTATCAGTGGTGAGCCTGGAACAGGTCGCCATACTCTCGCAAAATACATGATGCCCGATGCACCCGTCGTTCACGGTGACGACAGTGAACTCTATCAACTGGTTGAGAAACACGCCAAACTGATTGTCGATCGTTTTGAATCGATCGAAATGTTTCCGAAATTTTTTCAGTGGGTCCAAAAACACGGTACACAGATCATCGCCGTAACCGAAAAAGGTTTTGAAGAGAAGGGCGGTACGTTTTTCAGCGTCTCTATCGTGATTCCTCCTCTGGAAGAGCGGATTGAAGATATTCCTCCGCTTGTCGAGAAATTCAAAATGGAAATTCTGTCGCTTTTCGGAGAGCAGGATGCGGGTAATTTCACGATCGATATGGATCGACTCGATATTTCCCAAAATGCTTTCTCTCTGCGGAAATCGATCATGCTGCAGTATCTCGTTACCGATATCACAGATAAGGAGATACTCGATATCAATGAGCGTTATTTGACAAAACGGTTGGAGAACGGAGAGGATCTGTATCGCCAAATGCTATATCTCTATGAAGTTCCATTGATACGTGCCGGTATGAAACAGTACAAAAGCCAATTGAAAATGTCCCGGATTTTCGGGCTCAACCGTAATACACTCAGGAAAAAGATCAACGAATGGAGACGATATCTTTCCTGATTCCGCTCTGTTGTATCACAAAAAATAAACCGGGTTACAGCCAATGCATGCCATAATGGTGTCGAGTAAATGCGAGGAAGGAGATATTTTATGAAAAAGACAGCGTTTCTGTTTCCGGGACAGGGTTCCCAGGCGACGGGTATGGGAAAATCGTTTGTGGAACATTCGACGATGGCGGCTCAGATGCTTGAAGCGGCAAGCGATGCATTGAAGATCGATATGGCACATCTACTCTTCGAGCCCAACGATATGCTCGAACAGACACGCTATACCCAGCCGGCGATTCTTCTCGTCTCGATGATGGCCTACCGGCTTTTCCATGAACAGATTTCCGATACACCCGCTTTCGCGCTTGGGCATTCACTCGGAGAGTTTTCTGCTCTGGCTTCTGTCGATGCGATGGATTGGCTCGAAGCGGTGAAACTGGTCCATCTGCGCGGTGATCTGATGCAAAAGGCGTGCGAAGGGATCGATGCGGGGATGATGGTCGTACTCGGTGTAACGGATGAGGATGTCGAAGCGATTTGCCAGGATGCGCGGGAAAAAGGCAAAAAAGTGTGGCCAGCCAACTACAATGCAGATGGCCAGATTGTCATTGCCGGCATGAAAAGCGATCTTCAAAGTATCGAAGAGGCACTCAAAGCGGCCAAAGCGCGTCGTGTCATGCTGTTGAATATGTCGGTCGCAAGCCACTGCCCGCTGCTCGAATCGGCGGTACAGCCCTTGACCGAAGCGCTCGAAGAGGTACTGAACGACTCCTTCGCCGCTCCGGTTGTCTCCAATGTCACGGCCAAAGCCTACAATACCAAGACCGAAGCACTCGACCTGCTGGGCAGACAGCTGGTCTCGCCGGTACTTTACAAACAGTCGATTCAGGGCAACGACGATCTGGTCGACCGATACATCGAATTCGGTCACGGAGGAGTTCTCAAAGGGCTCAACCGACGGTCGACAAAAAAACCTACGCTGGTCGTCAGTGATTACGATTCGCTGAATGCCACTCTGGAAGCGTTGGCGGGCGAAGCCTGATGGTTATCGGAATCATGGGTGCGATGCCCGAAGAGATCGATCCGATTCTGAAACGCCTCGACGATGTGCAAAAGCATGAGTTTGCAGACAACGTCTACTACACGGCACTCTATGGTTCGCTCGATCTGGTCATCGCCTACAGCAAAATCGGAAAGGTTTTTTCGGCTTTGACAGCGGCAACGATGATTGAAAAGTTCGGCGTCCGGAAAATGCTTTTTTCAGGTGTCGCCGGTGCGATCAACCCGGAGCTGAAAATCGGGGATCTGATTGCAGCGACGAAACTGTGCCAACACGATCTGGATATCACAGCGTTCGGCCATCCCTACGGCTATGTTCCGGAAGGAAAAGTCTATGTCGAAGCCAATCCAAGGCTGCTTGAAATAGCGGCAGTGGCGGCGAATCGCCAGGATATCAGGCTCAAACGCGGTATTATCGCGACTGGGGATCAGTTCGTCGCCAATGCGGAGAGAAAAGAGTGGATCGGAAACACGTTCAAGGCGGATGCTCTGGAGATGGAAGGGGCCGCCGTTGCGGTCGTCTGCGATGCCTCGGATGTACCCTTTTTCATTTTGCGTGCCATCAGCGATGCCGCCGACATGGATGCCGGTTTCGATTTCGATGCGTTTTTGCACAGTTCATCCGCAAAGAGTGCCGAATTCATCTTTGCTATGCTCGATGAAATCGATCAAACTCAGTAAAAAAATATTGCGTGCGGCCGGTAAAGCGAATGCAAAATACCGGCTGATCGGGGATGGCGACAGAGTCCTTGTAGGTCTGAGCGGCGGAAAGGATTCGATCACGCTGGTGCATCTGCTCAAACATATGCAGCGGCATGCACCTTTTTCGTTCGAGTTCAAGGCGGTGACCGTCAACTACGGAATGCCGGGTGAACGCTACGATGCACTGCATAGACACTGTGAAGCGCATGGCATTTCGCATGAAATCTATGAAACCAATATCTACGAAGTGGCACAGGAGACGATTCGGGAGAACAGTTCGTACTGCAGCTATTTTTCCCGAATGCGGCGCGGTGCCCTCTATACGAAGGCGGAAGAGGGCGGTTACAACAAAGTGGCGCTGGGCCATCATCTCGACGATGCGGCCGAAAGTTTTTTCATGAACATGCTCTACAACGGAACGTTGCGATCGATGGCACCGATCTACAAATCGTCGAAAGGGTTTCATGTCATCCGTCCGCTGCTCTGGGTACGCGAACGGCAAACGGCCGCCTTTGCCGAGGAGAATGGCATTGCAACGATTGGCGACGAAGCGTGCCCTGCGATGGCCATGCGGGTGAAAATGCCCCATGCCAGAGAGAGTACGAAGCGGATGCTTGAAGAGTGGGAGGAGCGTTTTCCCGAGCTTTTCAAACAGTTCAAAGCAGCATTCAGCCATATCCAGCCCGATACGTTTATGGATGAACGATACCTGGAACGATAAAGCCCTCGGTCATTGATCACCGGGACGATGATAAGGATTTCCAAAATCCGGAATTTTGAAGCGATTGCCCAAAAGGACGATGCCAAGTGTTAAGAAAGGGATAGCAATAATGGAAAAAACAGAGAAACTGGCGGTTCTGATCGATGCGGACAATGCCCAGCCGTCCATCATCGATGCGCTGCTGGCAGAGATTGCCAAATACGGTACGGCGAGCGTCAAACGGATCTACGGCGACTGGACCCTGCCGCAATTGAAAGGGTGGAAAGAGGTGCTTCTGACACACTCCATTCAGCCGATCCAGCAGTTCGGTTATACGACGGGGAAAAACGCCACCGACAGTGCAATGATCATCGATGCGATGGATCTTCTCTATACGGGCAATTTCGACGGGTTCTGCATCGTATCCAGCGACAGTGATTTTACGAAGCTGGCGGCACGGATTCGTGAGTCGGGACTGGTCGTGTACGGCTTTGGCGAGAGAAAGACACCGGTGCCGTTCGTTTCGGCATGCGACAAATTCATCTATACCGAAGTGCTACGTGCCGAAGAGAGCGAAGAGGAGACGCCGATCAAAAAACTGTCGGCGGCAGAACTCAAACGCGACCGCAAGTTGATCCGCCTTTTACGCGATGCAGCCGATGCGGCGAGCGACGAGAGCGGTTGGGCGCATCTCGGTGCCATGGGTAACATCATCGCCAAGCAGTCGCCCGAGTTCGACCCCCGCAACTACGGTTACAGAAAACTGGGGGAACTGGTCAAGGCGACAGGTCTGTTCGATATCGAAGAGCAGATCACCCACCGCGGTGCCAAGGCGATCTATGTTCGGAATCGGAAGAGAAGATGATCGGCCGTTGCCGTTGTTGAGAAGAGGTTTTGGACAAAATCG
>NZ_JAOZPV010000001.1:49527-61572 GCF_029932565.1 Hydrogenimonas sp.
ATATCCTACATCCCCTCAAGCAGTGTCAGCCACAATCCCTCTACGTCCCTGTCGTCGAGATGAATCGTCTTTTTTGTCTCTATCAGTGTATGAACCGTTTCGGCGGGATAGCTTCGTGCGATGGTACATCGGGGGTGGGCGGGCAGATAGGCGCGTATCAGAGAGATACGCTCTTCCAGCCTGCCCCCGCAGGCAAAACAGGTTTCCGGTTCGTGCAGTCGTCCTTCATGGGCGAGGATGGCGAGATAGGCTTCGACGGCACTCCGTTTCGGATTTTGTAGATGCCAGATCGAGGCTTGTCGTTCGAGCAGTTCGAAGTAGAAAGGACCTGGAAGTTCGATATCGCGCAAATGTTCGAAAAGCAGGGCAATGAAATACTGCCACACCTGCAACCGATCGGTCTCTTTGATCCAGGGGTATCCGAGGTGAATGACATGTCTCAGCCTTGGCATGAACTGGTAGGAGTCCTGTTCGCTCTCGAAATCGATCTTGTATCCGGTTGTGACGATCGGATGCCGTGCACCATAGAAACGGTAGAGGGTTTTGATCTTTTTCTCAGTCAGAATCGTTACGATCGTATCTTCATTTTTCGCTTTTCGGACATTCAGAATGAAACCCTGCATCGTATCGACGACTCCTTTGAAACGCTACAATTTTCTGCAGAGGCCGTGTTTTGCCCCACTGCAACAGGCAACTTCAGTTAGTTGTAACCCCATTTTTTGTAAAATCCCTTAATTTTGGAGTATTGTACCAAAGAACTAAACGCATCGACATGCGTTCTGAAAAAGGGTTTGGAATGGATCTATTACGAGGATTTAAAGACAACTGTGGTTTCGGACTGATTGCCCATATCGAAAATCGGCCGAGTCACGCACTTCTTGAGGATGCGATCCACGCACTTGAGCGGATGATGCACCGCGGGGCGATCGCAGCCGACGGCAAGAGTGGCGATGGCAGCGGGTTGCTCCTCTCGATGCCCGAAAAATTCATGGTGAAAGTGGCACAGGAAGAGGGGCATGCACTCCCTTCGCAGTACGCCATCGCCCAGATTTTTTACAAAGATACCGAAAATCTCAAAGTGTTCGAAGAGATGTGTGAAAAGAACGATCTGCGTATTCTTTTTACCCGGGACGTTCCCGTCAATACCGATGCCCTTGGAAAATTGGCGCTTGAGACGCTTCCCTCTATCACGCAGATCTTTGTGGCACCCAATTCGCTGATGGCGACGAAACGCTTCGAAGCACTTATCTATCTGACGCGCAGAGAGACCGAAAATGCACTGCGTGATGACGAAGATTTTTACATTCCAAGCTTCTCCTGCCGCGTCATCAGCTACAAAGGGCTGGTGATGCCGACTCATATCAAAGAGTTCTATCCCGACCTGAACGATCCCGATTTCGAAATCAGTTTCGCACTCTTCCATCAGCGTTTTTCCACCAATACACTGCCGCAGTGGCGGTTGGCACAGCCGTTCAGAATGATTGCCCACAACGGTGAGATCAATTCGGTCGAAGCGAACCGTTTCAATGTTGTCGCCAAATGCGGTTCGGTCAAGTCGGAGGTTTTCAGCGACGAAGAGATCGAGCGCCTTTTCCCGTTGTTGCAGGAGGGCTCGAGCGACAGTGCAAGTCTCGACAACTTTTTTGAATTTCTGCGTATCAACGGTATGGACATATTCAAAGCGGTCCGTGCGGTCATTCCGGCTCCATGGCAGAACGCTCCGCATATGGATGCCAATCTCCGTGCATTTTACGAATATATGAGCACATGTTTCGAAGCGTGGGACGGTCCTGCCGCCGTCAGTTTTACCGACGGCCGCTATATCGGGTGTGTGCTTGACCGTAACGGTTTGCGTCCCGCCAAATATATCGTGACAAAAGATCGCCGTCTGATCATCTCCAGTGAATATGGTGTTATCGATCTCGAGGATGACAACATCATTGAACGGGGCCGTCTGCAATCGGGCGAAATGATCGGTCTCGACCTGAAGTACGGGACGATTCTCAAAAACGAAGAGATCAACGAATATCTCAAAAGTTCCCAACCCTATGCCGAGTGGCTCAACAAGCAGATGGTCTATCTGCAGGAGTATGTCGAGAAGCCGTTCGACAATCTCGATCGTTACAATCTCGATCAGATGGTCGAAAAACAGCGCTATTTCAATATTACCCAGGAGGTGATCGATCAGATTGTCGAGCCGATGATCAAAGATGGCAAAGAGCCGACCGGATCGATGGGAGACGATACGCCGATGGCAGCGTTCTCCAATGTACAGCGCAACTTCTCCGATTTTTTCAAGCAGAAATTTGCCCAGGTAACCAATCCGCCGATCGATCCGATTCGCGAAAAAGTCGTCATGAGTATCAATACCGGTTTTGGAGAGATTCACAATATTCTCGACGAAGATCCGAATCATGCGCGGCGTCTCAAAACCACGTCTCCCATTCTGACATATGAAAAACTCGAAGTTCTCCGGAGTTTTGGTGACGAAAGCCACCCGCGCTTCAGACCCTACTACAAAAACAGGGTCTACAGCACGACATACGAAGAGAATCTGAAGGGAAGTCTCGAAGATCTGGTTTATGACATCATCGAAGATGTCAAAAATGATGGAATCCGGATCGTTATATTCGATGACAATGGCCTCGATGCAAACCATAAAACAATACCGATGGCGATGGCAGTCGGCCGTCTCAACTTCGCATTGCTGGATGCCGGGATTCGGCATCTCGTCAGTATCGTCACTATTACGGGTGAGGTGATTGATTCGCATTCGACAGCCTGCCTTCTGGCATACGGCGCATCGGCGGTGTATCCCTACATGCTCTATGCAACTGTCTATCAACTCCTCTCGAAAAAGTCGATGACGGAATATGAGATGCGCAACGAATTCAAAAAAGTTCACGGTGCATTGGGAGCCGGTATTCTGAAAATCATGTCGAAAATGGGAATTTCCACCGTCGGTTCGTACCGCAATTCCGCGCTGTTTGATGTGCTTGGACTTTCGGAGAATATTGTCGAGGACTGTTTCCGAAACTCCCATGCACTCGTACCCGGACTCGGATACAGCGATATCGAAGCACGGATCGAGCGGTATCACAAAGAGGCTTTTGAACATGAGCATCTGCGAAAACTCTTTCCTCTCAACGTGGGCGGGCTCTACAAATATATCGATGGGCAGGAGTATCACGATTTCGCGCCCAATACGATTCGCCAATTGCGCGACGCGGCCATTACCGGCAAATGGGAAGATTATGCGAAACTCAAAAATATTCTCGAAAACCGCGACAAAAAGATGATTCGTGATTTCTTCTCTCTCCGGAGTGACAGGAAACCGATTCCGATCGAGAAGGTCGAACCGAAAGAGGCGATATTCAAGCGGTTCGCGAGTGCTGCGATGAGTCTCGGCTCGATCTCTCCGGAGGCACACGAGAGCATTGCCGAAGCGATGAACCGTATCGGTGCCCAGTCCAACAGCGGGGAGGGCGGTGAAGACGAAAGCCGTTTCGGTACGATCAAAAATTCCAAAATCAAGCAGGTGGCATCGGGTCGTTTCGGTGTCACACCGGCCTATCTGCGCAGTGCCGAAGAGATTCAGATCAAGATAGCACAGGGTGCGAAACCAGGGGAAGGCGGCCAGCTTCCGGGACACAAGGTTACGGCTCTTATTGCACGTTTGCGTCATACGATGCCGGGTGTCACCCTCATTTCACCTCCGCCTCACCACGATATCTACTCCATTGAGGATCTCGCACAGCTCATTTTCGATCTCAAACAGGTCAATCCCGATGCAACGATCACCGTCAAACTGGTCTCCACGGCGGGAGTCGGTACGATCGCTGCAGGTGTCGCGAAAGCCTATGCGGACAAAATCATCATCTCCGGTGGTGACGGTGGTACCGGTGCTGCGGCACTGGGTTCCATCAAGTTTGCGGGCAATCCGTGGGAGACGGGACTCTCCGAAGCCCACAACGCCCTCAAAGCGAACCATCTGCGCCAGAATGTCCACCTGCAGACTGACGGCGGCTTGAAAACAGGAATGGATATTGTCAAAGCGGCGCTACTGGGTTCGGAAAGTTACGGATTCGGTACACCTGCACTGGCGATGGTGGGATGTAAGATGCTGCGTATCTGCCATCTGAACCGATGCAGTGTGGGGATCGCGACACAGGAGCCGGTTTTGCGGGAGCATTTCGAAGGCAACGTGGAACGCCTCGTCAACTATTTCACACTTCTGGCGGAAGATGTCCGCTCCATTATGGCAGAGCTCGGATACGAAACACTCGAAGAGATGATCGGACGCAGCGATCTGCTGCAGGTCATCGACGACGAGTTCGCGAAGAAGTTCGATTTCAGCTCGATTCTGATGCGCCTGGAAGGGCCCGATACATGCCAGGTGGCATCGAATGAGCCGTTCGATACGAACGAATTTGAAAAAGATGTTCTCAAAGAGGCGTCGTTGGCGATTCAGAACCCGCAGAACAAAATGGTCATTCAGCGCACAATCTGTAACCTGAACCGCAGTTTCGGTGCAAGAATCAGCGGCGAAATCGCCAAATATTACGGCGATGCCGGTTTGGCGGAAGATACGATCAAAATTCAGCTCAAAGGGATTGCAGGACAGTCGTTTGGTGCATTCCTGATCAATGGCGTGACGCTGCGTGTCGACGGCGTCGCCAACGATTATGTGGGCAAAGGAATGAATGGCGGTAAAATCATTATTGCACCCCTCAACCAGGGTGAGCAGTTCTCCGCGGCGGGCAACACATGTCTCTATGGTGCGACAGGCGGGAAACTCTTTGTCGCAGGCAATGTCGGGGAGCGTTTCGGTGTCCGTAATTCGGGGGCACTGGCGGTTGTCGAAGGGACAGGCGATCATGCGTGTGAATATATGACGGGCGGTGTCGTCGTTATTCTCGGACATACCGGTGTCAATTTCGGTGCCGGTATGACCGGCGGCCTGGCGTTCGTTTACGATGCAGAGCATACTTTTGTAGAAAATATCAACCAGGAACTCGTCGAAGCTCACCGTATCGATACCGACGATACCGATGAAGCCCGCCACTATCTGAAGCGTCTGCTGAAAGAGTACTACAACGAAACCGGGAGCAAGAAAGCCAAATGCATACTCAACAATTTCCGTATGCAGATCCGTAACTTCTGGATGGTCCGCCCCAAAGAGTTGCGTAAAGTACCTTTGAATCTGGACGAGGGGGAGTAAGATGCAGAATTTTATATTTGTCGAGCGAATCGACCCGAAAAAACGCAATGTTGTCGAGCGGATCAAGGATTTCCGTGAAATCTATGAACTCTACAATCCGAATGAAGCATCCAGCCAGTCGGATCGTTGTATCCAGTGCGGTGATCCCTACTGTCATAACAAATGCCCACTGCACAACTATATTCCGCAGTGGTTGAAAGCGGTTGCGGAAAAAGATCTCGAACTGGCATTCAACCTTTCCAACGAGCCGTCGCCATTTCCCGAGATCATGGGACGGATATGCCCTCATGATCGGCTATGCGAAGGGGATTGTACCCTGAATGACGGGTATGGTGCGATTACGATCGGTCCGATTGAAACCTTCATCAACGAGGAGGGATTCAAAGCGGGATTGAAACCGCGTTTTGCGGAAGAAAAGATTGGCAAGAAGGTAGCGATTGTCGGGTCAGGTCCTGCGGGCCTCTCGGCGGCGACCTACCTTCTCCGTGCCGGCATCGATGTGGAAATTTTCGAACGTTCGGATCGTCCCGGCGGATTGCTGACATATGGGATTCCTGGGTTCAAACTCGACAAAAACGTGCTGTTCCGCCGTGTCAAATGGCTGGAAGAGGCGGGTATGAAAATCCATTACGGTGTGGAGATCGGCAAAGACAAACCGTTCGACGAACTCGTCAATGCGTTCGATGCCGTCTTTATCGGAGTCGGTGCGTCGCAGCAGAAAAGACCGGCCATTCCGAACGAACAGGCCAAAGGGTGTCTGATGGCGATGGATCTGCTGGTCAATGTCCAGAAGAAGCTTTTCGGAGATCCGTTCGACAAACAGGTCGATGTCAGGGAGAAACGCGTCGTTGTTATCGGCGGGGGCGATACGGCGATGGACTGTGTCCGTACATCGCTTCGTGAGGGAGCCAAAAGCGTCACCTGCCTCTATCGTCGCGATGCCCGCAATATGCCGGGATCAAGAAAAGAGTACACCAATGCGAAAGAAGAGGGTGTCGAATTTGTGTTCAACGCTTCACCCAAACAGGTACTGGTCAATGACGAAGGGCATGTTGTCGGGATTGAGATGCTCAAGACGGCGCTTGGGGAAGCGGATGAGAGCGGCCGCCAGCGGTTGAAGGAGATAGAGGGAAGTGAATTCCGGGTGAGTGCAGATATTATTATTTTCGCACTCGGCTTCAATCCGGTTCCGTTTGAGTTTCTTTCCGCCAACGGCATCGAAACCAATGAATGGGGCGGCATCGTCATCGATAAAAACTATGAGACGACGACAAAAGGTGTCTATGCGGGCGGTGATTGCTATCGGGGTGCCGATCTTGTCGTCACTGCCGTCTATGACGGACGTGAAGCGGCGAAAGCGATGATCCGAGAGTTTATAGGGTAGTTGTGACACCATTTGTTCGCAGCACGATCGAGGCGGCTCAGCAGATCAGCGAGCTGTTGCAGAAGGGGTGGCGCCGCGAATTTGGCGATCACGACGACATTGGTGCCGGAGGTGACAGAACAGCCGGTATCGATACACTGGCGGAGAGTATCTATATCGAACGGCTTTCATCGTTCGGGATGATCGATTCCGAAGAGAGAGGGATCGTGGGAACGGGAGAGGCGACAATCGTGCTCGATCCGATCGACGGAAGTGACAATGCTGTCTCGGGACTTCCCTATTTCGGTTCTTCGATTGCGCTCGAACGGAATGGAAAGGTGACCGATGCTGTTGTGATCAATCTCGCCAATGGTGACTGTTTCTACAAAACCGATAATATGTTGATGTGTGGTAAAATCGGATCGGACCATTTTGTTCCGGTGATCCGGCGCGAGGATGCAACGATCGGAATCTTCGAAAAGGCGTATGCCAATCAGGGATTGGCACTGGCGTTACTGAAGCAGAGGCAAAAGTTTCGGTCACCCGGAGCGGTGGCGCTGTCGCTTGCCTATGCCCACTATGTCAATTTCGTTATCTTTGCAGGTCCAAGGCGCCGATACGATTTCGCCGCGGCACTTTGGATGTGCGAAGAGTTGGAGATTCTCGAAGAGGAAGAACTGCTGATCGTTGCGAAGGAGCGTGAAACCGCTTTGAAACTGCAACGTCTGGCACATGGCATGGAAGGATAATCTATGAATTTCGGAAACATTTTCAAAAGTATACGCAAAGAGCATCCGAAGCCGGCAGAAGCACCGGCACACTGGATCAAATGTTCCAAATGTAATGCACTGATGTATTACAAGGAGATCGAGGCGAACCATTACGTCTGTCCAAAGTGCGGGTACCATATGCGTCTGACAGCCGATCAGCGGATCAAATTGCTGGCGGATGAGGAGACATTTGTCGAACACGATGCCGAACTCGAGCCGGTCGATCCGTTGAAATTTGTCGACAAAAAGAGTTACAAAAAGCGTGTGGAAGAGGCGAAGAAGAAGACAGGCCACACAAGCTCGATCATCAGCGGTTCCTGTGCCATCCTGGGAGAACCTGTTGAACTGGTTGTCTTCGATTTCGCATTCATGGGCGGTAGCCTTGGTTCCGTCGAAGGCGAAAAGATCGTCCGGGCGGTCGACCGTGCTCTCGAGAAGGGTTGCGGTGTCGTGATCGTCAGTGCGAGTGGCGGAGCACGCATGCAGGAGAGTACCTATTCCTTGATGCAGATGGCCAAGACCAGTGCGGCATTGGCAAAGCTGGACGATGCCAGACTTCCTTTCATATCGATTTTGACCGATCCGACGATGGGAGGGGTCAGTGCCTCGTTTGCGATGCTTGGAGACATCATCCTCGCCGAGCCGGATGCCCTGATCGGCTTTGCAGGTCAGCGCGTCATCAAACAGACGATCGGCGCGGATCTTCCGGAGGGGTTCCAGCGATCGGAATTTCTACTCGAGCATGGCCTGATCGACAAAGTGGTTCCGCGACGCCTGTTGAAAGAGAGTGTCGGCGAGTTTCTCAAACTTTTTAACAGAGAGGGTGTGTGAGACTCTACGCTTTACTTGATGAAGCGTCGTTGCAGCGGCATGGATGGAGCATCGAGCGCTTCGTCCGGCGTGCCATGGATCTCAACGCGGAAATAGTTCAGTATCGAAACAAAAACGGTACCGCTTCTTTTATCGAATCACGATTGAAGACAATAACCAAACTCTTTGGTGGCAAAGTGATTGTCAACGACCATCCCGAACTTTCCGATATCTGTGATGGAGTGCATCTGGGACAGGATGACGTGATGCGGTATGGGACAACGATTGACGGAGCCGTTGAATCTCTGCGCAATATAGTCGGTCATGAACGCTGGATAGGATTGTCGACTCACAACCGCCAGGAGATCGAAACGGCCAATCGCCTCGATATCGACTATGTCGGACTCGGTGCCTGCCGTGCGACATCGACAAAAAGCGATGCCAATCCGCTTGGATGCAAAAAACTTTCGAAACTCGCTTCGTTGTCGAAGCATCCTGTTGCCGCTATCGGCGGTGTCAAACTGGATGATGTCATCGAGCATGTAACGTGGATCGTGGTGGGGAGCGGTCTGTATGACGATTAATGTCGTGACGATCGCGAAACCGGAAAAAGACTGCTATACCCAGCTTTGTGACCATTTTGCCAAAATGTCGAAACGATTCGCAACCGTCGAGACGAACGATCTTTTCAGTGCAAAAGTCACGCGGGCCCAGGAGAGCGGCAGAGATGCCGCCCGAAAGATGTATGAAGAGCTCTTCAGGCCATGGATGGGACGCGGTTTTACGATTGCGCTTGACCCGGCGGGCAAAGAGATGGACAGCGAAGCGTTTGCAAAGCTCATTGCGGACAAGGCGGATGTGACATTTCTGATCGGAGGGGCATTCGGACACAGCCGCGAGTTTCTGAATCGGTGTGACAAAGTGGTCAGCCTCTCGACAATGACGATGAGTCACAAAATCGCCAAAGTAGTACTTTTCGAACAGATCTACCGCGCTCTTGCCATCAACCACCACCACCCCTACCACAAATAAATCGAAACTACTTAAAATTTTTTAATGATTGGCCGATTTAAAATGATAACGGAGTCCATCTCTGAAATCCCTGTAAGCGGTGACATGGATGGGCTCAGGCATGGTGTTGGATACGTCGGTGTGACAAATTGTCACGATGAAAAAAGAATTTACCGAAGATAGCTGAATCTCCTTGAGAAATTTAAGGCAAATTCGATAGAATTCAATAATTTTTAATAAGGGTTTCAACCCGATAAGGAGTAGGGATTTGAGGGAAAATGATATCAGGTACTTCAAACATATGCTTGAAGAGAGAAGAGATCAGATACTCAAAAATATTCATGGCAGCTCAAAAGAACTGGATGAGTTGCATCGCAATCACGATGTAATGGATGAGGGCGATTTCGCTTCGGTTTCCACGGACAACATGATCAATGAAGAGATCCTTTCTGCCCAGCAGAAAGAGTTGGAAGAGATCGACGAAGCCCTTGCGAAAATTCAGCATGGAACATATGGAATCTGCGAGATGTGTGAAGAACCCATTGGCATGCAGCGTCTCAAGGTCAAACCTTTCGCAAAATATTGTATAACCTGCCGTTTGATTGCCGAAAAGAGTCCCGCATAAGGATGTGCTAACTTCACTTCCGTTACGATATGGTAAGTATCTGAAGTCAGCCATTCAGGAGAAGGAGAATCACCATGCATCTAAAACGTTACACTCTGGCGTCGGTTATCATGATCGCTCTCGTAGGCACCTATGTCTATCAGATGGTTTCACAAAGCGAATATGCACTCGACCTGTTGGGTGTACACGTTACGTTACCGATCGCGGTATGGGTCATTCTGCCGATGGTGCTTCTTTTTCTGGCCTCCTTTTTGCATATGCTCTACTATGGTTTCAAAGCCTATCTTCGCAGAAAGCGTGTGACGAAAGATATTGAAAAACTTGCCGATGCACTCTATTGGGATGTCCTGAAAGCCCCTAAAAAACATCACTATATGGATAAACGCGTCAAACCGGTCGGGGTAGTGCTCGACAGTGGCTGCGACGATTTTACCAAAGTGGACAAAAAACTGTGCCATGAGCGTATTCGGGATGCCATTGACATCATTACAGCTGTAAAACATGGCGAAGTGGTCGATCTGGGCAAACTCAAACTCGATAAAACCAATCCATACATGATCCAGAATGCGCTCAATCTTCTGAAGCAGGAACCGCAGCGGGCCGAAGAGATTTTGCGCAAGGTAGAATCGTACGATCAATCCGTGGCCAAAGAGGCGATCCGGATTTTTGTGGAAAGTGCGGGAGAACAACAGATCGAAAAATATCTCGATTTTGTGGATAAAGAGATCCTGATGCATATGCTCGATACGCTGGAAAAAAGAGATGAGAAAAACAAAATCACACTCTCCCTGATCGAAAAGATCGTCATGAAAAACAATCCCAGCGATTGTGACTACATGGTTCTCTCACGCAAGCTGATAAAACATTACACACCACACGAGCTGCTTGCTTTCTTTGAAAAACTGGTCGCACGGGATGAAAAAGCTTTCAAAGCCTACATCTTTACACTCATCGAATTTGAAATGCTGGATAAAGCCAACGAATTGATGCAGGATACGCAGCGTGGCGAATATCTCGATTTCAAAGCCTATCTCGATCTCCGAAAAGCCGGCAAACACTATCCGATCGATCTTCTGTTGAAACAGTGCTGAACGATGCACAAAGCGGGAATCTTGAATCGTAACAGGAGACCGCTTTCTGCCCTTTCGATCTCACACACTTTACAATTCTGACATTCTTTAGTATAAATCGGATATGAAAAAAGTACTCGATTTTTCCAAACCACTCTATGTTCTGGCTCCGCTTGCGGGTCTGACCGATCTGCCTTTCCGCAGCGTCGTCAAACAGTTCGGTGCCGACCTGACCGTCAGTGAGATGATCAGTTCCAATGCACTCGTCCACAATAGTAAAAAGAGTCTCAAAATGGTTGAGAAATCACCGCTGGAGGTACCCTATTCGGTACAGATTGCCGGAGCGGACGAAACGATCGTCAAACAGGCGGTAGAGATTCTCAACGGAATCGGCGGAATCGATATCATCGATCTCAACTGCGGATGTCCGGTTCCAAAAATCGTTTCGCACGGTTCGGGCAGCTCGCTGTTACAGGATCTCGACAAGATGGGGCGTATCATTCGCACGATCAAGGAGAGATCGAACAAACCGTTGACGAGTGCGAAGGTCCGTATCGGTTTTCAGGAAAAACGTCCAATCGAGATCGCCAAGACAGTCGAAGATGCCGGCGCCGATTTCATCGCAGTCCATGGCCGGACGCGTGCGGGAAAATTTAAAAGTGAAGTCGACTACGATGCGATTCGGCAGATCAAAGAGTCGGTGACTATTCCCGTGATCGCCAACGGTGACATCACCGACTACGCCAAAGCACAATGGGTACTCGATTTTACCGGGGCCGACGGTGTCATGATCGGCAGGGGCGCCGTCGGAAAGCCATGGCTCTTCTATCAGCTGAAGCACGGGGTTCCCGATGACGCCATTGACCCGGCACTCAAACGGACGATCATTCTGGAACATTTCGATCAGATGATCGTTTTCTATGGTGATTATGGTGCGACACTTTTTCGAAAGCATCTGCATACCTATTCCAAAGCCGGATACAGGGGGGCGTCGGAATTCAGAAACCGGGTGAACCGTATAGTCGATCCCAAAGAGATGCGTGAAGTGGTCGAAGCCTTTTTCGAGCCGGAAAACTGTTTGAATTGAGAATGGAGGCTGCGGCTTCGCCGCTTCCATTTTCAGATTTAATCAAGCTGGCGTATGCCAGCTTTCTCAACACTCAACACTCAACACT
>NZ_JAOZPV010000001.1:61672-78897 GCF_029932565.1 Hydrogenimonas sp.
CTCAACACTCAACACTCAACACTAAGCGCGTCAGCGTGTCTCACTATTCGTGTAGCGCCTCCATATGTTTTGCATAGAGCTTTGCCAGGGGTTTTGCGCTGAGCCCATGCAGGAAGATACTCAGCAAAACCGTCAGGGTAACGGTGCCGTAGATCATTTCGTGGCCTTCGCCACCGCCAAGCTGATGGACGACGATCATCATGTAGAGAATCGAGGCGATGCCGCGGGGACCGAACCATCCCAGAAAGAGTCTGGTAGGTGCGTCGAGTCTGAGTCCGGTGAGGCTGATGACGACGGGAACGATGCGAAAGAGCGTCAGGCTGAGCAGTGCGAACAGAAGTACTTTCCAACTCCACGTATCGATGACCATCGGCACGATGACCAGGCCGAAAAGGGTGAAGATGACGAGAATCAGAAGCTCCCCCTCGCTTTCGACGAACTCTTCGATGTTTTTTTGTAGCTCCGGGGTCAGATTACCCATGACCATGCCTGCGATGAAGGCGCCGATGTAGCCGTTACCGCCGATATATTCGGAGAAGTAGTAGGCGAATATCGCGAGGGCGAAAGGGATGAGATTGCGATAGCTCTGTTCGAGCCAGTCGTGACGCATCGATATTTTCGCCTGAAAGGAACCCAGCCATCCGATGACGACGCCTCCGACGATGCCCAATGCGATCTGTTTGAGGACGTAGCCGATCCAGCTGTTGTCCTGGATGTGTTCCTGGCCGCTTCCGATCAGAGCGACGACGGTGATGAGCACGGGAAAGACGAAGCCGTCGTTGAGCCCGCTTTCGACATTGATTGTGGAACGGATTTTTTCGGGGACGATCGGGTCGGTGACGACCGCCTTGCCCAGAGCCGCGTCGGTGGGAGCCAGAAAGAGCGAAAGAAGCAGCAGGTAAAGCGGTGATTCGCCTGGAAATAACCAGATGGCCACCGCGGCGGCGAAAAGTATGGTCAGAGGCAAAGCGATGCCGAGCATCCGGATGGGCAGCCGCCATCCTTTTCCGAACCGTTTGACGTTGAGTGTCGAAGCATCGGCGAAAAGTACGACGATCAGGGCGATTTCGGCCATCGTCTGGACGATCTCCCCCTCCAGATGAAGAAACTCTTCGCCGAAAAAGAGGGGAGAGAGCAGGATGCCGATCGTCGTAAAGACCATGGGTCCGCTGATATAGTAACGGTTGAGCAGTCTGGAGTAGTAGCCATATCCCAGGATCACCATAATGATTCCGAGGATTATCATATTTTCATGCATGGATACTCTTTGATCAGAGGTGTTCCTCTTTGGATGCATTGGCCTTGAAGGCTTCGTAGGCATCGGGATGGTTCTCTTTCAGAAAATGGTCGAGCTGCTTTTTGTTGGCTTCGAACATCCGGGTGAAATCGTCTTCCTCTTCGATTCGTCCCTCTGTGAATGTATCGAGAAGAGTATTGGTGTTGCCAACCACCATCAGATACTGCCTGCCCGCGAATTCGATCAGAATGACACGATTGTGTGTATCGATCGGCTTCTGGAAACGTATGACGGCCTCTTCAGGGAGGTTGGCGGGTATGGCCCCTTTTGGCAGCAGCCATCCGCCGCCTTTGGCGAGATTGCGAAGACCTTTTCGTTTTGCGAGCCAGAGAATCAGTAACAGGAGCAGGAGAATGGCAAGTACACTCCAATATCGCCATCCGGGCAGTGTATCGGAAGATTTGAGTGTATTGAGCGGTTTGACGGCCTCTTTGTGTGTCGACGGTTTGGATGCCGCCTCTCTCTTCTGAAATTTCGAAAGCACAGCCGGCAGCGGTTCGGTTTTTGGTTTGTCGGATGCTTCCGGTTTGAGCGGATAGATGCGAAGCCGCAGACCGAAACCATCCACCGTTTTCGATGCCTGGACTCCGATTCGGCTGTTGTTTGGCGTGATTTTGATCAGTGCGCTGTTTCCGCCCGATTTTGTCACCGCGACCGAGTCGACGAAACTTTTGCGAATCGACTTGTAAAACGGTTTCTGAATTTCGGTACGGGTCAGTACAATATTGATTCTGCCGCTCTGGTCGATGTGCTTTTTGATGTTTCCTTTGAAGGGGGTATCGAACGAGAGCATCAGGTCGATGCGGTTGGCGCGTTCATAGATGTTTTCATTCAACAGAAGAGCCGAAAACAGAGGATGCATGAGAAGAATGATAAGCAGCAGGATACGCATGGTCATTTCTCTTTCGAGAGATAGTAGATCACGGCGTCCGCATCCAAAATCTCATTGATGCGGATGGCGAGATTCTTTTCGTACACCATCACTTCGCCTTTGCCGATGATACGGCCATTGACATAGGTTTCGACACTCTCTCCGGCAGGTTTTTGAAGATCGATCACCGATCCGACACCCAGTTTCAGAATTTCATCCAGTGTCAGTTCGGTCTCTCCCAGATAGGAGGTGATTTCGACCTCGATGTCGAGCAGCCGTCTGAAATCGAAAACTCTGATCTCTTCGTCCTGGACTTCGTTGGTGGGTTCAGCCATTGTTTTCCTTCAACTGCAAAGCGATACAGCGGTCGTTGACTTTGTAGAGCAGTGTTTTGTCGGCATACGGCAATGGTTGCAGACCGACGAACGTCGGTGTCTTCATGCAATAGGGAAGATTTCGGTCGCTTGCGAGCATTTTGGCATGTCCTACGATGAAATTGGCCAGCTCGGCCGTCAGGTCTTCGAGTGTCTCTTCATCGGGATCTTCGTCAAAGAGAAGAATATTCGCAAGATCTTTCAGCGTCGGTTTTTCAATCCAGATACGTGCAATGTACTCGTCGTTTCCGTCGGAAAATGGAATCTGTGCCACATAGCCGTCCGCTTCGGGATAGGTTTCGCACGGTTGCGGATACAACCCGAAATTCTGACTGAAAACCTCTTCCACAGATCTTCGAAATAAATTGATCACTCTTTGCCTTTTACTAACTGATGTGACGCTCCGCACACTCCACAATTGTCATTGATTATAGAATAAAAATTTTAAATTATGCATTAATGGTGTTGTCGGCTTTAACGCCATTGCAGTATAATACACGACTTTTTTATGGAATCCTTCTCTGTCGTAGGGTATAGGAATGGTTGGGAAGGAGTCCAAAGACGGGAAGCGATATGGAGTTTTTGCTGATACTCATCGGTATCATGATCGGTGGCATGTCGGGTTTTTTCGGAATCGGCGGCGGTACGATGCTGGTGCCTGCGCTGATCATGCTCGGATTCAATATAAAGACGGCCATCGGCATCTCCGTCATGCAGATGGTATTCAGTTCGCTGTACGGTTCATGGCTCAACCATAAAAAAGGCCATCTCAATCTCAAAGAGGGTGCGGTCATCGGGCTTGGAGGATTCCTCGGAGCGTTGGGCAGCGGCTGGCTTGTCAAATCGGTTCCGGAAATCGTTCTGGAGACCGCTTTTGTAGGTGTTGTGGGATTCGCGCTCTACCGTTTTTTCAAGGCACCGGCCCATGTCGATCCGGAGGCGGAACACGATCTCTCACCGTATGTGCTTGGCAGTGTCGGGGCCGCTATCGGCCTTTTCGCCATTTCGATGGGAATCGGCGGATCGATTCTCCTGACGCCGATTCTGGTAGGACTTTTGCACTATCCGCTCAAAAAAGCGGTCTCAGCCGGTCTCTTTTTTGTCGTATTCTCTTCGATATCCGGTTTTATCAGTCTTTCGCTTGCCGGACAGATCGATTACTGGCACGGCTTTCTGATCGGGGTGGCGTCGCTTTTCGGTGTGCAGGCGGGCATCTGGCTTGCAGGAAAAACGGGACACAGGAAACACAAGAACGCCCTGATCGTTCTCTATTTGATCATACTGGTCTTGATGTTGAAGAAAATTTTTGTCGGGTAATTGCTGAAAAGACTTGACCTTAAACAAAACTTATGCTATACCATACCCAAATATCGACAGGAGTTGAAGCTATTGGATAAAATCAAAATTTTCGGTGCTCGGGAAAACAATCTCAAATCGATCGATCTCGAAATTCCGAAAAACAGACTGATCGTCTTTACGGGACTTTCAGGGAGCGGAAAAAGTACGCTCGCATTCGATACCCTCTATGCCGAGGGGCAGCGTCGTTATATCGAGTCGCTCTCCTCCTATGCGCGGCAGTTTCTCGACCGTGTCGGCAAACCCGATGTCGACAAGATCGAGGGGTTGACCCCGGCGATCGCGATCGATCAGAAGACGACCTCCAAAAATCCCCGCTCGACGGTGGGAACGATTACCGAAATCTACGACTATCTGCGTCTTCTTTTTGCCCGTGTCGGAAAACAGTACTGCCACCTCTGCGGACGACCTGTTTCGCAGATGAGCGCCAGTGACATCATCGATCAGGTCCTCAAACTTCCCGAAGGGGCGAAACTGGTCATCATGGCCCCGCTTGTACGCGAAAAGAAGGGAACCTTCGCCGACATGATCGAGTCGCTTCGCCACAAGGGGTATGTCCGCGCTCATATCGACGGGGTAATGGTGCGACTCGACGAAGATATCGAACTCTCCAAAACGAAGAAACACACGATCAAAGCGGTCATTGACCGGGTTGCTGTCAAAGAGGGCTCGAAAGAACGGATCGCTCAGGATATCGAGAAGGCGTTGAACGAAAGCTACGGTGAAGTGGAGATCGAAGTACTCAACCACGAAGAGATGAACACGGCGCCGCTGATTCACTACAGCGAGCACCTGGCCTGTTTTCATTGCAAAGTGAGTTTCGATCCGCTCGAACCCCTCAGCTTTTCGTTCAACTCGCCCAAAGGGGCATGCCCCACATGCGATGGCCTGGGATTGCGCTATACGCTCGACCTGAACCGTGTGATCGATCCCCATCTGAGTATTTCCGAAGGGGCGGTCAAAACGCTCTACGGCTTCAACAAGAGCTACTATTTCAAATTTCTGACCGCTTTCTGCGAAACCGCCGGGATTCCGACAAAAATTCCTTATGAAAAACTGGAGGAGCATCAGAAGAAGCAGATTCTCTACGGGACACCGGATCTCGTGAAATTCACATGGAAGCGGCACCATCTCGAGCGGGTCTGGCCCGGCGTCGTCAAAATCTCCTACGATATGCTCAAAGATGACAGGGAGTTTGGCGACTACATGACCGAAAAAGTGTGCGACAGCTGTGGCGGGCACCGTCTCAAACCCGAGTCGCTCGCCGTCAAGGCGGGCGGCAAAACGATCGCCGAAATCATCGACATGCCGATCGAAGACTGCCACGCTTTTTTCCATGCCGAAACGAGCTTCGTCGATCTGTCATCCCAGCAGGCGACGATTGCCGCGCCGATTCTCAAGGAGATTCAGGAACGGCTCTTTTTCCTATACGACGTGGGACTCGGTTATCTGACACTCGGACGGGATGCCCGGACGATCAGCGGCGGCGAAGCGCAGCGCATCCGTATCGCCAGCCAGATCGGAAGCGGATTGACAGGGGTCATGTATGTACTTGACGAACCGAGCATCGGACTGCACGAACGGGATACCCAGAAACTGATCCGCACTCTCAAGTCGCTTCAAAAGAAGGGCAACAGTGTCATTGTCGTCGAGCATGACAGGGAGACGATCGAGGCGGCCGATTTCATCGTCGATATCGGGCCGGGTGCCGGAAAATTCGGTGGAGAAATCACTTTCACAGGATCGCTCAGCGAGCTCAAAAAAGCCGATACATTGACAGCCGAGTACCTGACCGGCCGAAAGAAAATAGAGTATTTCCATCGCCGTCCCCAGGCAGAGTGGCTCGAAATCAAACATGTGACGATCAACAATATCGAGAATCTTTCGACGAACATCCCTCTGCGCAATTTCGTATGTATCACCGGTGTCAGCGGGAGCGGAAAGAGTTCGTTGATTCTGCAGACGCTTCTTCCAACGGCCAAAGAGATTCTCAACCGTGCCAGAAAGGTCCATAAGGTGGATGGTGTCGAAATTGTGGGATTGGAACATCTGGACAAGGTGATCTATCTCGACCAGAGTCCTATCGGCAGAACACCCCGTTCGAATCCCGCGACCTATACGGGCGTGATGGACGAGATCCGCAATCTCTTCGCCAAGACGAAAGAGGCACAGATCCGCGGCTACAAACCGGGGCGTTTCAGCTTCAATGTCAAAGGAGGCCGGTGTGAAAAGTGTCAGGGGGAAGGGGAGATCAAGATCGAAATGCACTTTCTGCCGGACATTATGGTCAAATGCGACGCCTGCAGGGGAAAACGCTACAATCCGCAAACGCTGGAGATCTATTATAAAGGCAAAAATATTGCCGATATATTGGCTATGAGTGTTGACGAAGCACTCCATTTTTTCGAACATATTCCGAAGATTTTCGCGAAATTGAAGACGTTGCAGGATGTCGGACTGGGCTACATTACACTGGGGCAGAATGCCGTGACACTCTCCGGTGGTGAAGCGCAACGTATCAAACTCGCGAAAGAGTTGAGCCGTCGCGATACGGGTAACACACTCTATATC
Organism: Hydrogenimonas sp.; assembly: GCF_029932565.1. Classification (GTDB taxonomy): domain Bacteria; phylum Campylobacterota; class Campylobacteria; order Campylobacterales; family Hydrogenimonadaceae; genus Hydrogenimonas. The sequence continues at coordinate 68,142 of NZ_JAOZPV010000001.1, forward strand.
CTCGATGAACCGACGACAGGTCTTCATTTTGCCGATGTGGATCGATTGACGAAAGTGCTGCATCACCTGACCGATCTGGGCAACAGTGTTCTCGTGATCGAACACAATCTCGATATGATCAAAAATGCCGATTATATTATCGACATGGGTCCGGAAGGCGGTAACAAGGGAGGACAGATCGTATCGACGGGGACCCCGGAGGACGTGGCGGCATCCCACCCGGAAACCGGAAGTTATACGGGTGAATTTCTCGCGATGGAATTGGGAATAGACCGCAAAAGAAAAAATGGTTGACATTTCATAAAGCCATAGCGCTTTATGATACAATATAGAGAAAGTTATAACGTCTTATGTAGGAAAGTGGGAAATTATGGCTGCCAAACGGACAAAATTTTATAAATCAATGCCCAAATATCAGGAGTTGATGTATGAAAGTCATGGGGATTTTCTTCATCAGCAACTGACTGTCGCCGATCTGGTCGGCGGTGATCCCAAGTACGCGTATATCAAAGCAGCGCTCTATTTCATTTTCGGTCCTTACATTGCCGGTACACTGGTCATGCTGGCTTTTTCGGCGAAAGGGAGCATAAGCGATCTCTTTACAGTCGTAACGAAGGGTGATTTCATCAGTTTTTTCATGATGTGGGCAATCGGTTATGAAATTTTGGCATCCCTCTTTTTGGCATGGGCGATTTATGCGATTTTCTCTTTCAACCGCGAACTGTCAAAGAAAAAAGCACGTCGCCGCTCCCGGTCGGACAGTGTGAAATTCGGCTCTTGAAACCGAATTTCGAGATGGTTGTCCAACCATAATAGACAAATATTCAATATCAAATTTTTGAAGGCTGGAAAACATGATGAATTCTCAATTGGTGCAACGAATCAGCTCTCTTCCTCCGCTTCCGCAGACCGTGACGGAGATCGAAAAAGCATACAGCGATCCGAATGTCGACGTCAAAACCGTCGCATCGATCGTGGAACAGGATCCGATGGTCGTCGCCGATCTTCTGAAACTGCTCAACTCCGCATTTTACGGACTTCGGAAAGAGATTACGAGTGTCGAACAGGCCGTGGCACTGCTTGGAATGAAGAGTGTCAAAGACCTCGTCATCAACCTCTCCGTGCGCAATATGCTTCGTGCCAATCTTTCGCCCTACGGTTTGAACAGCGAAGAGTTTGCGAAAGTTTCCCAGTTTCAGAGTATGCTGGCCCAGCAGTGGATGAAAGCGGTCAATCCTGCGAAGGTGGAGCGTATCCGATTGCTGGCACTCCTCCAGGAGATTGGCAAAATCGTCATATCCGACGAATTGCTACGCGAAGGAGAGGATTCGACGTTTCGTGCAGAGCTCGAGGCGGGATGGGATATCCGGGAGACCGAACGCAACTATATCGATGCGACAACGGCAGAAGTCAGTGCAGCAATGCTTCGCCACTGGGAGTTCGCTCCCAGCATGGCCGATCTGATTCAATGGGCGGACATGCCCAATCAGGCCGACGGCGATGCGAAAGAGGAGGCGTGGGTGTTGCGTATCGCATCGGAGGCGGTCAGCGTTCGTGCGCCATTGAGTGAAAAGAACAAAAAACGCGCCATCAATCTTGCACTGAAAGCGGGTCTGCCCGAAGAGCCTCTGCAGGAAGCGATGGAAGATCTGACCGAACGCTGGAACACATAAGTTAAGGGGCCTTAAGTCTCTTTCGGTATCATTTCGGTTATGAAAACATTGACCGTCATCGATACCTTCGGGTTCTTTTTCCGAAGTTTCTACGCCCTTCCACCACTCAAAAACTCCGAAGGTTTTCCAACGGGCCTTCTGACCGGTTTCGCCAATCTGATTCACAATATCGAAAAAGAGTATCCCACCGATTACCTTCTTTTCGCACTCGACGCGCCGGGTCCGAGCTTTCGCCAGAAAATCGATCCCAACTACAAGGCACAGCGTCCCGAAGCGCCGCCGGAGCTGAAACAGCAGCTTCCCGTCGCGATCGAGTGGATCGAAAAGATGGGGCTTTCGAAACTGAGTCTCGACAACTACGAGGCGGACGACGTCATCGCTTCGATGGTCAAGTGTGCCAGAGAGCAGGGGATCAAAGTACGCATCGTCAGCCATGACAAGGATCTCTACCAGCTCATCGACGATCGGTACGTCGTGCTCTTCGATCCGATCAAGAAGGTCGAAATCGACGAAGAGGCGTGTGTCGGAAAGTACGGTATTCATCCGAAGCAGTTTATCGACTACCAGGCGCTGATCGGCGACAGTTCCGACAATGTTCCGGGTGTGCCCGGCATCGGTCCCAAGACCGCTGTGAAACTGCTGACACAGTTCGAAACGCTCGACGGCATCTACGGGCATATCGACGAGGTGAAGCCGGAACGCATCCGAAATCTGCTGATCAAGCATAGAGAGGATGCCTACCGAAGCAAACGGCTCGTGACGCTCCGGGATGATATTTTCGACAACTGTGACCTCACGGCATTCCGGATGCCGCCAAGCGACCCGTTGCTCAAAATCCGCGACGAGCTGGAACGTTACGAAATGCGCAATATCCTTCGCCGTCTGAAACAGGAGAGTTCCAGCAGTGAGGCATCGACCGAGTCTCCAAAGCGTACGGAGTTCGAAGCGATCCTTATCGACGATGCCGAAAAGCTTTTCGAACTCCTGAACAGGATAAGCGACGATACCCCTGTCGCGATCGACACCGAAACTGACGCTCTCGATACCAAACATGCCGCTCTGGTCGGTTTCAGCTTCTGTTTCGGAGAACACCGTGCCTACTACGTACCGGTCGCCCACAACTATCTGGGTGTCGGCGATCAGATCTCTCTGGAAGATGCGAAAAAAGCCTTCGAAATACTTTTCGAAAAAAACTTTTTCGGACACAATCTCAAATTCGACCTTGGCCTTCTCTATCAGGTGTTCGGGTTCGACGAGGTGGAGCCGTTTGCCGACACGATGATACTGGCGTGGCTTGTGGATCCCGAAGGTGCCGTGGGACTGGATCGGCTGGCATTGCGCTATTTCGGCCACGACATGGTCGCATTCAAGGATACGGTGAAAAAAGGGGAGAACTTCAGCACCGTGCCGATCGAAGAGGCGACGAAATACGCCGCCGAAGATGCCTGGATGAGCTACCGCCTCTATTTCAAGCTGACCGACATGCTCAGGCTCCAGGGGGCCGAGCATCTGCTCGACGAGGCGAAAGAGGTGGAGTACCCCTTCATCAATCTGCTCATTGCGATGGAACATCACGGCATCGCCATCGATATCGACCGGTTCGAGGCCCTTAAAAGAGAGATTGGAGAGCGGCTCGCCGTACTCACACGGGAGATATATGAAGCGGCGGGACGGGAGTTTAACATCAACTCGCCCAAGCAGTTGGGGGAGATACTCTTTGGCGTATTGGGACTGCCCGGGGGGAAAAAGACCAAAGCCGGCGGTTACAGTACCAACGAAAAGGTGCTCGATTCGCTCAAAGGCACCCACCCGGTCATTGAAAAGATTCTCGCCTATCGGGAACTTCACAAACTGTTGAGCACCTACATCGAACCGCTTCTAAAACTCGGGAAGAAAGACTCTGAGCATCGTGTCTACACCTCCTTCATCCAGACCGGAACGGCGACGGGACGGCTCAGCAGCAAGAATCCGAACCTTCAGAATATCCCTGTCAAGACAGAAGAGGGGCGACGCATCCGTGAAGGGTTCATCGCCAGTGAAGGCCATCTGCTCGCCGGTATCGACTATTCCCAGATCGAGTTGCGTTTTCTGGCGCATTTCTCGGGCGATCCGGTATTGACCGAAGCGTTCCGGCAAAACAAAGATATCCACATGGAGACGGCGGTCAAACTCTTTGGTCCGGACGAAGCCGCATCGAATCGAAACATCGCCAAGACGGTCAACTTCGGGCTGCTCTACGGCATGGGAAGCCGGAAACTCGCCCAGACGCTTGGCATTTCGACGAAAGAGGCGAAATCGATTATCGAAAACTATTTCGCATCCTTTCCGACGGTCAAGGCATTTCTCGAATCGATCGAGGCGAAAGCGAAAGAGCAGGGGTATGTGGAGACGCTGCTCGGCCGCCGACGCTATTTCGATTTCGAGCATGCCAACGCGATGCAGCTGGCCGCCTATCTGCGTGAAGCCGGCAACACCGTTTTCCAGGGGAGTACAGCCGATCTGATCAAGATGGCGATGCTGAAAATCTATCGGGTTATCCAGGAGGAATCGCTCGACGCGGCGATTCTGCTGCAGATCCACGATGAACTGATTTTCGAGATCAAAGAGAGTGAAGCAGAGAGACTGTCGAAGCGTTTTTCGGAGATTATGGAACACATTGTTTCACTGAAAGTACCATTGAAAACCAGTATCAACATTGGGCATCGCTGGAGTGAACTGAAGTGAGTCTTATAGCCTTGATTTAGCTCTTCGCTTTACCTATAAAACGCTTTTCTTTCGATATGATAATCAACTTGTAAACTTGAACAGATGTAAACGAGCCATTCGGCCCGTGTCGCATTGCCATCATCTGATATGCCGGAGTCTCGCCTATGAAAAAATTGACGGATTATATACTCTCGATGCACAGTGCCATCCTGCTCATGCTGATATTTGCATTCGCGATCGGTGCAGCGACTTTCATCGAGAACGACTACGGTACACAGACTGCCAAAGCGCTGATCTACAATGCCCGGTGGTTCGAATTTCTGCTTCTGATTCTGGCAATCAACCTTGTCGCGAACATTGTACGGTACCGCATGTGGCGTCCCGGCAAGCTTCTGGTATTCGTTTTCCATGCCGCTTTCATCATCATTCTGATCGGTTCCGCCATCACCCGTTATATCGGCTACGAAGGAATCATGCACATTCGTGAGGGGCAGAGCAGCAATGAAATCGTTTCCGATCGCACCTTCATCCAGGTCCAGACTCTCAAAGATGGCCAGCGCTTCTCCTATGCCAGGCCGGTGCTCTTCTCGAAAATCGGCAGCAACCATATGGAACAGGCGATCCGTTTCGGGAACGAAACGCTGAAGCTCGAAACGCTGAGGTATATTCCGAATGCGGCCGAAAAGATCGTTGTCGATAAAGATGGCGGTTCCATCATAACGATGATGATCGCATCCGGCGACAGGCCGCAGCAGATCACTTTAAAGGGAGGGGAAAGTTTCGAAACTCCGGCTTTCGTCATTGCGTTCGAATCCGATGTGCAGAGCGCCAAACCGGTTATCGAGATCCATTTGGCCGATGGTAAATTGATGGCCAGACTCCCCTTTGCGCTGCAATACATCAAAATGGACGATCAGAATTCCGGCATCGTCGAACAGGGAGAAAAAGAGTTGCATCCCCGCTATCTCTACAGCGGGTCGGGCATCAATTTCGTTATCAAAGAGGCACTTCCGCATGCCAGGATCGTCATCGAAAGTGCAGATAAAAAAGAGGCGGCTCCGACGATGCGTGCATCACTCGATGCGGTCGAGATCAAACTGACGATGGACGACGCATCGAAAACTGTCATGGTATACGGAGCGAAAGGACAGCCCGGCGAGGAGGTCCATGTCGAACTCGGTGGATGGGATATCGCCGTCAGTTACGGGTCACGTATCATCAAGCTGCCGTTCGAGCTGAAACTGCTAGACTTCCAGCTCGAACGCTATCCGGGTTCCATGAGCCCATCCTCCTATGCGAGCGAAGTGGTCGTCATCGATGCCGAAAAACAGATGGAGATGCCCTTTCGGATCTACATGAACCACGTTCTCGACTATCGGGACTACCGGTTCTTCCAATCCTCCTACGACATGGATGAAAAAGGAACCGTCCTCTCTGTCAATCACGACCCGGGTACATTGCCGACATATATCGGATACCTGCTGCTGGCACTTGGCATGTTCGGATCGATGTTGACCTATTCGAGCCGTTTCCAGTCGTTGATGCGGCGTGCGCGCGATCTGCAGAAGATGGCCGAAAAGTGTGCGCCGGCAGTCGCCATGGCCGGACTGCTCGGTGCGATGGCATTACCGGTACATGCCGGTACCGCGGATGCGGAAAAACTGGGCCTGCCGGTCATCCAGAAAGCGCATGCCGACAAGTTTTCGGCATTGATGGTGCAGGACAACGGGGGACGCATCGAACCCATCGATACGCTTGCGCGGGAGGTGCTGCGCAAAGTGAGCCGAAAAGAGACACATTTCGGTCTGAATGCCGATCAGATTTTCCTCGGTATGATCATCCGTCCGGTGGCGTGGCAGAAAGTTCCGATGGTCAAAGTGTCACACCCGGGTATCAACGATATCCTCGGTATCGATCCGAAGGCGAAATATGCCAAATTCGACGACTTCTTCGACTTCAAAAAAGAGGAGAGTTACAAACTCGGCAAGCGGGTCGAGGAGATTGCACGCAAGCGTCCGGCCGAACGAAGCACGCTCGACAAAGAGATCCTGAAAGTCGACGAGCGGGTCAATGTCATGTACATGACCTTCACCGGGTCGCTTCTGAGAATTTTCCCCAATCCACAGGACAAAACGGGACGCTGGTATGCGCCGATCGATGCAATCAAACATTTCGACGAAAAGAGCGGCAAGTTTGTCCAGGCGATTCTGGCGAGCTACTTCAGCAACATCGACAGCGCGTTGGAAGAGGGCGACTGGAGCAAAGCGGACAAGGCGCTGGAGGTGATCAAACAGTACCAGCACTTCTACGGGGCGGCCATCATGCCGGAGCAGGGTAAGATCGACGCGGAACTCTGGATGAACGAGGTGAAACCGTTCCAGAAGCTGATACCGGTCTACCTGGGCGTCGGTTTCATCCTGCTTATCCTCGCGATTTTGCATATCATCAAGCCGAAATTCACGCTGAAATGGCCCGTGCGCATCGCGATGGCCATTCTGATCGCGGGCTTCTTCATCCAGACCTTCGGACTGGGCATGCGGTGGTATATTTCCGGGCATGCTCCGTGGAGCAACGGGTACGAATCGATGCTCTACATCGCGTGGGCGACGCTGCTCGCCGGTTTCATCTTCTCGAAACGCTCACCCATCACGCTGGCGGCAACGGGCATTCTGGCCGGCCTCATCCTCTTCGTCGCCCATCTCAACTGGCTCGATCCCGAGATCACGAATCTCGTACCGGTTCTGAAATCCTACTGGCTGATGATCCACGTCTCGCTGATTACGGCGAGTTACGGATTCCTCGGCCTCGGTGCGCTGCTCGGTTTCATCACGCTCTGGCTCTATATTATCAAGCACGGCGAAAACCGCGCCGATATCGAATATTCGATCCGCGAACTGACACATATCAACGAAATGAGCCTCATCTTCGGGCTGGCACTTCTGACGGTCGGAAACTTCATGGGGGGCGTCTGGGCCAATGAAAGCTGGGGCCGATACTGGGGATGGGACCCGAAAGAGACGTGGGCGCTCGTGACGATCCTGGTCTACGCTGTCGTCATCCATATCCGATTCGTCAAATCGATGCGCGGCGTTTTCGCCTTCAATGTGGCGTCTCTGCTCGCCTTCAGTACCGTCATCATGACCTATTTCGGCGTCAACTACTACCTGAGCGGTATGCACTCCTACGCCAAGGGCGACCCGGTGCCGATTCCGACATTTGTCTACTATGTCATCGTTGTCGTGGTACTGACGATTCTGCTGGCGTACAGGAAGAGAGAGCTGCTGCCCCTGAGCAGAGCGAACAAATAAAAGTGAAAAGTTAAAAACGTAAAGTGAAGGATGAGGCTGGCGCCCTATCCATAACTGAAGGCCGGCAGGTGCCGGCCGCTACTTGATACTCAACACTCAGCGCTACTTCTTGAACCAACCCTTGATCTTGTCGAAAGCCGATTCGAACATGCTTTCGTGGGGCTTGGACTCGATGCCGAAGCTCTCCTGCAGCTCTCTGAGAAGCTCTTTCTGTCTATCGTTCAGTGATTTCGGGTAGACGATACGGATCTGGGCGATCAGATTGCCAAGCTGCCCGCTGTGTACGTTCCGCACCCCCTCGCCGCGGAATACGAATTGCTGCTTGTCCTTGGCACCCTGGGGAAGATTGAGCTCTTTCTCGCCACGCAGTGTGGGAATGGTGATGACATCGCCGAGTACCGCCTGTGTGAAGAATACGGGAACTTCGAGGTAGATGTCGTCACCGTGGCGGACAAAATGTTCATCCTCCTCCACGTAGAACGTGATGTAGAGATCACCGCGGCGACCGTCAATGGCGACGTTGCCGGCATTGGGTATGCGCAGTCTGTTGCCGTCATCGACCCCTTCCGGAATATCCACCGTGATCGTCGTTTCGACCTCCTCGTAGCCGCGACCGGAGCATTTTGGGCACTTCTCCCTGATGACTTTGCCGCTGCCGTGGCACTGGGGGCAGGTTTGGGCGAAAGTCATGAACCCCTGGCGCATATAGACCTGGCCCTGGCCGTTGCAGTATTCGCACTCTTTGACCTCGCCGTCCTTCGCGCCGGTTCCCTTGCACGCCTCGCACGGTTTCTTGTAGCGGTACTTGAGCTCTTTCTTGGCACCGAATACAGCCTCTTTGAAGCTGATCTCCATCTGGGCCGAGAGGTCGAGATTGTACTTCTCTCCCGAACTCCGGTTGGCCCGTCGTCCGGTGAATCCGCCGCCGAAGACCGATTCGAAAATGGCGGAGAGGTCGTCCATGATATCTTCGTAACTCTGTCCTTCGAAGCCATGAAATCCCTGTCCTTCGAGGCCGGCTTTGCCATAGCGGTCGTAGACGGCCCGTTTCTGCTCGTCGCTCAGGACCTGGTAGGCTTCGTTGACCAGTTTGAATTTCTCTTCTGCCTCTTTGTCGTCGGGATTGCGGTCGGGATGGTATTTGAGTGCCATTTTCCGATAGGCTTTTTTGATCTCGTCCTGTGACGAGGTGCGTTCGATTTCGAGTATTTCGTAGTAATCCAGTTCAGTCAAAAAGCTCTCCTGATATTTTCTGTACAAAGAAGAATGAATATGAAGTTTCTGCGCGCGATTTTAACATAATTTCAGATAAATTAAAAACTGTTTCAGCCTTATGGCGGATTGGCTTGAGTATAATCAGGGCAATCATGGAAACGAAAAAAATCAACAAAATCGAAAAACTGAAACGGCACATGAAGCCATACGACTACTTCGAAAAAATTTCGATGCTCGATCCCGCGAAACTGGAGGAGTCGGACCGGTTCTACCTGAAAAATTTCGGCATCTATACGCACAAACTCGATCCCGGCCGCTTCACGGTGAGGATACGCATTCCTGCCGGGCGCATAAGTGTGGAGAACCTGCGAAGACTCCATGCGTACGCCCGAAGCGTCGGGGCACGGGTTATCGTGACGACGCGGGCCCAGATGGAGCTGCATGGCCTCGATTTTGAAACAGCCGTCGAAACGGTTGAAACTCTCGAGCGTTTCGGCATGACCTCGTGGCAGACATTCACCGACAATTTCCGCAATATCGTGACCGACCCGCTGGACGGTATCGCGGAAGACGCCGTCATCGAAACCTATAGCCTGGTGCTGGAAATGCAGAAGATATTTCTGAAAAACCCCGACTTCGTCGGTATGATCCCGAGGAAATTCAACACGGCCATCAGCGGCAGTGAAATGCAGAACACATCCTTTTTCGGCAACGACCTCTTTTTCGCGCTGGCGGAAAAAGAGGGTGTAGAGGGGTTCAACCTATATGCCGGGGGAAAAAACTCCGAAACGGCGCGCCCGCTCGATATTTTTGCGAGATACGAGGAGGTGGTGCCGCTCTTTCGGGCTGTCGCGGAACTCTATCGCGAAGATGGCCCCAGGGAGAGCCGTTCGCGGGCGAGGCTTTTCCATATGATCGACCGGATCGGTATCGATGCGCTGCGCGGAAAAATCGCCGAACTGTACGGCAGAGATCCCAAACATGCCGGGGAACTGCGGATTCGCAAAAGCGGAAACGGCCGAAAAAAGCGATTGAAAAACGGCCTTTACGCCCACCGGTACACGACGCGTTTCGGAGAAACGGACGATCACCATTTCGAAGAGATGTTCGATCTCTGCGGCCGTTACGGCATCGGAGAGATCCGTATAGGCTGCGACCAGAATTTTTACATTCCAAACCTGCCTGAAGAGACCGCGTTCCAATATGCGGAAGAGAGGTACGACGGTATCGTGGCGTGCACCGGATCGAAATACTGCGTCTATTCGCTGATGGATACGAAGGGCGCCAGCGGTAACATCGCTGCCGAAAAGATCCGCGAACGTGGGATATCCATCGGTTTCAGCGGCTGCCTGAAAGGGTGCGCCCGTCACGCCTTCGCCGACATCGGGCTGGTCGGCATCCGTACCAAACTCTTCGCCGACGAGGTGGAGCGTGGCGTGCGCCTCTACCTCGGAGCCGAATACACCCACGGAAAAAGAGCGGGAAGGCTCATACTCTATTCGGTGCCCATGCGTCATCTGAACGCGATGATCGACCTGATCGCCGACCTCTTTGTCCAAAGCGGCTACAAAGATTTTGAGGATTTTTCGAAAGAGATTTTAAACCGTTACAGTGAACCGGCGCTCGCATTCTGGCTGCTGCTGAATTTCTACAGACGTCATGTCGTGAAAGAGGAGGATCTATTGCTTCCCGACGGCATGGCACAGGAGGATGAAAAAAGTTATTTTATCGATTGCCTGCAGGCATCCGGTAGGATGCATGACAGAAATATCGTCGAATATCTGCAATGCCAGGAAGCCTTTCCATTCAGGGAGGCGATCATCTATCTGGAGCGTGCCTGTTTTAAAAAGTGAG